>NZ_CABUCJ010000069.1 GCF_902490045.1 uncultured Anaerotruncus sp.
CCGGAGGGGCGCGAAGAAAGCCTTCCGACCGCAGGGCGAAATATCTGTCACCTGCTGGGGCGGGACCGGCAAGCCCGCCGGGCGCAGGGCGGCATTTTCATTTCCGAATGGCATCGGCTCCCTTCTGGAGGGCGATCATCCCCGTGCGGGCGATCTCGGCGATGCCGTAGGGGGTGAGCATATCGATCAGCAGGTCGACCCGCTCGGGCCGGTCGCACATCTCGACCGTGAGCGTGGTGCGGGAGAGGTCGACGATCTTGGCGTTCATGATCGCGGCGATATCGATAATCTCCCCGCGGTTCTGCTGGGCGGCGCTCAGCTTGATGAGGATGAGCTCGCGGCGGGTTGCCGCGTCGGTCTCCAGGAGCTTGACCTTGATGACGTCGATCTGCTTGTTGAGCTGTTTTTCCACCTGCTCGATCGTGCGTTCGTCCCCTTCGACGACGATCGTCATGCGGGAGATGGTCGGGTCCTCCGTCTCCCCCACCGCGAGGCTTTCAATGTTGAATCCCCGGCGCGCAAAGAGTCCCGCCGTGCAGGAGAGCACCCCCGCCTTATTCTCCACCAGCACCGACATGATCTGTTTCATATGCTTTTCCTCCTGTCAGCGGGTTTCCTCCCGCGGGTCGACGACACATTCGAGAAGATACGAGCCGTCCGCCGCAAGGAACCGTTCCACCGCGGCTTCGGCCTCTTCCATGGAATCGATCCGGTCGAAGGGAATGCCGTACGCCCTGGCGATCCCGCCGATCTCCGGCCCGCCCGAAAGGGCGACCGCCGTCTCCCGGCCCCGGTATTCCTTTTGCTGGATTTCGCGTACCATGCCGAGCATGTCGTTGCGCATGACGACGAGCTTGACCGGCACCCCATGCTGGTTGGCGGTGGCGAGCTCCATCATCGCCATCTGGAACGCCCCGTCGCCGCAGACCGCGACGACCTGGCATCCGGGGGCGGCCAGCTTCGCGCCGACGGCGGCGGGCAGCGCGTAGCCCATCGTGCCCATACCGCCCGTCGTAAGGAAGAGCCCGTCCCTGACCAAGCAGTTTTTCGCCGACCAGATCTGGTTCTGCCCCACGTCGGAGACATAGATCGCGTCGGGCTCCAGCCTGGAGGAGAGCAGGCGCACGAACGCCTCCGGGTCGACACAGCCCGGCCTGGGCGAAGACGCGGCGGGGACGGCCTCACCCGCGCGCCGGGCGCGCAGCCATTCGAGCCACTTGCCCCATTCGCCACGCGGGGACTGCTCCAAAAGCTGTTCGAGCACCGCCGCCGCGTCCCCCACAAGGGGGATGGTGGTGCCAACATTCTTGCCGATCTCCGCCGCGTCGATATCGATGTGCACGACCGTGGTCGCCGCCTCAATCTGGTCGGGCCTGGCCATCGCGCGGTTGTCGGCGCGCGCGCCGAGGATGATGAGCAGGTCGCTTTCGGCGACCGCCTCGTTGGCGGCGCAGCCGCCGCTCTGCCCGAGCATGCCGAAATAGAGCGGGTGCCCGGCGGGCAGCGCGCCGATGCCCATGAGGGTGCTCACCGCGGGAAGGGAAACCGCCTCGCAAAGGGCGCGCACCTGCTTTTGGGCGCCCGCCGCGACCGCGCCGCCCCCCACGCAGAGCAGGGGGCGCTTGGCGGCGCGGATCGCCTCCGCGACCCGTTTCACCTGCACGGCATGTCCCCGGAAACGGGGCTTGTAGCCCCGGATCGACACCTCCTGCGGGTAGCGGAAATCGATCAGCTGCCGTTGGACGTCGAAGGGCATATCGATCAGCACCGGCCCGCGCCGCCCGGTCGACGCGATATAAAACGCCTCCCGGAAGACGCGCGGGATATCCGCCGCGTCCTTGACGAGGTAGCAGTATTTGGTGAACGGCTCCGCCGCGCCCGTGGTGTCGACCTCCTGGAAGACGTCGCGGCCCAGAAGCCCCGTCTCCACCTGCCCAGTGATCGCGATGAGCGGGATGCTGTCGGCATAGGCCGTGGCGATCGCGGTGAAGAGGTTGGTCGCGCCGGGGCCCGAGGTGGCGACGCAGACGGCGGGCTTCCCGGTGACGCGGGCGTAGCCGCTCGCGGCGTGGCCCGCGTTCTGCTCGCTGCGGGTGAGGATGTGCCGGATGGACGACTGTCCGAGGCAGTCGTAAAAGGGGCAGATCGCCGCGCCGGGATACCCGAACACCACTGAAATCCCCTCCGCCTCAAGACATTTCACCATCGCCTGCGCGCCGCTGATCATATCCGCATCCACCTTCCTGCCCGCGTTGTCCCTTTTTGGCTATTATACGCGTTCGCCCCCCGCCCCGTCAATGCATGGGGACGGATTTGCGGTTTTTCAAAATGGGGGCTTGTAGTATCAAAACGTGCTGTTATACTGGAAGCAACGGTACCGTAAAAAATCAAACAGGAGGTTTTTTATGGACATCAGCTATTCTGTAAAACCGATCGGCCACGTGCGTTCGGATGACGGCGGCTTCCGCCTGGAGCTCGACCCGGCCTATCGTCCGGCGATGGTTGGGCTGGAAGGTTTCGGCTATCTCAATATCCTCTGGTGGTTTTCCGGCTGCGACGACACCCGCTCCCGTGAAAACCTGATCGAGCGGTCCCCCTATGCCAGAGGGCCGGAGTGTCTAGGGGTCTTTGCCACCCGCTCACCCATGCGCCCCAACCCCGTTGCCCTCTCCTGCGCGGCCGTGACCCATCTCGACCCCAAGGCGGGCGTGATCGGCCTTTCCTACATCGACGCGGAGGACGGCAGTCCCCTCCTCGATCTCAAGCCCTACACCCCCAGCCTCGACCGGGTGGAGGCCCCGCCGCTGCCGGCGTGGTGCGCCCACTGGCCGAGGGATGTGGAATCCAGCGGCGATTTCCCCTGGGAGGATGAGTTCAGCTTCTAACGCAATCACCCGTAAAAGAAACCGGGGACCGGGGCTTCGCCCCGGTCCCGCCTGTTACGCTATCCGACCTGTGTCATATCGCTGATGTCGAGCATCCCGTCCTCCCCGCCGTCCTCCTCCGGGGAGGAGGACTCCGCCTCCGGTTCCCCTTCGGGCGGCGCGTCAAGCAGGGAGGCCAGCTCGGGATACGCCTCGGAAAACATCTTTTCCAGCTCGGCAAACATCCTGCCGCTCTGCCGCTCCAGGGCGGCGCCGTCCACCGGGTACATCCGCCCCTGCTTGTAGGCGTCGGTCGTGTTGTAGACCTGGGTGCCCTTGAAATAGTCCGGGTCGACCCCCTCGTCGTAGAAGATGATATCGGGATAGAGGTTGGCCGCCTGGTCCGCGGGGTACTCCCAGCCGGTGTACGCCGCCGCGTCGTTCTCAATGCCGATCGCGGCAAGCAGCTCCCCCTCGAAGGTGTCCCCCGTCGCCATCATGAGCGGCGTTTGGCGCAGGTAGATGCCGCCCAGCCGTTCGGTCACCTGCGCGGCCGCGCCGGTCAGCGCGTCCCAGCGCTTTTCAAGCGCCCGGAAGGTGTCATAGCCGTTTTGGTCGCCGTCCTCGAGCCCGCCGAGCACGACCGCTGTATTCAGGTAGGTCGCGCGCAGCTCGTCCATCGAATGCGCGCGGGACAGCACGACCACTTCCGCGCCCATCTGCTGGAGCTTCACCGTGTCCGCCTCGGAGAGGGCGGAGGAGGAAAAGACCACGTCGGGCCGGATCTCCGAGAGGGCCTTGAAATCGGGCAGCGCGGCGGTGCCGCAGCGGGGCAGGCCGTCCGTCCCGCCGGGGTAGTCGCAGAAGTCGCTGATCCCCGCAAGCTGGTCCTCCGCGCCGAGCTCGAAGATCACCTCGGTCAGCGCTGGCGAGAGGGAGACGGCCGCGCGCGGCTTTTCGGGGATGCGGATGTCGCCGATCGCGACCGGCCAGTTGGGATCTGGCTCCTCCTCGGGCGCGGAGGAGGAGCTTTCCCCTCCCCGGTCCTTCTGCCCGCAGGCGGCGAGGGAGGCTGTCAGCATGATCGCCAGCAGAAGCGCCAGCAGCTTTTTCACGTTCATTGGTCCATCCTTTCGGCGTTGCCGCCCGGGTTTGTGTCTATTCTATCCCATCGCGGAATCAGTGTCAATCGCGCGCCCGTTTGCTGCAGGCCCCAAAAGCGGGAGGCCCTTCAGGGCCTCCCGCTTTTTGATCTTATTTGCCCGCCATCAGCTTGACCATGACGGCCTTCTGGGCGTGCAGGCGGTTTTCCGCCTCGTCGAAGATCTCGTCGGCGTGCTTTTCAAACGTCTCGTCGGTGATCTCCTCGCCGCGGTGGGCGGGCAGGCAGTGCTGCACCATCACGTCGGGCGCGCAGACCCCAAGCAGCTCCTCGTTCACCTGGTAGCCTTTGAAGGCGGCGCGGCGCTTCTCCGCCTCCTCCTCCATGCCCATCGACGCCCACACGTCGGTGAAGACGACGTCGGCCTTTTCGGCCGCGGCGCGGATGTCGGAGGTGAGCAGGAATTTGTCCCCATAGGGTTTGGCGAAGTCGAGGACCGCCGGGTCGGGCCGGTAGTCGGCGGGGGTCGCGACCGCGACGGACATCCCCGTTTTGAGGCCGCCGACGGTGAGGGAGTTGGCCATGTTGTTGCCGTCCCCGATGTAGCACATTTTGAGCCCCTCAAGCCCGCCCTTGTATTCGCGGATGGTCATGAGGTCGGCGAGCACCTGGCAGGGGTGGCAGAAGTCGGTCAGGCCGTTGATGATGGGGATCGATCCGTATTTGGCGAGATCCTCGACCTCCTGCTGGGCGAAGGTGCGGATCATGATGCCGTCGAGGTAGCGCGAGAGCACCCGCGCGGTGTCCTGCACCGGCTCGCCGCGGCCGATCTGCAAATCGCGCGCCGAGAGGAAGAGCGCCGAACCGCCGAGCTGCGCCATGCCGACCTCGAAGGAGACGCGGGTCCGGGTGGAGGATTTCTGGAAGATCATCCCCATCGTTTTGCCCTTCAGGTGCTGGTGGCGGATGCCGTGTTTGAGCTCATATTTGAGCTGGTCGCCGAGGTTCAACAGTTCGATGATCTCCTCGGTGGAAAGGTCAAGCAGTTTCAGCAGATGATTCATGTTCGAGCACCTCTTTCAGTCTTTTTAAGCCTTCATCGATTTCCGGATAGGTGATGGTGAGCGGGGGCAGCATCCGTAGCTTCGCCTTGGCCGTCAGGATGATAAGCCCGTTTTCGAGGCAGGCGGCCGCCGCTTCGCGGCTGTTCACCCCTTCGAGCGTCACGCCGAGCATGAGCCCCTTTCCCTCGACGCTCACGACGTGCGGCATCCGTTCGACCGCCTTCGTGATGTACGCGCCCTTTTCCCCGACCTGCGCGAGCAGCCGGTCGTCGATCCGCACGAGCACCTCGGCCGCGCCCGCGCAGGCCACCGGGTTGCCGCCGAAGGTGGTGGCGTGGTCTCCCGGGCCGAGCGTATGGGCGCATTTTTCGCCGAAGAGCACCGCGCCGAGCGGCAACCCGCCGCCGAGCCCCTTGGCCAGCGAGACGAGGTCGGGCGTGATCCCATAGTGCTCGCAGCAGAGCAGCTTCCCGGTGCGGCCGATCCCTGTCTGCACCTCGTCGACCATCAGCAGGATGTCGCGCTCCTTGCAGATGCGCGCCGCCGCCGCGACGAATTCCCGGTCGAGCGGCACAACGCCGCCCTCCCCCTGGATGAGCTCAAGCAGGATGCCGCAGGTCTCCCCGTCGGCGGCGCGGTCGAGCGCGGCGGCATCCCCCGCCTCCACAAAGGAAAACCCGTCGGTAAAGGGGTCGAAATAACGGTGGAAGACCTCCTGCCCGGTGGCGGAGAGGGTCGTGACCGTGCGCCCGTGGAAGGAATTTTCGAGCGCCAGGATCCTGTGGCGGCCTTTGCCGTACTTGTCGAAGCTGTATTTGCGGGCGGTCTTGATCATGCCCTCGTTGGCCTCCGCGCCCGAGTTGCAGAAAAACACCTTGTCGGCGAAGGTCCGCTCGCAGAGGACTTTGGCCACCTTTACCATCGGCGCGGTGTAGTAGAGGTTGGAGATGTGCTGGAGGGCGGCCGCCTGCCTGGCGACCGCCGCGGCCCAGCCGTCGTCGCAGAAGCCGAGGGAGTTGACCCCGATGCCGCTCGAAAAATCGATGTACGCCCGTCCATCGCCATCCACGCAGGTCGCGTTTTTTCCGCTGGCCGCTTCGAGCGGGAACCGCCCGTAGGTATTTGCGATATATTGTCTGTCCTCTTCCATGAGGCTCATGGTCATCACCCTTTCTGTTCGCGGGGAAGCCTCTTATCCTGTGAAAGGCTTCCCCACACCCTTCCGTCTCACAAGTCGCGCGCATGGCGTCGCGCCGCGCCATGCCCGAATCAAATGGTTCGGGGTCCGGGGGGCTTTCAAAGTCCTCCCGGTTACCCCAGGAACATCGTGCCGATGCCCTCGTTGGTCATGAGCTCGATGAGAATCGAGTGGGGGATGCGCCCGTCGATGATGAAGGCGCGCTTGACGCCGCGGCGCACAGCCTCGACGCAGCACTCCACCTTGGGGATCATGCCGCCCGCGATGACCCCCTGCCGCACGAGCAGGGGCACCTCGCTGACCCTGACCTCGGGGATCAGCGTGTTTTCGTCCTCCCTGTCGCGGAGCAGGCCGCGCACGTCGGTCATGGAGATGAGGTTTTCCGCGTGCAGCTCGGCCGCGATGCGGCAGGCCGCGGAATCGGCGTTGATGTTGTAGACGGTGCCGTCCTCCCCGCAGCCGAGGGTCGCGATCACGGGGATATAGCCCCCGTCGAGCGCGTCGCGCAGCACGGTCGCGTCGACGCCCGTGACCTCCCCGACATAGCCGAGGTCGGCCTCACCCTCGATCTTTTTCGCCGTGATCATCCGCCCGTCGATGCCGCAGAGGCCGATGGCCCGGCCCCCCTGCTGTTCGAGCAGGTTGACGAGGTCCTTGTTGGTCTTGCCCGCGAGCACCATCTGCGCCACCTTGAGGGTCTCCTCGTCGGTGTAGCGCAGGCCGCCGATGAATCTGCTCTCCTTGCCGATGGCCCTGAGCGTCTCGGTGATCTCGGGGCCTCCCCCGTGCACCAGCACGATCTTGATGCCGACGAGCGAGAGCAGCACGATGTCGCTCATGACGGCGGCCTTGAGCGCGCCGTCGACCATCGCGTTGCCGCCGTACTTGACGACGACCACCTTGCCCGCGTAATCCTGGATATAGGGCAGCGCCTCCGCGAGCACCTGCGCCTTGTCGGAGTTCGTAATCTGCATGGTATCCCTCTCCTCCCGAATGGTTGCTGTCTGAACGGCGCGCCGGCCGCCGCAGGTCAGGTGCGGTAATCGCCGTTGATCTTCACATAATCATAGGTCAGGTCGCATCCCCAGGCGGTGGCGGATTCGCCGCCCTGGCCCATGTCGACTTCGATGCGGATCTCCTTTTCGCCGAGGACCGTCTTGGCCGTCTCCTCGCTGAAGGGAACGCCCGCGCCGTTTTCGCAGACGTGGATGCTCCCCGCGTCGGAGGCGAGCGTCACCGCCACCCGGTCGATCTCAAACTCCGCGTCGGTGTAGCCGATCGCGCAGAGGATGCGGCCCCAGTTGGCGTCCTCGCCGAACATCGCGGCCTTGAAGAGGCTCGAGCAGACGACCGACTTGGCGACCTTTCTGGCGGTTTCCTTGTCGGGCGCGCCGGTCACGGTGCACTCGAGCAGCTTGGAGGCGCCCTCGCCGTCGGCGGCCAGCTCCCTTGCGATCTGGCGGCAGACCATCATGAGCCCCTGCGCGAAGTGGTAGTAATCGGCGTCCATCGAGGTGATCTCCGGGTTGCCCGCCTCGCCGTTGGCGAGGATGGAGAGCATGTCGTTGGTGGAGGTGTCCCCGTCGACCGAGACCATGTTGAAGGTCTCGTCGGCGACGCATTTGAGCGCCTTCTGGAGCAGCGCCGGGGCGATGGCCGCGTCGGTGGTGACAAAGCAGAGCATGGTCGCCATGTTGGGATGGATCATCCCGGAGCCCTTGGCGATGCCGCCGACCGTGCAGGTTTTGCCGCCGAGCGAAAAGCGCACCGCGACCTCCTTGCGTTTGGTGTCGGTGGTCATGATCGCCTCGGCGGCGTCCGCGCTCCCCGCCTCCGAGAGGGATGCGGCGAGCGACGGCATGGCGGCCGTAATGGGCCCCAGCGGCAGCGGCTGGCCGATGACCCCGGTGGACGCGACGATCACGTCGTCGGGCGAAATCTTCAGCGCGGCGGCCGCGCTCCCGCACATGGCGGTCGCGATGTCGACGCCGTCGGCGTTGCAGGTGTTGGCGTTGCCGGAATTGCAGAGGAAGGCCTTTGCGCGGCCGTCCCGCAGATGCGCCTGCGTCACGAGGATGGGCGCGCCCTTGACCTTGTTTTGCGTATAGATCGCGGCGGCGGCGCAGGGCTTTTTGCTCACGATGAGCGCGAGGTCGTTCTTGGCGCGGTTTTTGCGGATGCCCGCGTGGACGGCGCCCGCCAAAAAGCCTTTCGCGGCGCAGACGCCGCCCTCGACGAATGTATAGGACATTGCCGGTTCACTCCTTTTAGTTCAAAACGCGGGCGGGATGATGCGGAGCCCCACATCCTCATCGAGCCCGAGCGCGATGTTCATATTCTGGATCGCCTGCCCCGCCGCGCCCTTGACCATGTTGTCGATCGTCGAAACGACGATCAGACGGCCGGTGTGCGCGTCGGCGTGCAGGGAGATGTGGCAGTAGTTGGAGAATTTCACGTTTTTGAGGTTCGCGGCCGCCCCGTCGGGCAGCACCCTGACAAATTCCTCGTCCCGGTAGAATTCCTCGTAGAGCGCGCGCACGGCCGCCAGGTCGAAGCCGGGCGTGAAATTTGCGTACATCGTCGAGACGATGCCCCGGTTGACCGCCAGCAGGTGCGGCACAAAGGTGACCTTCACGTCGTGCCTGGCGAGCTCGGAGAGGGTCTGCTCGATCTCTGGGGTGTGGCGGTGGGAGGCGATCTTATAGGGCGCGAACGCCTCGTTGCATTCGGTGTAATGGGTGTTGAGGGCCAGTCCGCGGCCCGCGCCGGTCGCGCCCGACTTGGAGTCGATGACGAGGGTGGCAGGGTCGATCGCGCCGGCCTTCACGGCGGGCGCGAGCCCGAGCGCGATGGAGGTGGGGTAGCAGCCGGGGTTGCCGATGAGCTTCGCGCCCGCAAGCCGCGCCCGGTGCAGCTCGGGGATGCAGTAGACGGCGGCCTCGTGCAGCTGGGGGTCGGCGTAGTCCTTGCCGTACCACCGCTTATAGTCGGCCTCGTTTTTGAGGCGGAAGTCCGCGCCCATATCGATATAGAGCTTGCCCGCGTCGAAGCACCGGCGCGCGATGGGTTCGGAGAGCCCGGCGGGCAGCGAGCCGAAGACAACGCCGCACCGGTCGACGACGGCGGCGTCATCGACGAGGGTTTCGCCGAAGATGCCGGTGAGCTGCGGATAGATTTCACTGATCGCCTGCCCCTCGAAGGAGACGGAGGAGACGGCCGCGACCTCGACGGCGGGGTGGGAGAGGAGCAGCCGCACGATCTCAAGTCCCGCGTAGCCGGTGGCGCCGATGACGCCCGCTTTGATCTTCGCCATAGTAGCACCTCTAAAACTCAAAAGTTTCGCCGGCCTTTTCAAAGGCCGTAGGTCCGGGGGCAAAGCCCCTGGGGAACCCTTTTCTCTTGCAAAAGGTTTCCCCACACCCTTTTCCAAAATGTTAGTTTTGATTCTCTTCCAAAAACGCCGTAATCAGCGCAATCTGCTTTTTCACCGCGTCGGGAGACGGCCCGCCCTCGCTGAGCCTGCCCTCCACGCAGGTTTCCAGGTTGATCGCGCCGTACACATCCTCCGCGAACACCGCGCTCGCCGCCTGGTAATCCGCCAGCGGCAGGGTTTCCAGCGTCAGCCCCCGGCGGATGCACTCCGCCACCAGCCCGCCGGTGATCTTGTACGCGTCGCGGAAGGGAACCCCCTTCTTGGTCAGGTAGTCGGCGCAGTCGGTCGCGTTGATGAACCCCTTTGCCGCCGCCGCGCGCATGTTTTCCTTGAGCACCGTCATCGTGTGGAGCATCGGCGTAAAGGTTTTGAGGCACAGCTTCACCGTGTCCACCGCGTCGAAGACAGCCTCCTTATCCTCCTGCATATCCTTGTTGTAAGCGAGCGGAAGCCCCTTCATCATCGTGAGCAGCGTCATCAGATCGCCGTACACCCGCCCCGTCTTGCCGCGCACCAGCTCGGCCACGTCGGGGTTTTTTTTCTGCGGCATGATCGACGAGCCGGTCGCGAACGCGTCGTCGAGCTCGATAAATTTGAATTCCCACGAGCACCACGCCACGATCTCCTCCGAAAAGCGCGACAGGTGCATCATGATGACCGCGACCGCGTTCGCCAGCTCGATGCAGAAGTCCCGGTCGGACACCCCGTCGAGCGAATTGGCCGTCGGGGCCGTGAAGCCGAGCGCCGCCGCGGTCCGCTGCCGGTCGATCGGATAGGTCGTCCCGGCGAGCGCGCCCGAGCCAAGCGGGCAGAATTCCATCCGCCCCGCCGCGTCGGACACCCGTTCCACGTCGCGCAGGAACATGTTGGCATAGGCCATCAGGTGGTGGGCGAAGGTCACCGGCTGCGCCCGCTGCAAATGGGTGTAGCCGGGCATGACCGTGTCGAGGTGCTCCGCCGCCTTGTCGCGCAGCTCGGTGATGAGCGCGAGCAGCAGGGTCTTGATCTCCCCCGCCTCCTCCCGCAGCGTCAGCCGCAGGTCGAGCGCGACCTGGTCGTTGCGGCTGCGCGCGGTGTGCAGCCGCTTGCCCGCGCCGCCGATCCGTTCGGTCAGCTCCGCCTCGACGAACATGTGGATGTCCTCCGCGCCGGGGTCGAAGACGAGCGCGCCGCTTTGGAGGTCCGCGAGGATGCCCTCAAGCCCCCTTGCGATCGCGTCCGCGTCCTCCTGCGGGATGATCCCCTGCTCCGCGAGCATCGCGGCGTGCGCCAGCGAGCCCTTGATATCCTGCTCATACATCCGGCAGTCGAACCGGATGGAGGAATTGAAGTCGTTCACCCGTTCGTCGACCTCTTTGGAAAACCGTCCCGCCCACATCTTCATATCCCGGCTACTCCTTTTCCCGTTGTGAAATGCCTGTAACGCGGAAGGCAGACGTCCCCGCGTTACGGCTAAAAACTCTGTGCAGTTTCTTTATTTGATCTTCTTTTCGTCGAGCAGCGCCTTGACCTTGATCGGCAGGCCGAACAGGTTGATGAAGCCCGCGGAGTCCGCCTGGTCGTAGACGTGGTCCTCGCCGAAGGTGGCGATCTCCTCCGAATAGAGGGAGTGCGGGGAGGTCATGCCGGCGTTGATGATGTTGCCCTTGTAGAGCTTGAGCTTCACATCGCCGGTCACCGTCTCCTGGGTCTTGTCGACGAAGGCGTTGAGCGCCTCCATGAGCGGGGTGTACCACTGGCCGTTGTAGACGAGCTCGCTGTACTTGATGCCCATCTGCATCTTGTAGTGCTGGGTTTCCTTGTCGAGGGTGATCTCCTCGAGTGACTGGTGGGCGGCGTAGAGGATGGTGCCGCCCGGAGTCTCGTAGACGCCCCGGCTCTTCATGCCGACCAGCCGGTTTTCGACCATGTCGATGATGCCGATGCCGTTTTTGCCGCCCAGGTCGTTGAGCTTATAGACGATGTCGACCGCCTTCATCTTCTGGCCGTCGACCGCGACCGGCACGCCCTTTTCAAAGCTGATCGTCACATAGGTGGGCTTGTCGGGGGCCTTTTCGGGCGAAACGCCCATCTCGAGGATTTTGTCGTAGTCCGGCTCGTTCGCGGGGTCCTCGAGGTCGAGGCCCTCGTGGGACAGGTGCCAGAGGTTCTTGTCCTTGGAGTAGTTGGTCTCCCGGTTGATCTTGAGCGGGATGTTGTGTTCCTCCGCGTAGGCGATCTCCTTCTCCCGCGAGTTGAGCTCCCAGAACCGCCACGGGGCGATGATCGGCATGTTGGGCGCGAACGCCTTGATGGTCAGTTCAAACCGCACCTGGTCGTTGCCCTTGCCGGTGCAGCCGTGGGCGATCGCGTCGGCGCCTTCCTTCTTGGCGATCTCGACCAGCCGCTTCGCGATGACCGGCCGCGCGAAGGAGGTGCCCAGCAGGTATTTGCCCTCGTAGACCGCGCCCGCCTTGACGGTCGGGACGATGAAGTCGTTGACGAATTCCTCGGTGAGGTCCTCGATGTAGCATTTGGAAGCGCCCGTCTTGACCGCCTTCTCCTCGAGCCCCTCGAGCTCGCCCATGCCCTGCCCGACGTTCGCCGCGACCGCGATCACCTCGCAGCCGTAGTGCTCCTTGAGCCAGGGGATGATGACAGAGGTATCCAGCCCGCCCGAATACGCCAGGATGACTTTCTTGAATTTCTGTTCCATATTTCATTCCTCCGTTGGTTAATCATTCATTCGATACCCCTATTATACATTATATTTATGCAAATGCAAGCATTTTTACGTATAAATATTCAGCTTCATTAAAATTTAATTGGGTAAAGTTGCACAAAAAGAGGTTCTTTTCGCAAAAGCGGCGTGCTATAATAGGGATTACATGGAAGAATCTATACGGAAGGAATGATAGAATATGCAGAAAATATCCCCCTACGAGCTGGCCGTCAACCCGTTTGAAGCGATCCACCACAAATGGGCGATGATCACCACCCAGTCGGGCGAAAAGGTCAACACCATGGTCGCGAGCTGGGGCGGCGTGGGCATCATGTGGAACCGCCCTGTCACCTGGGTCTTCCTGAGGCCCCAGCGGTTTACCCGCGAGCTGCTCGACCGGAGCGAACGGTTTTCCGTCTGCTTCCTGCCCGAGCAGTACCGCCAGCAGATGAACTACTGCGGCTCCCACTCGGGCCGCGCGGAGGAGAAGCTCGCCGTCTGCGGCTTCGAGGCCGTCACCCTCGACGGCGCGCCGGTGCTCGGGCAGTCGGAGCTCGCGCTCACCTGCCGCAAGCTCTACCGCCAGCCCATGGACCCCGCCTGCTTCCTCGACCTCGAGCCCGACGCCCGCTGGTATCCCGAAAAGGACTACCACATCATGTACGTCTCCGAGATTCTGGGCGCCTACGGGCGCACGTCAGTTGCGGCTCCCGACCGCAACTGACCCCGCGATCGGTCAAGCCGATGCGCGTGCGCCTCACGGGCGGAGGGCGGGTCGCCCTCCCCCGTGTGCCCCCACCTGATTAACTGCATACAAAAAAGCGGCCGTCCGACTGGACGGCCGCTTTTGTCGAAGCCACAGAAGTCTGCGGAACATGTGGGGAGCTATCCTGTTCCCCTTGTTGGGAGCGCCGAAACCAGGTTGGGCCCTCTGGGCACGGGCCGGGCCGCCCTCCCCCGTGTACCCCCTCCCGGCGGGCGCTCCGCGTCTTCCGTCTCCACACGCTGGGAGAATCGAGACTAGGTTGAGCCCTCAGCTAGTGTACCCTTGGGGTGCGGCGGTAATTTGCGGGTCTTGGCAAGGTTCTCCCGGAGGTTTCTCAAGGGGACTGGCGGAAGTCCCCTTGAGCGGACTTTTGGTTCCTTTTCGT
>NZ_CABUCJ010000070.1 GCF_902490045.1 uncultured Anaerotruncus sp.
CGGCGGTGTCGCGGGCGGCGATGGACTCCCTGCGCGGCAGCTGGAAAAAGCCCGCGGGGAAAAAGCGCGCCTGCTACTTTTCCGCGGAATTTTTGATGGGGAGGCTGGTGAACAGCAACCTCATGAACCTCGGCCTGCTCGAGCGGACGGACGGGTATCTGCGCGCGCACGGCAGGAGCGTGGCCGACTTCGAGCAGATCGAGGACGACGCGCTCGGCAACGGCGGCCTCGGCAGGCTGGCCGCCTGCTTCCTCGACTCGGCGGCCACCCATGACATCCCGCTTGACGGCTACGGCATCCGCTACCGCTACGGGCTCTTCCGCCAGTACTTCGAGGACGGCTTCCAGCGGGAGCGCGCAGACGACTGGCTGCGCTTCGGCGACCCGTGGAGCGTGCGCCGGGAGGAGGACGCGGTCGAGGTGCGCTTCGCCGGCCAGACGGTGCGCGCCGTGCCCTACGACATGCCGGTGATCGGCTACGGCGGCAGGACGGTCAACACCCTGCGCCTCTGGCAGTCGGAGCCCCTCTCGGCCTTTGATTTCGACCTCTTCAACCGCCAGGAGTACGACCGCGCGGTCGCCGAAAAAAACCGCGCCGAGGAGATCTCCTACCTGCTCTACCCCAACGACGACACCGACGCGGGCAGGCGCCTGCGCTTAAAACAGCAGTATTTCTTTTCCTCCGCGTCGCTCCAGAGCGTCCTGCGGGAGTATACCGGGCGGCACGGGGAGGATTTCTCCGCCTTCGCGGACGAATACGCCGTCCAGCTCAACGACACCCACCCCACCGTCTCGATTCCCGAGCTGCTCCGCCTGCTGATGGAGGAGCACGGCCTCTGCTACGACGAGGCGTTCTCCATCGCGCAGAGGGTCTTTGCCTACACCAACCACACGATCATGGCCGAGGCGCTCGAAAAATGGGACGTGGGGCTCTTCCTCTCGGTCATCCCCGAGGTCTACCCCTATGTCGTCATGCTGCAAAACGGCCTCAAGCAGGCCCTCCACAACAGGGGGATCAACGGCGCGGACCAGATCCCCTACTACCTCGTCGACGACGGGCGCATCCACATGGCGCGCATGGCGATCTTCGCCTCCCATTCGACCAACGGCGTCGCGCGCATCCACACCGAAATTCTGAAGGAGACGGCGCTCCGGGAGTGGTACGCCGTCTGGCCCGAGCGGTTCAACAACAAGACGAACGGCATCACCCAGCGGCGATGGCTCGCACTCTGCAACCCGGAGCTGTCCCGGTTCATCACCGAGCGGATCGGGGACGGCTGGATCACCGAGCTCGACGAGCTCAAAAGGCTCGAGCCCTGCGCGGACGACGAGAGCGCCCGCGAGCGGTTCCTCGCGATCAAGCGGGAGAAAAAATGCCAGCTCGCCGCCTATGTGAAGGCGCGCGAGGGGGTGGAGCTGGACCCGGATTTCCTCTTCGACATCCAGGTCAAGCGGCTGCACGAGTATAAGCGGCAGCTCCTCAACGCCTTCTCCATCCTGGACATCTATTTTGCCCTCAAGGAGGGGCGGCTGCGCGACTTTTATCCGACCGTCTTCCTCTTCGGCGCGAAGGCCGCGCCCGGCTACTACCGCGCCAAGGGGATCATCAAGTATCTCAACGAGATCGCAAAGCTCGTCAACGGCGACCCGGACATGAAGGGCCGCATGCAGGTGGTCTTTGTCCAGAACTACGACGTCTCCTACGCCGAAAAGCTCATCCCCGCCGCCGACGTCTCCGAGCAGATTTCCACCGCCGGCACCGAGGCGAGCGGCACCAGCAACATGAAGTTCATGCTGAACGGCGCCGTCACCCTCGGCACCCTCGACGGCGCGAACATCGAGATCGTCGAGCAGGCGGGCGCGGAAAACAACTTCATCTTCGGCGCGACCGTCGACGAAATCGCCTCCGCCGCATCCTCCTACGACCCGAAGGCGGTCTGCCGCGACAATCCCCGCGTCAGGCGGGTGGTGGACACCCTCGTGGACGGCACCTTCTCGGACGGCGGCACCGGCATGTTCCGCGAGCTCTACGACTCGCTCATGACCGGCGCGAGCTGGCACCGCCCCGACCAGTATTACCTGCTGCTCGACTTCGAGAGCTACTGCGACGCAAAGCTGCGCGTCAACCGCGCCTACCGCGACCGCGCCTCCTTTGCCCGCAAATGCCTCATCAACACCGCCAACGCCGGGAAGTTCTCCTCCGACCGCACCATCCGCGAATACGCGCGGGAAATCTGGGGCGTCTGAGAGAAACGGAAAAGAAAAGGCCGCCCGCAAGGGCGGCCTTTTTCTTTCCGCTTTCTTGAAAGAAAGCGGGCAAAGAACTTTTGGTTCAGGCCCGCCGCGGATACTCCCCGCGGCCGCGTCCCGTGACTACGCCTCACGAGAGGCGACTGTGCTGGCGGGCGGCGTATCGTCTGCGTCAGAAGTTTTGCGCCGCTTTTTCAAAAGCGGTAAAAAAAGCCGCCTGCCAGGCGGCTTTTTTGTTTCACGTTCTCTCGAGGTTCTGCGAGCGGGCGGGGCCGACGCCCACCATCTTGATGGGACATTCGCACAGGCGCTCGAGCTCGGCGATGTAGCGCTTGCAGGAGGCGGGAAGCTCGTCGAAGGAGCGGCAGCCGGACAGGTCGCCGTCGAAGCCCTCGAGCTCCTCATAGACGGGCAGGCACTCGGCGAGCTCGTCGATCGTGGGCGGGAAATCGCGGATGACGGAGCCGTCCGCCTTTTTGTAGGCGGTGCAGACCTTGAGCGGCCCCATGCCCGAGAGGGTGTCGATCTTGTTGATGGCCAGCGCGGTCAGGCCGTTGACGCGGACCGAGTGGCGCATGATGACCGCGTCGAACCAGCCACAGCGCCGGGGCCGTCCGGTGACGGTGCCGAACTCATGCCCGCGGTTGCGCAGCTCGTCCCCCGTCGCGTCGAGCAGCTCGGTGGGGAAGGGGCCCGCGCCCACGCGGGTGGTGTACGCCTTGGCCGCGCCGACCACCTCGTCGATGAGGGTGGGTCCGACGCCGCTGCCGACGCAGACGCCCCCCGAGACGGGATGGGAGCTGGTGACGAAGGGATAGGTGCCGAAATCGATGTCGAGCAGGGTGCCCTGCGCGCCCTCAAAGAGCACCTCTTTCTTTTCCCTGACCGCGTTGTAGGCGAGCACCGACACGTCCGCGACATACTGACGCAGCCGGTCGCCGTAGGCGGTGTATTCCGCGATGACGGCGTCGAGATCGAGCGGCTCGGCGTGGTAGAAGTCGGTGAGCAGGCGGTTTTTGATTTCACCCGCGAGCCGCGCTTTTTCCGCGAACACCTCCGGGTGCACGAGGTCGTAGATCCGCAGCCCCGAACGCTCCGCCTTGTCCATGTAGCAGGGGCCGATGCCCTTGTTGGTGGTGCCGATCATCGCATTGCCGCGCATCTTTTCGCCGAGCCCGTCGATCAGCAGGTGCCAGGGCATGATGACGTGGGCGCGCGGGTCGATGCGCAGGTTTTTGCAGGAGACGCCGCGCGCCTCCAGACCGTCGATCTCCCCGAGGATGCCCTTGGGGTTGATGACCACGCCGCTGCCCAGCAAGCAGAGGGTATCCGGATAGAGGATGCCCGAGGGGATGAGCTGCAGCTTATAGACCTCGCCGCCGTTCTCCACCGTGTGCCCGGCGTTGTTGCCCCCCTGTGAACGCACCACGACATCGGCGCGCGAGGCGAGAATATCGATGATTTTTCCCTTGCCTTCGTCGCCCCACTGGACGCCGACAACCACTCTAGCTGGCATTAAAAAGCCCCCATCCTAATATTTTCCAGAAAAAGGTATCTGTCAGGCCACTGGTTAGTATAGCAAATTTCGCACGGAAATGCAATTGCCGCATAAAATTTTGTTTGGTGCAAAAGCTAACTGCGAGATTCTTTGTGAAATGAGGGATTTTTTCATGAAAATGACGCCCGAAGAATACGGCAGAATGGCGAAAAAGGCCTCCCCCGCGTCGCCCTTTCCCAAAAACTGCCTCCTGGCGTTTTTAATCGGCGGACTCATCTGCACGCTGGGGCAGGTCTGCATCGAACTTTACCAATCCGCGGGGCTGGAGCAGGAGACCGCCTCGACCGCCGCGTCGGTGACGCTGGTGTTCCTGGCGGTGCTGCTCTCCGGCTTCGGCGTTTACGACAATATCGCCAAATACGCCGGCGCGGGCACCCTCGTGCCGATCACCGGCTTTGCGAACTCGGTCGCCTCCCCGGCGCTCGAATTCAAAAGCGAGGGCCTCGTGCTGGGGCTGGGCGCCAAGATGTTCATCATCGCCGGCCCGGTCATCGTCTACGGCACCGCGGCAAGCGTCGTCTACGGCCTGATCATCTACCTGTTCGGGTTATATTAGGAGGGTGTCACATGGCTAAACGCAAGGGAAAATACACGGTGGTCTTCGACGACCCGCCGGGCGTGCGCGAGTCGGCGGCCGTCGGCTCCAAGAAGGAGGCCGAGGGTCCGCTCGCGCAGGCGTTCGACGTGATCAACGAGGACAGCTATTTCGGGGAGAAGACGTGGGAAAAGGCGGAGAGCCGCATGCAGGAGACGGCGGTCAACAAGGCGCTTGAAAAGGCGCGGCTCTCCCCGGCGGATATCGACTGCATCTTCGCGGGAGACCTGCTCAACCAGTGCGTCGGCTCCACCTACGGCATCCGCGCGCTGGGCATGCCCTTCATCGGTCTGTTCGGCGCCTGCTCGACGATGGCCGAAAGCCTCGCCGTCTCCTCCGTCTTCCTCGAGGCGGGCGCGATCACACGGGCGGTCGCCTGCACCTCGTCCCACTTCTGCTCGGCGGAGCGCCAGTTCCGCCTGCCGCTCGAATACGGCGGCCAGCGCACCCCCACCGCCCAGTGGACGGCGACCGCCGCCGGCGCGGCCATCCTGGAAAAAGGCGAGGTCGGGCCGTTCGTCCGGGCCGTGACGATCGGTACGATCGAGGACCTGGGCATCACCGACGCGAACAACATGGGCGCGGCCATGGCTCCCGCCGCCGCCATGACCCTCAAGCATTTCTTCGAGGACACGGGGACCAACCCCTCCAACTACGACCTGATCATCACGGGGGACCTCGGCAAGGTGGGCACCGACTTGCTGCGCGAACTGACGCGCAAGGACGGCTACGACCTTGAGCATCACCACACCGACTGCGGCCTGATGCTCTACGACCTCGAAAAGCAGGACGTGCACGCGGGCGCGAGCGGCTGCGGATGCAGCGCGTCGGTCATGTGCGGGCACATCCTGCCGCTCATCCGCAAGGGGACCTTGAATGACATTCTGTTCGTCGCGACGGGCGCGCTCATGAGCCCCACCGTCGTGCAGCAGGGGGAGAGCATCGCGTCGATCGCGCACCTCGTCTACCTCTCCTCCAAAAAGACGGGAGGGCGCGTGTAATGGAACTGTTCATGACCCTGCTCAAGGCGTTTCTGTTGGGAGGCGTCATCTGCGCCGTCGGCCAGGTCTTCATCGACTACACCAAGCTGACCCCCGCGCGCATCCTCACCGGATACGTGGTCGCGGGCGTGGTGCTCGGCGGCGTCGGGCTCTATCCCAAGCTGGTCGAATTCGCGGGCGCGGGCGCTTCGGTGCCGCTGCTCGGATTCGGCAGCCTGCTCGCCAAGGGCGTCCGGGAGGCCATCCAAACCGATGGGCTGCTCGGCGTGCTGACCGGCGGCCTCACCTCGGCCGCCGCCGGCATCACCGCCGCGCTCTTCTTCTCGCTCATCGTCGCGCTGATCTTCAAGCCCAAGGACAAGGGCTGACAAAAGCGCGCCGCAAAGTTTGCGGCGCGCTTTCCTGCCGCTTTTGAGAAAGCGGTGAAAAACTTTTCACGCAGGCAAACGCCGCCCATCGGCGCGGGCGCCTCCCGTGAGACGGGGCCGCGGGGAGAATCCGCGGAGGACCGAACCAAACGTTCTTTGTCAGGAAAGCGGAAAGAAAAGGAGCCGCCCCATGGGGCGGCTCCTTATTATGCCGGGTTTGTTCAGAACACGGGGATGACGGTACCGCTGTACTTCTCGTTGATGAAGGCGGCGACCGCGTCGCTCTCAAGGGCGGCGACCAGCTTCTGGATGTCGTCGCGGGACTCGTCGCCGCTGCGGACCGCGATGATGTTCGCGAACTCCTGGGCGGCCTCGGAATCCTTGTCCTCGGTGGTCAGCACGGTGCCTTCGATTCCCGCGCCCACCGCGTAGTTGCCGTTGATGACCGCGAGGTCGACGTCAGGCAGCACGTTGGGGAGCTGGGCGGCCTCGAGCTCCTGAAACTTGAGGTTTTTGGTGTTTTCAACGATGTCGAGCGGGGTGGCTTCCAGTCCCGCGCCGTCGGTCAGCTTGATGTAGCCGAGCTTCTGGAGCAGCAGCAGCGCGCGCGCCTCGTTGGTCGGGTCGTTCGGGACGGCGATCGTCGCGCCGTCGGCCAGCGCGTCGAGGGACGTGGTCTTGCCGGGATAGACGCCGAGCGGCTCAAAGTGGATCGCCGCGGCGGAGACGAGATCGGTGCCGTTTTCGGCGTTGAAGTTGTCGAGGTAGGGGAAGTGCTGGAAATAGTTCGCGTCGATGTCGCCCGCGTCAAGCGCCTTGTTGGGCATGACGTAGTCGGTGAACTCGACGATCTGAAGGTCGACGCCTTGTTCGGCGAGGACCGGCTTCACCTGCTCGAGGATTTCGGCGTGAGGCGCCGGGGAAGCGCCTACCTTGAGGACGGCCAGTTCGGCGGCGGGCTCGGCGGCTTCCCCGGAGGGCGCGGCCTCGGCGGGAGCTTCGGACGAAGGGGCCTCGGCGGGAGCGGGTTCGCCGCCGCACGCGGCGAGCGAGAGGGCGAGCGCAAGCGCCAGAACGAGCGCGAGCAGCCTGGAAATCTTGTTCATATTCATTTCTCCTTTTCAATCAGCAAGATGGAATCTATATCATACCGGGAGCGGCCGCGTCCCGGTCGATAACGGCGAAGTTACCGGTTGCGCTTATCCACGCGGCTGGCCACGTGGTCGAAGACGATCTGGATGATGCAGACGATGATAACGAGCAGGACGATCGTGATGAGCATGACGTCCGCCTGGTAGCGGTGGTAGCCGTAGCGGAGCGCCACGTCGCCGAGTCCGCCGCCGCCGACCGCGCCCGCCATGGCGGAATAGCCGATCAGCGTGATGGTGGTGATCGAAAGCCCCCGGATGAGGGAGGGGACCGCCTCGGGGATCATGACGCGGGTGATGATCTGCCAGTTTGTGGCGCCCATGCACTTGGCGGCCTCGATGACGCCGCCGTCGATCTCGGAGAGCGAGCTTTCGACGAGGCGCGCCACAAAGGGCGCCGCCGCGATGATGAGCGGCACGCAGGCCGCCGCCGGGCCGATCGCCTTGCCGACGATCAGGCGGGTGAAGGGGATGACGGCGACCATGAGGATGACGAAGGGGAGGGAGCGAAGGATGTTGACCACCCAGCCGAACGCGGAGTTGAAGGCGCGGTTTTCCATGATGCCGCCGCGGTCGGTGACCTTGAGGAGCACCCCCATCGGCAGGCCGAGGACGTAGGCGAAAAGGGTGGCCGCCGCCACCATCAGCAGGGTGACGTAGGTGTTTTCCCACAGCATGGGGCCATATTTTTGTAGCAGCTCGATCATTTTTTCATCACCTCATATCCCAGCAGGAGCCTGGTCATGTCGCTTTTGGGGTTCTTGAAGATCTCGGCGGTGTCGCCCCACTCGACGAACTCGGCGGTGTCGATGACCGCGACCTTGTTGCAGATCGCCTTGACCACCGCGATCTCGTGGGTGATGATGACGATCGTGACGTTGAGCTTCCGGTTGATGTTGTGCAGCAGCTCGAGAATGTTCTTGGTGGTCAGAGAGTCGAGCGCGGAGGTCGGCTCGTCGCAGAGCAGCACCTCGGGGCTGGTGGCCAGCGCGCGGGCGATCGCCACCCGCTGCTTCTGCCCGCCCGAGAGCTGGGAGGGGTAGCTTTCCGCCTTTTCCGAGAGGCCCACCAGCTCGAGCAGCTCGTCGACGCGCGCGTTGATTTTATCCCTGTCGGCGCGCTCGAGCGCAAGCGGGAAGGCCACGTTCTGGCGCACGGTGCGCTGCATGAGCAGGTTGTAGCCCTGGAAGACGACCCCCATCTTGCGGCGGGTGTCGATGAGCTGCCTGCCCGAGAGGGCGGCGAGGTCGATCCCGTCGAGGGTGATTTTGCCCGAGGTGGGCTTTTCGAGGGTCGAGAGACAGCGAAGCAGGGTGGATTTGCCCGCGCCGCTCATGCCGATGATGCCGAAGATGTCGCCCCGGCCGATCTCGAGGTTGACGTCGTGCAGCGCGACGACCTCGCCCGACTTGTCGTTGAAGATTTTGGTGAGATGGCTGATCTGGATCACAAAGAACCCTCCTGTACTGTAGCGCCGCCCGGCGAAACTGATTGACATCCGCGGGAATTCCGATTACACTTTTCTGAGGGGGAACGCCCAATATGGAACCGATAAAGGATGTGTGTTTATGAAAGAAGAAAAACAGGGTTTCTGGAAGGATTTCAAAGCGTTCATCGCGCGCGGCAACGTCGCGGACATGGCCGTCGGCATCGTCGTCGGCACCGCCTTCACCGCGATCGTCAACTCGCTGGTGCAGGAGGTCATCATGCCGTTCGTGGGCTGGCTGATCGGCGGCGTGAACTTTTCCGACCTGCGCATCGTGCTCGTGCCCGCCGCGGGGGACATCCCGGAGGTGGCCATCCGCTACGGCAGCTTCTTAAACCAGATCATCAACTTTTTGATCTTTTCCTTCACCGTCTTTGTGATGATCCGGCTTCTCGGCAAATTCCGCCGAAAGAAGGAGGAGACGCCCAAGGCCCCGCCCGCGCCGCCGGCGGATGTGGTCCTGCTGACCGAGATCCGCGACCTGCTCAGGGAGCGGGAGGAAAAATGACCGCCCGCGCAGCCGGGCCGGCGCTTTGCCGTCCCGGGACGATTTTGGCTGCGGGGCAATAAAAAAAGCCTCCGCCGCATGGACATCCCGTCCAAGGGCGAAAGCGCGTGCTTTCGCGGTACCACCTTGATTCGCCGCCGCCTTACGGCGGAAGCCTCACCGGCGTCCGGCTCGATACCGACCGCCTGTCACTGTAACGGGTGAACCCGTCGCGAACTAAAAGCTTTCGCCCGCGAGACTCCAAGACCATCTTCAGCCGCTTCCGCCACGCCCCCTTTCACCTGACGGGGCTCTCTGTGGAAGCTTTCGCGGCCTACTCTTCTTTTCAGCGTCTTTCACAATTTTTATAAAAACATTTTGTAGATGCTATTATACCCATTCTTTCGACGTTCGTCAAGGGGTCGGCGGAATTTTTCCGCCGCGGATCCCCGCGCGGTGCGGCTTTCCCGCGTTTGGCCCACAAGGCGGGGAAGCCGTTCCATAAAAAGGGCAGCTTTAAAGGAGGAATCGATATGACGGAGCGTGAAAAGGTGTTCGCCCGGCTGGAGGAGCTGGGCATAACCTGTGAGGTCACCGAGCATCCGGCGGTCTTTACGATCGACGAGATGGATTCGCTCGGCATCACGGCAAAGGGGGAGGTCTGCAAAAACCTCTTCCTGCGGGACGCGAAGGGGAAACGGCACTTCCTCGTGGTCGTGCCGGGGGAGACGCGCGCCGACCTGCGCGCGCTCGCCGAACAGCTCGAAAGCTCCAAGCTGAGTTTCGCGTCGGCCGAGCGGCTGGAAAAACACCTCGGCCTCAGGCAGGGGGAGGTCACGCCGCTCGGAGTCCTCAACGACGCGGACGCGGCGGTGGAGGTCGTCTTCGACCGGGGGCTCGAAAAATTCCCGCGCCTCGGCGTGCACCCGAACGACAACACGGCGACCGTGTGGCTGTCCCTCGCGGACATCCTGCGGGTGGTGGAGGAAAACGGGAACGAAATCCGCTGGGTGACGCTGTAAGGGAGAGGAATATGATCAGGAACATCGTCTTTGACATGGGAAACGTCCTGATGCGCTGGGACCCGGATTCCTTCCCGCGGGAGTTCTTTCCCGATGCGGAGGACTGCCGCGCGGCGGGCGCGCGGCTTTTCGGCGGGGCGGAGTGGCCCGCGCTCGACGCGGGCGCGATGGAGGAGGACGAGGCGATCGCCCGCGTGCTCCGGGACCTGCCCGAACGGCTGCGGCCGGGGACGGCGCGCCTATTTTGGGAGTGGCACCTGCATTTCCCGCCCATCCCCGAGATGAACGCGCTCGCGCGGGAGCTGAAGGGCAGGGGCTACCGCGTCTACCTGCTCTCCAACGCGAGCACGCGGTTTGCCGCCTACCGGGAGGCGATCCCCTGCCATGACTGCTTCGACGGGGAGGTGGTCTCCGCCTTCGTGCGGCAGGTGAAGCCGAACCCCGAAATCTATGAAACGCTGCTCACGCGGTACGGCCTTTCGGCGGAGGAGTGCTTCTTCATCGACGACATGCCCGCCAACATCGCCGCCGCGCAGGACGCCGGCATGGCGGGGTTCGTCTACGGCGGGGAGGTCGGCGCGCTGCGTCGAGCGCTGCGCGGGGCGGGCGTGGACGCCTAGCGGGAGCGCGGGAAAAAAGAAAACCCGCCCGGCGTCCCGAGGGGAACGCCGGGCGGGTTCTTTTCGCCTTACGCCTGGAAGACGCCCTTTTCGACCAGGTCGCCGTTTTCGTCGAATTCGAGCTCGGTCACCTGCGAGCGGGTGTAGCGGATGATGTTGCGCAGCCGCTTGAGGTCGTCCTGGCTGTAGAAGATGTAGGAGGCGCCCTCCTTCTTCGCGCGGCCGGTGCGCCCGATGCGGTGGGTGTAGTATTCGTTTTCGAGCGGGATTTCATAGTTGACCACCGCGTCGACGTCCTCGACGTCGATGCCGCGCGCGGCCACGTCGGTGGCGACCAGGATTTCAATCTTGCCCGCGCGGAAGTCGGCCATGATCTTGTTGCGCTCCGACTGGCGCATGTCCCCGTTGAGGCAGTCGGCGTTGAAGCCGCGCTCCCGCAGCAGGTTGCTGATGCTGGTGGTCGTGTACTTGGTGTTGCAGAAAACCATGACCCGGTGGTAGTCGTGTTCCTTGAGGATGTAGCAGAGGTCGGCCATCTTCTGGCGGCCCACCGTTTCAAGCATGTACTGGCGGATTTTCGGCTGGCTGTCCTGCACCGGCTCGACGGTCAGTTCGACGTTGTCCCGCTGGTAGAGCCAGCCGATGTCCATGACCTCGCGGGAGATGGTGGCGGAGAACATCACCATCTGGCGCCCCTTGGGCAGGCGGTCGAGGATTTTGCAGACGTCCCGGTAGAAGCCCATGTCGAGCATCTCGTCCGCCTCGTCGAGCACCGCGATCTGCACCTGCGAAAGGTTGATCGTGCGGCGGTGCATGTGGTCGAGCATCCGCCCCGGCGTGGCGACGACGATCTGCGCCCCCCGCTTGAGGGCGCCGATCTGCTTATCGATCGGCTGGCCGCCGTAGACGGCCACCACCTTGACTTCGGGCCGGAAATAGGCGAGCTGGCGCAGCTCCTCCACGATCTGGGTGGAGAGCTCGCGGGTCGGGCAGAGGACGATCGCCTGCACCGCGGGCTTTTCGGGGTCGATCTTTTCCATGATCGGGATGCCGAAGGCGCAGGTCTTGCCCGTGCCGGTGGGGGCCTTGGCGATGATCTCCCTGCCCTCCATCATGACCGGGATCGCCTTCTCCTGGATCTCGGTCATCTCGGTGAAGCCCATCCGCTCCACCGCCTTCAACGTCTCTTCCGAAAGATTGAAATCACTGTATTGTGCCATTCCTTATAACGCTCCTTCATCATAAACCGATTTATTATATCATAACGAACCCGCATGAGTAAAGGGGATGCGGCTTTTTTCCCGGCCCGCGCACCAAAAAGAGGGGGTTGGGACGCGCTTTCCCGAAAAGCCGATGCAAATTCCTCCGCGGATGTGATATAATAGCCCTGTGAAAATTCATTCGATGGGAGACAGAAGCATGTCAGAATCGGCGGAAATCCTCTGTATCGGGACGGAAATCCTGCTTGGCAACATCGTCAACACCAACTCCCAGGAGCTCTCCCGGGGGCTGGCGGAGCTGGGGATCAACGTCTACCGTCACACGGCGGTCGGCGACAACCCCGAACGCCTGCGCGAGGCGCTCGACGAGGCGTTCGCGCGCAGCGGCATCGTGATCACGACGGGCGGCCTCGGCCCCACCTACGACGACCTCAGCAAGGAGACGATCGCCGAATGGTTCGGCCTGCCGCTCGAGATGCACGAGCCGTCGGCGCGCGCCATCGAGGCGTATTTCAGCGGCATGAAGCGCCCGATGTGCCAATCGAACCTCAAGCAGGCGATGATGCCGCGCGGCTGCATGGTGCTGGAAAACCATAACGGCACCGCGCCGGGCGCGATCATCGAGGGCAGGGGCAGGACGGCGGTCATGCTGCCCGGTCCGCCCCGCGAGATGACCCCCATGTTCCGGCGGCAGGTGCTCCCCTATCTGGCGAAGCGCGCCGACCGCGTGCTGCGCTCCCACTGCGTCTACTTCTTCGGCATCGGCGAGAGCACGCTGGAAAGCCAGCTGCGCAGCGAGATGCAGGCGATGAAAAACCCCACCCTCGCCCCCTACGCGAAGGACGGCGAGGTGATGCTGCGCGTCACCGCCGCCGCCAAAACGGAGGAGGCGGCGGAGCGCCTGATGGAGCCGGTCATCGCCCGCCTCAAAGAACGGTATCCGCAGTATATCTACGGCGTGGACGTCGACAACCTCCAGACCGCCGCCGTGCGCGCCCTCAAGCGCGCGGGACTCACGGCCGCCGCCGCGGAGAGCTGCACGGGCGGCTACATCGCCAAGCGGCTGACCGACGTGCCGGGCAGCTCGGAGGTGTTCGGCTGCGGCGCGGTCACCTACGCGAACGGGGCCAAGGAGCGTCTGCTCGGCGTGCAGGGCTCGACGCTCGCGCGGTACGGCGCCGTCTCCCCGCAGACCGCGCGGGAGATGGCCGACGGCGTCCGCCGCCTCTCGGGCGCGGACATCGGCGTTTCGACCACCGGCGTCGCGGGGCCGGACGGCGGCACCGACGAAAAGCCGGTCGGGCTCGTCTATGTCGGGATCAGCAGCGAGTGGCTGAACGACGTTGTTGAGCTGCGCCTCGGCAGGGGCTTTGACTATGGGGAGCGGGAGTTCATCCGCTACCTCGCCTCCTCCCACGCGCTTGCGCAGATCCTCCGGGCGGTGCACGGCCGACCGGAATAAAGGGGCGCTGAGCGGACACGGGGCCGGGCGGCGGGACCGCATGGGCCGCGGGCCC
>NZ_CABUCJ010000071.1 GCF_902490045.1 uncultured Anaerotruncus sp.
GGGCGCGCGGCCCGCAAGCGCCGCCGCCCGCCCCGGTTCAGCTGCGCCGCCAGGTGGTCGGCATCAGCAGCGCGAGGATCGGGAAAATTTCCAGCCTGCCGATCAGCATGTTGGCGGTGAGCACCAGCTTGCTGAAATCGGAAAAGGCCGAATAGTTGCCCATCGGGCCGACCAGCCCCAGCCCCGGCCCGATGTTGTTCAGGCAGGCGAAGACGGCGGTCACGTTGGTTTCAAAGGAGAAGTTGTCGAACGACACGAGCAGCGCGGAGGCCGCGACAATGATGCAGTAAACCGCCATGAAGGCGTTGACCCCGTAAAGGGTACCCTCCTCAAGGATCGAGCCGTCCATCCGCGCGAGCTTGACCGAACGGGGATGCAGCATCTTCCACACCTCGTTGCGCACCGACTTGAAGAGGATAATCAGACGCGCGGTCTTGATACCGCCTCCCGTCGACCCGGCGCAGGCGCCGAGCACCATGAGCAGCACGAGCAGCGAGCGGGAAAACTCCGGCCAGAGGTTGAAATCCGCCGTGGCAAAGCCGGTGGTCGTCATGATCGACGACACCTGGAAGGCCGCGTGGTGAAGCGCCTCCCGCACGGTCGGGTAGAGGTGCGCGATGTTGACCGTCACAAGCGCGATCGACCCGAGCATGATGCCGAGGTAGACCCGCAGCTCCTCGTTGAAAAGCGCCTTGGCGAATTCCCGGATGAGCAGCAGGTAAAAGATGTTGAAGTTGATGCCGAAGACCGCCATGAAGACGGTGACGACCGTCTGCAGGTAGAAGCTGTACCCCGCCATGCTGTCGTTTTTGACCGCGAAGCCGCCCGTTCCGGCGGTGCCGAAGGCGGTGGTCACCGCGTCGAAGAGGGACATCCCCCCCGCGAGCAGCAGGACGATCTGCAACAGGGTCAGCGCGACATAGATGCCGTAGAGGATTTTCGCCGTCTGGTGCATCTTGGGCACCAGCTTTCCCACCTGCGGGCCGGGGCTCTCGGCGCGCAGCAGGTGCAGCGAGGCGCCCGAGCCGCGCGTCATCGGCACGATCGCCAGCAGGAAGACGAGCACCCCCATGCCGCCCAGCCAGTGGGTGAAGCTGCGCCAGTAGAGCAGCCCCATCGCCATCGATTCCACCTCGGTCAGGATGCTCGCGCCCGTGGTGGTGAAGCCCGACACCGTCTCGAAGACGCCGTCGACATAGCTTGGGATGCCCCCGCCGAAATAGAAGGGCAGCGCCCCGAAGAGGGAGACGACCACCCACACGAGGCCCACCGTGACGAACCCCTCCCGCGCGCCGAACGAGCGGTTTTCGGGGCGCTTCCACGACCAGGGCACGCCCGCGAGGAGCAGCGCGCCCATCGCGATCAAAAAGCCGGCCGCCGCCGTGCGTTCCCCCTGGTAGAGCGAGATCGCGAGCGCGGGCACCATAAAGACCGCCTCGAGCCGCAGGATCCGCCCGATGAAATATGCAATGATCCGGTAATTCATTCCGCCATTTCCTCCCGCGCCGCCGTTTACTGTGCCGCCGTCCGCTCGGGCGCGTCGGCGAAGATGTCGTTGAGGTCGACGATCATCCGGTCGGCGGTCGTCACGACGATCAGCGTATCCCCCGGCTCGATCGTATCGTCGCCCTTAGGGATGATGATGCGGCCTTTCCGGTTGATGCAGGCGATGAGGATGTCCGGCTTGAGGGTGATCTGCTGGAGGGTCTCCCCGAGGTGCCGGGTCGACGGGCTCGCGAGGAATTCCAGCGCCTCCACCCGCTCGTCCACGATGCGGTGGAGCGCCAGCACCGAGCCGGTGGTGTTCTGCATCGCGCGCACATAGCGCACGATGTCGTTGGCGCAGAGCAGCTTCGGGCTGATGACGCTGTCGATCCCCTTGTCGCGGATGACCTCGGTATATTCGGTGCGGTTGATCTTGGTGACCACCTTGGGGACGTGCAGGTAGTTGGCGAACATCGAGATGAGCAGGTTCTCCTCGTCGATGTTGGTGAGCGTCACGACCGCGTCGGTCTGCTCGATCCCCTCGGCGCGCAGCACCGCCTGGCTCGAGCCGTCCGCGTGGACGATCTGGGCGCGGGGCAGCAGCTCGGCAAGCTGGTTGCAACGCTCCTCCGACGTCTCGATGATCTTGACGCCGATGCCCGCCTCCTCCAGCTCCCGCGCGAGGTAGTAGGCGATCCGGCTGCCCCCCACGAGGATGGCGTTGCGGACCTTGATCTTCTCCAGCCCAAGGTGCTTGATGAGCGCCGTCAAATCCTGTGTGGACGCCGTGACATAGAGCTTGTCCCCCCGCTGGAGCCGGAAGGAGCCGTCGGGGATGTAGACGCGGTCCTCCCGCTCGACGGCGCAGACGAGCACCTTGACCTTCGCGATCTTGTAGAGCTCGCTTAAGCGCTTGCCGCTGAGGACGCCCCCCTCCCGCAGCACGATCTCGACGATCTCCGCGCGCCCCTTCGCAAAGGAATCGCGCTTCAAAAAGGTCGGGAACTGCAGCAGGCGGAAGATCTCCCTGGCGGAGGCGCGCTCCGGGTTGATCATCATGCTCAGGCCCAGCTCCTCCCGCAGGAAAAAGAGCTGCTCGACATATTCCGGGTTGCGCATCCGCGCGATCGTATGCTTGCATCCGAGCTTGCGCGCGATGATGCAGCAGAGCAGGTTCAGTTCATCCCCCGACGCCGCCGCGATCAGCAGGTCGCTGTTCTGCACGTCCGCCGCCTTCTGCACCCGCAGGCTCGCGCCGTTGCCGTGCACCGCCATGACGTCGAAGATCTCCGCCGACTCGCGCAGCACCTGGCGGTTGTTGTCGATCACCACGATGTCGTGCCCTTCCTTGGACAGGCGTTCGGTCAGGGTGCATCCGACCTTGCCGTCGCCCACTATGACAATCTTCATCTTTCCGTTTCGCCCCTACACAGAGATTCCCGCGGCCGTCACAGCCGCGGGCGCCCCGTCTTTATCTCATCTTAATCTTTTCTTAACTTCGCTTTAATGCGATCTTAACACAAATGACAGCGTTCGGCAAGTTTTGCGCGGCTTTTTCCGGCGAAAATTTGCTGCCTTCCAATAAGTGGAACGCAGGGGCGGTTTTCCCACCGGAAAACCGCCCCTGCGGATGTTCCTTTTTCTCTTGTAAAAAGGAACCAAAAATACGCCTGAAGGAAAAAAGTGTCTTGCGGCCTGCGGGCCGCGCGGCCACCCCGCCGCCTTTTAAAAAAGGCGGGCGAAAATTTTCATACACGGGTCGGGCCCGCGTCAGGAGGGCGAGGCCGGCCTGAACCAAAAGTTCTTTGGCAGGCTTTCTTTCAAGAAAGCCGTCAAAGAAAGCCGCCAAATCAACCCGTCACTTTAACAGCCTGCTGCCCTCTATCGCGGCTATCGCCCGGCGCATCTCGGGCTCGTCCTGCACGAGCGCGATGCGCAGGTACCCGCGGCCCGAGGGACCGAAGGCGCTGCCGGGGGTCATGAGCACGCCGGCTTTTGCGAGCAGCTCCTGGGCGAACGCCTGGTCGTCGGTGCGGCCCCCGGGGAGCTTGGCCCAGACGAACATCGTGGCGCGCGACCGCTCGACCGGCCAGCCGATCGCGGTGAGCCCGTCGCAGAGGATGTCCCTCCGGTCCTGGTAGGCGCGGCAGGTCGCCGCGACGCACGACTGGTCGCCGGTGACTGCGGCGATGGCCGCCTTCTGGACGGGCAGGAACATGCCGTAATCCATGTTCGACTTGAGGGTGGCGAGCATCGACACGACCTCGCGGTTCCCGATGCAGAAGCCGACCCGCGCGCCCGCCAGCCCGTAGGTCTTGGAGAGGGAGTTGAACTCGACGCCGACCTCCTTCGCGCCCGGAAAGCGCAGGAAGCTGCCGCAGGTCTCCCCGTCGAAGACGAGCTCGCTGTAGGCGTTGTCGTGCAGCACGATAATGCCGTATTTCCTCGCGAACGCGATCAGGTCGTGATAGAAGCTGTCGGGCGCGATGGCTGTGGTGGGGTTGTTCGGGTAGGAGACGACCATCAGCCTGGCCGCGCGGGCGACCTCCTCGGGGATTTCCGCAAGGTCGATGATGTAGCCGTTCTCCCGCCGCTGGGGCATGTACCAGAGCTTCGCGCCCGCGATGAGCGGGCCGCCGCCGAAGACGGGATAGCAGGGGTCGGGCACGAGCACCGTATCCCCCTCGTCCACGACCGACAGCGCGATGTGCGCGAGCCCCTCCTGCGAGCCGAGCAGCGAGACGACCTCGGTGCGCGGGTCGATCTCCACGCCGTAGCGCCGCTTATACCACGCCGCCACAGCGTCCTGGAGCTCGGTGGTGTCGCTGATCGCGTAGACGTAGTTGCCCCTGTCCTGCGCGGCGGAAACGAGCGCGTCGATGACATGCTGTGCGGGCGGAATGTTGGGGGTGCCGACGCTCAGGTCCACCACATGCCTGCCCTGCGCGAGCTGTTCCTTCTTCATGTTGAGCAGCACCGTGAAGATGCCCTCGCCGAAACGGTCCATGCGTTTTGCAAATTTCACGTCTCTTTTCCCCTTTTCACGTCCGTATATACCGTTATTTTACCATATTCCGCCGGGTTTGCAACCCTCAGGATGCCGCCCCCCCGGCGATCACGCCGAGCGCCGCGCCGGGATAGTAGTGCGCGAGGATCTCGTCGAAGGTGGCGCCCTGCCGCGCCATATAGTCGGCGCCGTACTGGGAGAGGCCCACCCCGTGCCCGTAGCCCCGCACGGTGAAGGTGAAGAACGCGCCGTCGCAGGCGACCGTGAAGTCGGAGGAGCGCAGCCCGAGCAGGCTCCGCAGCTCCTTGCCGTGGATGGCCCGGTCCCCCGCCGTCATCCCGGTGACGTAACCTCCCTCCGAACGCCCGGTCACCCTGAGCCATCCGGCCGGATCCTCCCCGAGCGAGATGCCCGGCCAGGCGTTTTGCAGCTTTTCGGCCACCTCCTGCACCGGGAACCGTTCGGTCGTCTCGTAGTCGGGCGCGAGGGTGTCCCCGAAGCTCTCGACCGGCACGAGGTAGGGCTCGCTGCCCGTCCACACGTTGGAGGCGTCCTCGGTGGTGCCGCTGCTCATCGAATGGTAGGCCGCCACGATCGGCTCCCCCTCCCAGGTGAGCAGGTAGGGGCAGGCCTCGTCCGCCGCGCCGCAGACCGCCTTCCAGTAGGCGTCCGCCAGCTCGCCGTACCGCTCGCGGAAGAGCGCTTCCGTCGTGTAGCTCTTCCAGCCCTGCGGGTCGGCGGAGAAGTCCGCCCCCTTGAGCGTCTCGTCGGGCGCGGCGCGGTTCTGTTCCTTCAGGCGCAGCGCGTAGGTGTGCGCCGCCACCGCCTGCGCCTTGAGCGCCTCGGGGTGGAAGGTCGGCGGCATCTCGGCCGCCAGCGCGCCGCGCACGTAGTCCCGCGCGCTCACCTCGAACACCTTCCCCGTCCGCTCGTCCAGCACCCGGAAGCCGTCGTCCGCCACCGCCACCGCGGGGGTTGTCCCGGCAGGCGCCGCGGGCGCGGGCGAATCCGTTTCGGGCGCGTCCCGGCCCGTCCCGGCGGGTGCGGCCGCCTGCGGTGCGGATGCATCTTCCGCCGGAGAATACTGCACCATGTCCACATTTCCCACAAGCGCCAAAAGGGGGATCAGAAACATCAAAAGGGCGAATACCAGCCCTGCCGCCACCCTGAACCGCATTGTACTTCCTCCTGTTTATGCAAGATTTCTATTTGAAAATTTCATTTTTGCCGCTTTTCGGCGGAAACGTCTATTGACTTTCACACGCTGCCGGAATACAATATGAGATAACGCCCACCGGGCATCTGTGTGGAAAGAGGAAAGGAGCGCTCCCGTTATGTACGGCAAAACGCCTGCTGCGCCCAATGAGCAGCTCAATCAGGATATTCAATTACTATGCGGCGAGTACGCGCGGTATAACGGTTTCGACGAGGAACTGTGCGCCAAATTCGGCGTCAAGCGCGGCCTGCGCAACGCGGACGGCACCGGCGTGGTCGCGGGGATCACGCAGGTCTGCAACGTCCACGGCTACCTGCTCAGCGAGGGGGAAAAGCTGCCGATCGACGGCGAGCTCACCTACCGCGGCTACAGCATCACCGACCTGATCGCGGGCGCGCAGGCCGAAAACCGCTACAGCTGCGAGGAGACGGCCTGGCTGCTGCTGCTCGGCTTCCTGCCCACCGGCGCGCAGCTCAACCGCTTTTCGGAAATCCTCGCGGACAACCGCGAGCTGCCCGAGAATTTCACCGAGGACATGATCATGAAGGCCGCGAGCCCCAACATCATGAACATGCTCGCGCGCTCGGTGCTCGCGCTCTACACCTACGACCCCCGGCCGGACGACTATTCGATCGAGAACGTCATGCGCCAGTCGATCGAGCTGATCGCGCGGATGCCGTCGATCATGGCGGCGGCCTACCAGGTGAAAAAGCGGGTGTACGACGGCCGCTCGATGTATTTGCACAATCCCAACCCCGAATTTTCCACCGCGCAGAACATCCTGCGGATGCTGCGCTCGGACAAACAGTTCATCGAGGAGGAGGCCCATCTGCTCGACCTCTGCCTCACGCTGCACAGCGAGCACGGCGGCGGCAACTGCTCCACCTTCGCGGTGCGGGTGCTCACCTCCGCGCAGACCGACACCTACTCGGCCGTCGCGGCGGGCATCGGCGCGCTCAAGGGCCCCCGCCACGGCGGCGCGAACCACAAGGTGATCGAGCAGCTCGAATACCTCAAGGCGAACGTCTACGACTGGGACGACGACAACGAGATCCGCGATTACCTGCGCAGGGCCGTCGCCGGGGAGGCGGGCGACCGCTCGGGGCTCATCTACGGGATGGGGCACGCGGTCTACACGAAAAGCGACCCGCGCGCCCGGGTGCTCAAGCAGAACGCGATGAAGCTGGCCAGGGGCACCGATTACGAGGGCGAGTTCCGCCTGCTCGACGCGGTCGAGCGGCTGGCGCCCGACGTGCTGCGGGAAAAATGGGGCAGCGACCGGATCACCTGCGCCAACGTCGACCTCTATTCGGGACTCGTCTACCGGATGCTGCGCATCCCCGACGAGCTGCACACCCCCCTCTTCGCGATCGCGCGCACGGCGGGCTGGTGCGCCCACCGGCTGGAGGAGCTTTCGACCGGCAAAAAGATCATCCGCCCCGCCTACAAGTCGATCGTGGGCGCACATTCCTACCTCCCCCTCGCGCAGCGCGGCTGATTTCCCCCGGATGCAAAACGATACCACTTGACCGGACCCCCGGTCAGGTGGTATCATTATTTGGATATCCATTTTCTGATAACCAAATTCCGGGGGCGCGAGCGTCCCCGTTTCACGGAGGCCGCCATGACAAAAAACCGCCCGCTCTTCCTTTCCCTCGCGGGATGCGCCGGGATCTGCCTTCTCCTGCGCATCGTCCTAAAGCTCACCGCGATCGACCCCGCCACCGGCTTTTACGAGGGGGGCGGCGCGCTGCCCCTCCTCTTCAACGTCCTGCTGGGCGCCTCGGTCCTGCTGCTGCTGGCGTTGGGCTTCCTCTCCGGGCGGAAGCTGCGCGGCGCGTCCGTCGCCTTCACCCTCCCGCTGCGGGCGCTCTCCGCCGCGGCGGGGGCCGCGCTGTTCTGCCGGACGCTGTTGCGCCTGGGGGAGCTTCCCGGCGTCCTTTCCGCCGACTATCCGCTCATGCCCAAGCTGCTCCTCTGCCTCTTCACCCTCCTCTTCCGGCTGGCCCTGCCGCTGGTCGGCGCCTGCCTCTTTGTCCGGATCGCGGGCGCCGGGGACTTTACGATTCCCTGCGGGTTCCGCGCCTTCACGGCCGATCCCGATTCCGCGCTTTCGGACCCCCATTCCGGCCCCGGGCCGCGCACCCTGCGGATAAACGGCTGGCTGATGCTGCTGCCGCTCGTGTGGGAGATCGGCGAGCTGCTCAGCTCCTTTATGGCCTACACCGCGATCCGCAACGTCTCCGACCAGATGCTCACGATCGTCATGATGATCCTGATGGCGCCCTTCCTGCTCGCGCACGCGCGCATCCTCTCGGGCGTCGGCGTGGAAAAGGGCCTGCGCCAGCTTCTCTTTTTCGGGCCCGCGTTCGCCCTCTTCGCAATCGCGGTGCCGGGCGGCATGATCGCCGCCGCGCTCGCCGGGAAGACCGTCGCGCTCGGGCTCTCCCCCGTGTCCGCCGTCTTCTATTTCCTCTCGGGGCTCTACGCGGCGGTCCTCTGCCTCTCCCTCAGGCGTTTTGCCCGGTGACTTTACAGACGAAAAAAAGCCCGGTTCCGCTTTCGCGGAACCGGGCTTTTTCATCGGTTTTGGGTTATGCGGCGGGCTGGGCCGCCGAATCGGCCTGCGCCTGCTGGCTGTATTCGGGGAGCAGCTCGGAGGGCAGGTCGCGGATCGCCGTGAGCTGGTAGTGGTCCTTGACTTTTTTCAGCTCGTAGATCATGTATTTGTCCGCCTCCGGCTTGCCGTCCTTGTCGGCGGTGGCCTGGGTCCAGGCGGTCGTCGGCTGGAGGTAGCCCACCGTCAGCGTGTAGACGTCCCCCTTCTTGACCACCCGTTCGACGCTCGGCGTATACATGCCCACCTGGCCGGTGACCGGCACGTAGTAGGTCCTGGTCTCCTCGTCGTAGACGTAGTTGTCCACGTAGTTGATCGTAAAGGTCTGGTGCTCCAGCTTCACGTCGGGGCCGTAGAGCCGGGCGCACGCCACGTCCACGTCGGACGCGGGCACCATGACGCGCTCGAGCGGGTCCTCCTGGTAGCTGGCGCGCTTTTCCCCGAGCATCGCGCTCCACAGCGACGACTGCAGCAGGAAGAGGGGATTCACGTCGGAGGGGGACTCGAAGGGCAGCGGGTCGAACATCAGCACCGGCGTGATGATCTGCTCGAACTTCTGCTTTTCGCGGGTGTTGTCGAGCAGGCCCTGGGTGAAGCGCACACAGAAGATGCCCACCGCGACAAGCCCCACAGCCGCCAGGAAGAGGAAAATCCCCCCCACCGGCGCGGCATATTTGTTTTTCCGGTAATGAAGCCCTTCGGCCGGGTCCCGCTGCGGGGTCTGATTCGTTTTCTCCATGCCAGTGTCCTTTCCGCGGGCCGTCAGCGGGTCTGGCCGCTGCCGGTCACGATGTATTTGCAGGAGCAGAGCTCGCTGAGGCCCATCGGCCCGCGCGCATGCAGCTTCTGGGTGGAGATGCCGATCTCCGCGCCGAAGCCGAACTCCCCGCCGTCGGTGAAGCGGGTGGACGCGTTGACGTAGACGGCCGCCGCGTCGACGCGGGAAGTGAACTCCTGCGCGTGCGAATAATTCCCGGTGAGGATCGCCTCCGAGTGCCCGGTGGTGTACCGCTGGATGTGCCCGACCGCCTCATCGAGGCTGTCGACCACCCGCAGCGCGAGGATGTAGTCGTCGAACTCGGTGTCGTAGTCCTCCTCGGTGGCGGGGACGACGCCGGGGATGAGGGCGGCCGTGCGCGCGCAGCCGCGCAGCTCGACATGGTGGACGTCGAGCGCCTCCTTGAGCCTGGGCAGAAACGCCGCCGCGATCTCCCGGTGCACGAGCACCGTCTCCACCGCGTTGCAGACCGAGGGGCGGGAGGTCTTGGCGTTGTCGCAGACGCGCACCGCCATCTCCAGGTCGGCCGAATCGTCCACATAGATGTGGCAGTTGCCCGCGCCCGTCTCGATGACCGGGACGCTCGCGTTTTTGACGACCGCCTGGATGAGCCCCCTGCCGCCGCGCGGGATGAGCGCGTCGAGGTAGCCGTCGAGGGTCATCAGGTCGCCCGCGGAGGCGCGGGAGGTGTCGGTGACGAGCTGGATGCCGTCGCGGGGGAGCCCCGCGTCCTCGAGCGCGCCGCACATGATCCTCGCGAAGGCGGCGTTCGAGTGGATGGCCTCCTTGCCGCCCCGCAGGATGCAGGCGTTGGCCGACTTGAGGCAGAGGCAGGCCGCGTCGACGGTGACGTTGGGGCGCGCCTCGTAGATCATGCCGACCACGCCGAGCGGCACGCGCACCTTTTCAATCTTGAGCCCGTTGGGGCGGTTGCCGCCGCCGATGATCTGCCCGACCGGGTCCGGCAGCTTCACAAGGTCGCGCACCGCCTCCGCGATGCCCGAAATGCGCGCCGGCGTCAGCCGCAGGCGGTCCTGCAGCGACTCGGTCATGCCGTTTTCCTTCGCCGCCGCGAGGTCCTTTTCGTTCTCTGCGAGCACCTCCGCGGCGTTCGCCTCGAGCGCCGCGGCGATCGCCGCAAGGGCCGCGTCCCGCTGCCCCGTGGTCGTGCAGGCGAGTACGCGGGACGCCGCGCGGGCGCGTTTCCCGGTTTCGGTCAGGCTGTTCATCTGCTCCGCCTCCTTCTTATGGGAATGTCATTTCGCCGTGGGGAAATAGGTTCCGATCTCCGCGTTTTCAAACAGGTCGTAGAGCTTTTTCGGCTGCGCGCCGTTCATGATCACCATGTCGACGCCCGCCGCCGTCGCCAGCTGCGCTGCGTGGATTTTGGTGATCATCCCGCCGGTGCCGCGCGCGCTTCCCGCGCCCGCGGCGCACGCCTCGATCTCGGGCGTGATCTCAACCACCTCGTGCAGCAGCTTCGCGCCGGGATTCTCGCGCGGGTTGCCGTCGTAGAGGCCGTCGATGTCGCTCAGGATGACCAGCAGGTCCGCGCCCGCCAGCACCGCCACCATCGCCGAGAGGGTGTCGTTGTCGCCGAACTCGATCTCCTCCGTGGAGACCGAGTCGTTCTCGTTGACGATCGGCACCGTGCCCAGCTCGAGCAGGCGGCGGATGGTGTTCTCGGCGTTTCGCTTGCGCGCCGCGTCGTCCACCACGTCGCGGGTCAGCAGAATCTGGGAGGTGACGTGGTTGAATTCGGAAAACTGCTTGTCGTAGATGTACATCAGCTCGCACTGCCCGATGGCGGCCACCGCCTGCTTTCCGGGCATGTCGGCGGGCTTTTCATGCAGCCCGAGCTTGCCGACCCCCACCGCCTGCGCGCCGGAGGAGACGAGCACGACCTGCCGTCCGCTGTTCTTGATATCGGCGAGCACTTTCACGAGCTGCTCCACCCGCCGGATGTTGAGAAGCCCGCTTTCATGGGTGAGGGTGGACGAACCGACCTTCACCACGACCCGACTGGCCCTTGAAAAATCCCTCATAGTCCTCTGCTCCCCATCCCGCAAAGCGGGAATGAAATTATTCGTCCCTCTTTTTGTCCGCGCTCCGGCGCCCCTCGCCGGGATCCGGCTCCTCCTCGAGGGTCGGGATCCGCTCGACGCGCAGCGAAAGGATCCGCTGCTCCTCCACCTCGGACACGGTCACCACGAGGTCGCGGTAGCTGTACTGCTCGCCCGCCTCGGGGATGTGGCCGAGCATTTCCATCGCCCAGCCGCCCGCGGTGTTGTAATCGCTCTCAAAGCCACGGTCGTCCTCGCCGAGCTCCTCGAGCATCTCGAAGACGTTCATGTCGCCGCTCACGATGAAGGTGCCGCGCCCCACCTGCACGAAGTCGTCCCGCACCTCGTCCGACTCGTCCCAGATGTCGCCGACAAGCTGTTCGAGCACGTCCTCCATCGTGACGATGCCCATTGTGCCGCCGTAGTCGTCGGTGACGACCGCCAGGTGCAGCTTCTTCGCCTTGAACTCGGCGAGCAGGGTGGAGATCTTCATCGTCTTGTGCACGAAGACGCAGTCGGTCACCAGATGGGAAAGGCGGGTGTCGGTCTTCTGCACGACCGCCTTGAGCAGGTCGCGCACCTGTAAAACGCCGATGATGTTGTCGACGGTGCCCCGGTAGACGGGGATGCGGGAGAAGTGCGCGCCGAGCACCACCTCGAGCGCCTCGTCGAGCGGGTCCTCGACATCGATCGTGACGAGGTCGACGCGCGGGGTCAATATCTCCTGCACGGTGATCTCGTCAAAGTCGAGCGCCGACTGCACGAGGTCGCTCTCCTGCTCCTCGAGCACGCCCTCCTGCTCGATCGATTCGACGATGTATTTGAGCTCCTCCTCGGTGACGGAGGGCTGCGCCTCCGCGCCCTTTAAAAGGCGCAGGGAAAACTCCTTGATTTTGACGAAGAAGAAGACCACGGGGGTCAGCAGCTTTATGAAAAACCGGAGCAGGCCGCCCGTCTTCATGGCGATCGACTCGCTGTTCTCCTTCGCCAGCGTTTTCGGCAGGATTTCTCCAAAGATCAGTACCAGAATGGTCATCACCGTTGTGGCAACCGCAGCGCCGGAGGCGCCGAAGATCGACGTCGCGATCACCGTGGCAATCGACGCGCTCGCCATGTTGACGACGTTGTTGCCCACCAGGATGGTCGAGAGCAGGCGGTCGAAGTCGTCCACGACCGCAAGCGCCCGTTTTGCTTTTTTGTTGCCGCCGTCCGCGTAGTTCTTCATGCGGATCTTGTTGAGAGACGAATAGGCCGTCTCGCTCGCGGAGAAAAAGGCGGAGAAGCAAAGCAGTACCACCAACACCAGGTATAATATGCCGCTTGTACTGTCCAAGAAAAAACCAACCTCCATATTGTCTTCAGAATTTTGTACGGGTGTACAGATGCTATCATAGCAAATATCCCGCCCGATAACAATTGATTATAGCATATATTCACTGAAAATTCAATTTTTTCACCTGCGGCGGTTTTTGATATGCCGCTCATTGAGCGGCGGAGCTTGCCGGGTCCTGACGGCCCGCAGGCCTGGTGTCCGAGGCGTGTCCCGCCGACGACCGCCCCGGCAGGCGATTTGGGTTTTACGCCCATCGGTCGGTGGGCACCCTCGGGAATTGCCGCTTTGTAAGCGGCAAGAAACACGAGCGCGTTCCGCCGCGCGCCACGGGTTCCTTTTCGGGCGGACGAAAAG
>NZ_CABUCJ010000072.1 GCF_902490045.1 uncultured Anaerotruncus sp.
GGCGGCCGCCCCACGGGCGGCCGCCTTTCTTTCGCGGGGAAGCTCCCCGGCTATTTCTGGTATTTATAGTAGATCGTATAGGAGCTGCCCGACTTCTTGATCGAAACCTGGAGCTCGCGCGGCGGCTCCTCGATTTGCAGCGAGTTGCCCGTGATGGGCTCCACCCCCGGAGGCGGCACAAACTGCATCTGCCGGTAGGTCACCTTGTCGATGATCTCCCGCAGGCCCGCCATCCGGTCGCCCGCCTTGACCTTCACCTTCAGGAAGGTCTTATTAAAATCGTCGTCGCCGTCCACCACCTTATAGCCAACCTTTTTGATCTCCCGCTTGGCGCGGTCGAGCAGCCACGCCGCCTCCTCGTCCTCTTCCTCCTTCTCTTCATCCGCCGCGCTGTCCGACGGCTTGGCGGCTTCGCTCACCGGCGCGGCCTCCGCCGCGCTCGAAACCTCCGCCGCGGGCGCGGCTTCGGGCGCGCTGGGAACCTCGGGGGCGCTCGGGGCCTCGGGGACGCTGGAAGCCTCAGGGGCGCTCGAGACCTCGGGGACGCTCGAGACCTCGGGGACGCTCGAAGCCTCAGGGACGCTCGAAACCTCGGGGACGCTGGAAGCCTCAGGGGCGCTCGAGACCTCGGGGACGCTCGAAGCCTCGGGAACACTCGAAGCTTCGGGGACGCTGGAAGCCTCGGGGACGCTCGAGACCTCGGGCGCGGGTTCCGCCGGCGCGCCGCAGGCGGCGAGCTGCGCCGCCAGCAGGACGGCGCACAGGATACAGCTCCATTTTTTCACAGGTTTTCTCCTCCTTCTCCGGACTCTATGCATCGCGCCGGGGCCGGGAGCTTTCCCGGCCCCGGCGCGGCGTCACCGGATTTCGATCGTTCCGCGCGCCGACCTGGCCGCGAGGCCCTCGGTGTGCGGCGTGACATAGACGCTCTCCGAGACGAAATTCCCGGACAGCGGCATGCTGACATAGTAGGTCAGGGTGCAGACGTCGGGGTCCTCCCCCGCCGCGGCGCCGTCGCTCGAGGGGATGACCTTCCCCCGCGAACCGTCATCCGCCTCCGGCTCCTCGTCGAAATAGCCGGGGTCGGCCTCCCCGGCCGCCAGCTCCCGCTGTTCCCGCTCCCAGCTTTCGCGGTCGCGGTAGATGTAGCCGTTGACCGTCTGGGCCTCGTTCTCCACGCTGCCCCACGTCCAATCGCCCGAATACTGGCGGCCCTGGGCGGGCAGGTAGCGCATGCCCGCCGGGATGAGGTCGGTGACCGTGTAGCAGCCGTCGGGCGCGTCGGGCGCGAAGGTGACGCGGATGTCGACCCGCGCGACGCCCGCGCGCGCAAGGGCGTCCGCGCCGACCGGGGTGTAGGTCTTTTCGACCCTGAGCCTGCCCGTCGCGGCGCCCGCGTCCGCGGTGCGCGCGGTGTAGGCGGCGCAGGCATAGAGGTCCCTGCTTCCCGAGAAGTCCGCCTCCGCGAGCGCCCGCGCGCCCAGCGAGAAGGATTTGCAGCCCCTGCCCGCGAGGGAGATCTCCCGCCGTTCGCCGTCCAGCGTGACGCTGAACTTTGCCGCGCTCTCCCCCGCCGGGAGCTTGAAGTGCTCGATATAGGCGAGCTGTTCGAGGTTCGGGAGCACCTCCGACCGGGCGCGGTCGGTGTCCGCGCCGTTCAAAAAGCGCATGAGCGGGTCCGCGTCGGGGTGGGAGGCCACCGAGGTGAGCAGCAGCGCCGCCGCCGTGTTCCGGATGCGGTCGTCGAGCGAGCCGCCCGCCTCGACATATTTGACCCCGCCCTCGCTGACGAGCTGTTCGCCGAGCGATTCATAGATCGCGTCCGCGCCGGTAAAGTCGCCGAGCTGTGCGAGCGCCGCGCCGAGGTAGAGCCGCTGGGAGGCGGTGAGCGACGCGGCCTCCCGCTCGAGCATCCGGGAGATGTCGAGCAGCACCGGTTCACCCGCCGCCGCGAGGCCGAGGTAGGACATCACGCGGTCGTCGGGGGTGGAGGCCGCGTCCGCGAGCTTCTGGTGCAGGAACGCGACGGCGTCCGCCTTGTTCAGCAGCTCGGGGGCCACGACGAGCATCTTGGCCGTCACGGCCGCGTCCCCCTGCGCGAGCGGCAGCGGCTTGACGCCGCCGCCCTCCTGGAGCGATTCCAGCCGGTAATCCTTGCGGATCGTCTCCCGGTCCTCCGGGTCGAGCAGCTCGTTTGCCGCGGCGCGGGCGCGGTAGGCCGCGACCAGCAGCTCGGTGCGCTCCCCGTCCTGGGCGGTCAGCCGCTGGAGGCCCTCCATATAGGGCTTCATCCGCTCGTCATAGACGGTGAGCCGCACCGGGTAGCGCGCCGGCTCCAGCGAGCCGATCTCCGAGAGCGGGAGGTTCCGCACGACCGGGACGGCGAGCCCCTCCTCCACAACCGAGAATTCCTTCTGGAGCGCGTCGGAATAGGACCCGCATTCCGCCTCAAAGCGGACCGCGTAGCTGCCCGCCTCGTATTTTCCGAAGTTGAAGGGGGTGTAGTCGGACGCGCGGCCGGTTCCGGTCAGCCGGTCGACCTCCGCGCCCGTCCCGTCGAGGATGACCGCCGTGTAGGAGACGGCGTCCCCCGACTGGATGCCGGCGCCGGCGGCGGCCACCGACATCGAGAGGTCGTCCCCCGCAAGGTAGCTGTCGGTCACGACGGCGGTCAGATGGAAGGGCAGCGTCGCCACCGCCCGGGAGGCGACGTTCCCCGCCTTGAGGTCGGGGGTGACCGCCAGCGCGGTGATCCGCCAGGAGGTCACGTTGTCGGGGAGCTTCACCGAGAGGACCGCCTTCCCGTCCGCGCCAAGCTGCGCCGTCTGGAAGGCGGCGGTGTCGAGGAACTCCCTGCGCAGGTAGGCGCCGCCCCCGCCGCCGCCCGTGTCCGCGGCCCCTTCGGCCGCGGCGGTGTTGGGGACCGCCTTCCCGCTCTCGTCGTAGGCGCGGTAGGAGACCGCCTGGCGCACATAGGGGTGGTAGATGCTCCCGTAGAGCTGGCCCGCCAGGTCGACCGTCTGGCCGGCGAGCGCGAAGACCGCCTCGTCCACGACCCCCACGACGGCCGAGCCGGAGACGGGGTTCCCGGCGGCGTCCGCGGCCGCGAGGGTGATCTCCGCCGTGTCGCCCGGCCGGTAGGCCTCCCTGTCGGACGTGACGGTCAGGGAGAGCTCCTTGCCGCTGTAGTCGTAGGAGACGTTGTGCGGGTCGATCGGGTAGACGTGCCGCCCGTCGAAATACGCGCCCGCGAAGTAGACGTTGGGGAGGTACTCCTCCTTCATCGTCAGGCTGATCTCATCCCCGTCGGTGACCCCCGCCTCAAGCGTTTTGCGCTGCATGGCGGTGTAGAGGATGCGGCCCCGGTTTTCCGCTTTCACGCCGTTGGCGTAGAGCCCGAGCGTGATCGGGTCGTCCGCCGGGTCGTTGGCATGCGGGTCGCCGCCGTCCACGAAGGTGTAGCTGACGCCGCCGTCCGCGCGCGGATAGGCGATCCTGCCGCGGAGGCTGTCCGCCACCGTGCCGGCGACGCCGCCGTCGAACTGCGCCTCGAACCAGTAGAAGGTCTCGCCGCCGCCGGCGTAGGCGGAAAGCCCGGTGAAGACCGCGCTGCCGCCCGACGTGCCGCCGCGCAGCGTGTCCACCACCCGTTCGCCGCGCTCGTAGCGGTAGCTGGTGACGGTGCGCTTGTTGACGTAGTCGTAATAGCTGCCCGTGGGGACCTTGGCGTAGGTGATCTCATGCACCGTCAGGGTGACGGGCAGGTCGGCGGGAACCCCCGCCAGCCGGTCGAACTCGTCCTCATAGACGGCGCGGGCGAGCGGGCGGGCGGTGCCCCCCTGGGAGAGCCGGGAGGGATCGAGCGACGCGGTCCGCACCGTGACGTCGCCGGTGGCCCCGTCGCGTTCGGTCTTGGCCGCGATCCGCGAGGGCAGCACGGTGATCGCGCCCGACTCGTAGAAGTAGCCGCCGTCCTCCCTGCCCGAGTTGTCCACCGTGTACCAGAGGGACAGGGGCGCCCAGTCGAGCGCGGACTGCCGGTCCTGGCGCATCTGGGCGAGGTTGAGCTTGGTCGTGTGGGCCGCGCGGCCCTGCTCGTCGAGCCGGATGACCGTCCGGCCGAGCCCGTCGGGGCCGGAGCTGCCCATATAGTCGCCGCTGAAGGTGAGCTCCCCGCCCGAAAGCGGGGTCCCGTCGTAGTAGCTCGCCTCGATCGTGAAGGTGACCGGGTCGGTCGCATAGTAATAGTCCCTGTCGGGCGTTACGGTGATTTTGTAGGCGGGCTTCTGGTACCGCTCGATCGAAAAGCCCTTGGAGGTGTAGACCCCCTCGTCCCCGTCGGTGACCGAGAAGGCGTACCAGTCCTGCCGGATCCCCTGCAGCGGCATGCTCCCCTCAAAGGTGCCGTCCGCCGCCACCGGGACCCGTACGCGGAGGATCTCCGACTCGGGGCCGTACTGCCCGAGCGTCGCCCACAAAACCTGCGGCAATCCCTGCGTGCCCGTGCGCGGCCTGACCACGCCCCAGAACCGGACGGCGTCGTCCGGCTGGTAGATCTCGCGGTCGGTGTAGAGCGCGGTGTAGAATTTTTCGTTGAGCGGCGCGTCCTCCCGCGCCGACAGGCCCGTCTTTTCAAAGTAGACCGTCCGCGCGTCCCGGATGACCGACAGGTAGGCGTCCTCCGTCCCGCCGGTCATGACGCGGGCGGTGCCGTCCGCCATCGTCGTGGCGGTGCGGGTCTGGCCGCTCTCCGCGTCCTCCCACTCGAGCACCGCGCCCGAAAGCGGCCCGCCCGTGACCGGATCGTTCACCCACACGAGGGTGTCCCCGTCGACCGACTGGACATAGACGCTCAAATTGCAGATTTGCAGGAGCTTCTGGACGAACTGCTCGTTGCCCTCCCGGTCCTTGCCCGAGATCGTCGCGATGTAGCAGCCCTCCTCAAGGCCGTCCGGAAGCGGCGCGTAGAGCTCGCCGCCGTATTCGTCCGCCGGCAGAAGCTCCCCCGTGAAGGAGGCGATCTCCTCCAGGCCGGTCGTGTTGGCCACATAGTCGGTCTTTTCGCCGTACCGTTCGGCATAGAACGCGTCGCGGTCCCGCTGCTCCCTGATGAAGCCGCTGATGTCCGCGTAGCGGTGCAGCGAGACGTCGAAGGGCAGCCCGGTCATGTCGTCGCCCGCGTAGAGCGCCACCGTCAGCGGGTCGCCGGGCAGGAAGGTCTCGGCGTAGTCCCCCGCCAGCCGCAGGCGCATGTAGTCCCAGCGGTCGGCCTCCTCCCCCGTCGTCTCGAAGGAGAAGTGCAGGTCCTCCTTGAGGCTCATGCCGCCCGGCGCGGTCAGCCCCGCCTTGACGGTCACCCGGTAGATGCTGCCGGGCGAGAGCGGTTCCTCCGGGCGGAAGACGACGGTGTAGTCGTTCGTCTCAAAGCTGCCCGCCGTCTCCGGCTTGATCTCGAAGTGGTCCTTCAGGTTCACGCCCGGCGCGTTGAAGGTGAATTCGATCCCCGCCTCGAGCGGCACATAGCTCGCGCCGTCGCGCGGGTAGACCCCGCTGACCGCGAGGTCGCTCTTCGTCTGGAAGGCGAACGACTGCACCACCGCCTTTGTCTCCGGATTGATCACGCGGATCGTATAGACGGTGTTGTCGGTGAGCGGCACGCCGGGCACCAGCGTCCAGTTTTTGCCGCTTCCGCCGATCGTATAGTCGCCGATGTCCGGCTCGATGTCCAGCATCGCGCGCAGCTCCTCCCGCGACACCCGCCAGCCCGTTGTGATCGTAAAGGAGCTGTCCGCCGCGAGCCCCATATCGGTCTTCTGGGTCGCGCCGATCTCCACCGACGCCATCACCATATCCCCCGTCGGCCGCGAGAGCAGAAACGCCGCGCCCGCCGCCGCCAGGATGATGACGCCGACGATCGCCGGGATCAGCCATTTCTTCTGTTTCATGGGAGTACCTCCTTCCCGGGGGAACGTTCAGGAACGTTTCCCCGGACCCTTATAACAGCCGCGCAGCATGCGGCAGGGCTTATTGGGCCGCGCGGCGGCGTTTCCCTCGGGCGACCGCCCGCGGCCTTCCGCCCAATCAGTGGCAAATTCAGGGCGGATTCGTGCACCTCCAGTATACCATATTTTTCGACAGGGAAAAACAGGAGGAACACGGAAACGTAAAAAAGCCCCGCCCCGGGAAATCCCGGGGCGGGGCTTTCGGGGCGCGGGGGACGTATCCAGCGGCAGGCTGGAAGGCATCTGCCGCTTTCCCCTAAGGGGGTGACAGGAGGTTTTCAGAGCTGACAGCGGAGAAAACCGACGTCAAGAGGGGGATCATCCCCCTATGAAAAAATCCCGTTTAAGCAAAGTTGCTTAAACGGGATTTTTGGAGCAGGTAACGGGGATCTACCCGCGGCCTGAAAAACAGCCCACCGGGCTGTTTTTCGCGCGCTGCGGCGCGCCGGCCTGTTCGATCCCTCGTTATGCTTGCCAAAGAAAAAAGGCCGCCACACGGCGGCCCTTTTCTTTGGAGCAGGTAACGGGGATCGAACCCGCGTTGTCTGCTTGGGAAGCAGAAGTGTTGCCATTACACCATACCTGCGCAGTGAGATTATGATAGCATTTTTGGACGGGTTTGTCAACCGCTCCGCGCGGCGGAAAAGGCGGGGCAAAAATTATCCCGCCGGCTGTGGAGGCAGCCGGCGGGGATCATTTTATCTCTCTGTCTGAAATATCTGAAAAATCAGATTATTTCACTTTGCGGAACGCAACAGCGCCAGCAGCAGCCAGGGAAACAACGGCGGCGACGATCGCCACGTTGACCATGTCGCTGGAACCGGTGTTCGGGATGTCTTTGCCGGTGCTCGGGGTCTCAACGTCGTCGGCAGGCTCGGAGGTCTCCGGCTCGTCAACGGCCACATCGAGCTCGGTGTCCGAGACGATGTAGGTGCCCAGCTGACGGGTACGGATGGACCAGCCCGGGATCTCCTCGTCATCCTCGGAGTAGGTGAACTTCGAGGTCACGTCGACCAGGTAGCCGTCGGCATCCAGCTCATAGATGAAGCAGTTCTCCGGATCGGGGGTGTAGTCGTCGTCGTCATCCCACGGAATACCAAGGGTCAGAGTGGCCTTGGAGGTCGCGGGAACGGTCGGATGACCAACAAAGTCATAGAACCACAGGTCGGCGTCGACGGGATCGCCGTACTCGGCATAGATGTCGCTCATGTTGGAGGTGGACAGACGCGCGTAGAACTTCTTCGCATCGTCATCGGCCTCGAACTTGAGGGCCGCACGGTCGTCGCCCCAGATCAGGGTGTTGGTGTCGTTCTTGTCGGGATCCATGTAGACACGGTCGCCGACGTCCGGGTTATCGTCGTTGCCCTGCTTCACGTTGCTGATCCAGAGGTTGTACTTGATGGAAATCTCAACATCATCTTCCCACTTGGAAGCACCCGCGCCGCTGGTTTCCGTTTTGGAACCCGGCTTGCAATTCTCCAGCTTGTAGTTCTTCGCCTTAAAGGTGATCGTACCGGTCGATTTGTGCTCGTCGGTATCGGTGACATCCTTCAGCTCAAACTTCAGGTAAGCGGTTCTGGTCATATCGCCCAGCTTCTTATCCTCAACAACAGAAATCTTGGAAATCAGCTTGGAACCAGCATCCTTATCGACATCGAACTTAAAGTTCTTGGTGTCAACCATGTCTTCAAGGGTGAAGTCATTCTGGTCTCCATCATTAAGCATCTTCGAATCCATGTCAGCGGCCAGCTTAACATAGAAAGTAGAAGCGGGCTCAACGGGATCGCCTTTGATAACATGATCTCCCATGTCATAGCTCAGATCGTCAACCAACTCGCCGTCGCCGTCATAAACATTGACGCCCGCAGCCGCGAACGAAACCACGGAGAGGCTCAGCACGCAAGCCAGCGCCAGCACCAAAGAAAGTACCTTTTTCATTGGTAAGTTTCCTCCTTAAAAATCAGTTTTAAAATGCCATGTTGAGGAAGGGTCCTCCAACCGCTCCCTTAACTGTTTCCAATTATAGCGTGTGCCGCTGGCAATGTCAAGCGTTTTTGTAACCAATTTGTAACTTTTCAAAAATATTTGTTACCTGTTTGTAATTATTTTACCATTTACTGTAAAATCTCTGTTTGCGGCCATTTTTGCATAAAAAAGCCCCGCGAACGTGGAGAGTCGTTCGCGGGGCTGCGGATCAATATGATTTAAAAATCAGATTGATGGATTAGGCCCAGATGCCAGTGTCCGGGATCGCCTTGCCATCGTCGGGAGTCTCAACGTCTTCCACAGCGGTGGTGTAGGGCTTCTCAGCGATGATGTAAACGCCGAGCTCACGGGTCTTGGTCTGGAACACGGTGTCGCCGTCCTCGTTCTCAACGATCTTGAAGGAAGCGGTAACGTCGTTGATGGAGCCGTCGTCGCCAACCTGGTAGACAACGCAGTTCTCAGGATCAACGGTGTACTCGTCCTCGTCCGCATCGTAGTACGGGTTGTAGAGCTCGAGGGTCGCGCGGCTGGTGGAAGAGATCTTGGTCTTGCCAGCAGCAGAGCCGACAAAGTTGAAGATGAACGCGTCCTGATCAGCGAAGTACTCCGCATAGTCCGCATCTTCCCACTTGGTGGACAGCTTCGGGAAGAACTTGGTCTGGTTGTCGTCGCCGGCAAACTTCAGAACCGCAATGGTGTTGTTCTCATCTTCCCAAGTGATTTCGTTGTCGTCGTTCTTCGCGGGCTTCAGGACAACGCCGCCGGTACCGGCGGAATAATCCCTATCAGCGTCCTCAACCACGTTGTTGATATAGACCTTCTCGCAGTTGAACTGGAGCTTGAAGCCAGCAGGCAGAGTCTTGCCTGCCTCAGTCGTGATGTCCTCTTTGGTGGTCAGGGTGACGGACGGGGCAATCTTATACTCGGTGTCATCGTAGACCGGCTTGACGGAAACCTTGAGCCACGGGCCGCGGGAATTGTCCTCGCCCTTTTTGTCCTCGGACAGCACGATCTTCGAGATCATCTTGGTGTTGTCGTCGCCTTTGTCATATTTGACTTTATAGAGGTTCTTGTCGGTAAAGTCCTCTTTGTCAAAGGTGAATTCAACCTCTTCAGCGGTGTCGCCGCTGCCAATGGTGACGGTAGCTTTGATGTCTTCCGGGAACGCGAAGAAAACGTCATCATCAGGATCCATCTCATTCTCTCCACGGATGCCCGCAACAGCGCCATCAGTCGTAAGAGTAAACACCGCGTCTGCATCAGCCGCGAACGAGACAACGCCGAGGGACAGAGCCAGCACCGCAGCCAGAACGACCGCCAGTAACTTTTTCATCGGTAAATCTCCTCCTAAATTTTGAATTTCAGTTTTAACACAGGAAACACTCTCCAGCCATTTCCCTGTTGAATCCTAGTATAGAGCAGTCAGGAGGAAAAGTCAAGCAATTTTGTAACCATTTTGTAACTTCTTTCTCTAAAATGTTACCATTTTGTAATTTCTTTGTGGGCTCTATACACTTGGTATTGAAAAGGGCGCAAAAATACCCCGCGAGCGTGGAGAGCCGCTCGCGGGGCTGGAATACCAGAAATCCGTTAGATTAGAACAGGCCGGTGTTCGGAACGTCCTTCACAGTGTCATCATCAGCGGGAGCCTCGACAGCAGTCGTGTAGGGCTTCTCAGCGATGATGTAGACGCCGAGCTCACGGGTCTTGGTCTGGAAAACATAGTCGCCGTCGTCGTTCTCAACCGGCTTGAAGGAAGCGGTAACGTCATTCAGTGCACCGTCCTCACCGACCATGTAGATCACAACATCCTCAGGCTCAACCGTCAGCTCATCCTCGTCCGCATCGTAGTACGGGTTGTAGAGCTCGAGGGTCGCGCGGCTGGTGGAAGCGATCTTGGTCTTGCCAGCAGAAGAAGCAACGAAGTTGAAGATGAACGCGTCCTGATCAGCGAAGTACTCCGCATAGTCCGCGTCTTCCCACTTGGTGGACAGCTTCGGGAAGAAGTACTTGCCGTCGTCGTCGCCGACGAACTTCAGGGTCGCGATGGTGTTGTTCTCATCTTCCCAGGTGATTTCGTTGTCCTCGTTCTTGGTGGGCTTCAGGATGACGCCGCCGTCGCCAGCGGAGTAGTCCTGATCCGCAGAGTTCTCAGTGTTGGAAATGTAATATTTGCCAACCTGATAGGTGATTTTGAAGCCACTCTTGACATCAACGCCATCAACAGTCATGTCTTCTTTGAGGGTGATGGTGACGGACGGAGCAATCTTATACTCGCTGTCGGTATAGTCAGCTTTGATCTCGACCTTCAGCCAAGGGCCACGCTCGCCATCGATCTTCTTCTCAGACAGGCTCATCTTGGAGATCATCTTGGTGTTGTCGTCGCCTTTGTCAAATTTCACCTTGTAAAGGTCCTTGTTGGTGAAATCCGGGTCGATTCCGAGATCAACCTCAACCGGGTCTTCGCCGCCATCAGGATCCGGGACATCAAATACGGTCGGCAGAGCGAAATAAAGAGTATTGTCGGGCTCAACTTCATTGGAGCCAGCAACTTTAGCGCCATCGACCAGGAACGCCTCGTTCAGATAGATGACGACTTCATCGTCAGCCGCGAACGCGACAACGCCGAGAGAAAGAGCCATGACCGCAGCCAGAACGACCGCCAGTAACTTTTTCATCGGTAAATCTCCTCCTAAATTTTGAATTTCAGTTTTAACACAGGAAACTACTCTCCAGCCATTTCCTCGTTATTTTCCAGTATAGACCGTTGCTGTTTGAAAGTCAATCCATTTTGTAACCATTTTGTAACCATTTCTCCATTATTCTTTCACATTTTGTCAAACACTACCGCGCCGTCCGCCTGCCCTCGCCGAAGTAGCTGAACTTCGCGTTGTAGGCGTACTCGATTTTCGCGTAGGGCACGCCGTTGCGGTTCTTGAGCATGACGAGCTCGACGGCGCGCGGGCTGCGCGCCTTGGCGGCGTTCACGTCGAACCCCTGCTCCCCCGCCCCGGCCAGCTGGAGCCCGAAGAGCACGTCGGACGAATACTCCACCGCGCCCGACTCCTTGAACGCCTCCATCGACACGGCGTTGCGGTAGTTTTCGCGGTTGAAGCTGCTGACCGCGAAGACGGGAATGTCGAAGTCGCGGCTGATCCGTTTGAGCTCGACGACCGCGCGGTCGGTGTTTTGCTTGTCGGTGGCGCGCGGGTCGGAGGGCTTGAGGATTTGCAGGTAGTCCACAAAGACGACCGGCCGCCGCCCCCGCAGGCGGATGTGTTCAAGCACCGCCGCGCGGATCTCCTGCACGCCGATGTCCATGAGCCCCTCCCTATAATAGAGGCGCTCCCCCGTCCTTTTGTATTCCTCCACCGCGGCGGACAGCAGCGCGGCGCGCCGCTCGTCCATGCCGAGGTCGAGCCGCAGCACCTGCCGCGCCGTGAACGCGTCGGCCCGCTCGGCGGACGGGTCGAGCCGGTAGCTGATGCGGGAGATGCTCTTGGCCATCAGCTCGAGCTTGGACATCTCGAGGGAAAAATAGAGCACGTCGGTGCCCGCCGCCGCGATGCTGTCCGCGATCTGGAGCAGGTAGGAGGTCTTCCCGAGGGAGGAGATCGCCCCGATGATGTAGAGCCCCGCATAAAGTCCCCCGTCAAGCAGGTCGTCGAGCGCCGGGAATCCTGTCGGCACCGCGCTGCGGCTCGCCCGTTTGACCGACAGGTCGAGCAGCTCCCCGACCGCGGAGGCGGCGTTCTGCCGCTCGTATTCGTACCGGTCGGCGTTGGCCGCCGCGTCGAGCAGGCCGCGCAGCGCGTCGGGGTCGCGCAGGAGCAGTTCGTTCGCGTCCTTGACCCCCTCCGGCCACTCCACCTCGCCGCAGGAGATCCCCAGCTCCGCAAGCCCCTCCCTGACCGCCGCGTTCATCCGCCTGCCCGCCTCGTCGCTGTCCCCCGCCGCGAAAAAGGTGTAGGAGCTGGCGGCGGAGGGATTCGCCGCGCAGAGCGACAGGAATTTGCGCGTGTTGCCCGCGCCGCAGAGCGCGAGCGCCCCGTAGCCGCACGCCTCCACCGACAGCGCGTCGAAGATCGCCTCGGTGATGAAGAGGGCCCTTCCCTCCCCCTCCCCGGCGAGATAGTCCCCGCCGAAAAGCTCCATCGCGCCCGGGCTGTTCTTATAGCGCGGGACCGTCTCCTCCCGCAGGGCGCGCGCGCAGTAGCAGGCCCAGCGCCCGCCTGCCTTCACCGGCATCCAGGCGCGCTCCCCGTCCTGCCAGAGGCTGTACTTCTCGCAGAGCCGCTGCGGGACGCCCCGCGCCGCGAAATAGCTCCCGCCCGCGCCGTGCACGCGAAGGCCCTCCTCCACCAGCGCGCCGTAATCGGCGGGAGGCCCGGCGGGAGGCTCCGGGGCGG
>NZ_CABUCJ010000073.1 GCF_902490045.1 uncultured Anaerotruncus sp.
AGCCCCTCGCGCCCTTCTTTGGTTCCTTTCTTGGGCGAACAAGAAAGGAACTCGCTGTCGGTCGACTACCGACATACTCCGCCGCTCGATGAGCGGCAAATCTAAAGTCACCGCTGTCGGTCGACTACCGACAGACCCTCCGGCCCCTGGGCGGAATATCTAAGACCGCTGCCGGTCGACTACCGGCAAGCTCCACCGCCCGATGAGCGGTAAAATCAAAAGCACATACCCAGTATACCACAAAGTGAAGGCGTTTGAACAGGAATCCGCACGTAAAATCTCACAAGCGCGCGCAAAGGGCGCGGCGGCCGGTTTTCCCTTGTAAACAGGGGGCGGATGTGATAAAATTGCGGCAGAAGCGTCGCCCGGCGGCGGGCGTGTGGAGGAGGAATACGGCAAATGGCGAACATGGCGACCTGTCCCAGCTGCGGACGCCCGGTGAGCGGGCGGGCGCGGCGGTGCGGCTACTGCGGCGAATCGCTGCTCGAGGACTATTTCAGCGCGCCGGGCATGGAGCTCGGCGGGGAGGAGGGCCCGAGCGCGGGCGCGACCGCCGCGACGGTGCTCGGTTCCTTCGGCGCGGTCGCGCTGATCGTGGCGCTCGTCTTCCAGCTGCTCGTGCTCTTCGGGTTCGGGCCGGAGGCGCTCGTCCCATCCCTCGACCTGCCCTGGTGGCTGCGCACCCTCGCGATGACCGTGCTTCCGATCGTCTATCTCGTACAGCAGCTCCTGCTCGGCGGGCACCGCAAATCGCTGGTATTTGACGCGGTCTGGCTCTTTCTCGGCATGTGCGGGCTGACGACCACGCTGCTCTGTTACCTCGACAGGGGAAGCGCGGCCTTCTATGGCATGACCGCGATCCCCTATCTTTTGGTGGTCGGCTGCGCGCTCGTCACCGTGGCCTGCGTCACCGCGATCCTCGCCTACCGGAGGGAGGAGGCGGAGACATGATCCTTTCCATCGACGTGGGCAACACCAACATCTGTATCGGCGCTTATTCGGAGGGGGAACGCCTCTTCGTCTGCCATATCCTCACCGAGCCGGACAAGACCGAAGTGGAATACGCGATGCTCTTCCACCACATCCTCCACCTGCACCGCCAGAGCGAGCAGGACCTCGAGGGCGCGATCATCTCGTCTGTGGTGCCGCCGCTTTCGCCGGTGCTCAAGGCGGCCCTCCAGCTCTGCGGGGCCGGGCGGGTGCTCCAGGTGGGGCCGGGCATCAAGACCGGGCTCAACATCCGCATCGACAACCCCGCGCAGCTCGGCGCGGATTTTGTGGCCGCGGCCATCGGCGTGATGGACCGCTATCCGCTGCCCGCCATCATCGTCGACCTCGGAACAGCGACGAAAATTTCGGTGGTGGACCGCTCCCGCACCTTCATCGGCGGCTCGATCATGCCGGGCGTGAAGGTGTCCCTCGACGCGCTCAGCAACCGGGCGGCGCAGCTGCCCCACATCAGCCTCGAAGGGCCGGCGCCGGTCATCGGCACCAACACGGTCGACAGCATGAAATCGGGCGTGCTGCTGGGGGCCGCGAGCATGATCGACGGCATGATCGCGCGGTATGAGGAGGCCGCCGGACCGGCGGCCTCGGTGGTCGCGTGCGGCGCGCTGGCCGACGTGGTCGTGCCCCTCTGCCGGCACAGGATCACCGTCGACAGCACCCTGCGCATCGACGGCCTCTATGCCGCCTGGCGCAAGAACAGCGTATAGTCCGCCCGCCTCCGGGCGTTCTGTAAATAACATGCGCTGCATCCCTCCGGGAGCAGCAGCAAGGAGCGAATGAACATGTCCCAGACAACCCAAAAGACCGCACGGCTCGTGCAGTACGCCCTGCTGATGGCACTGCTGGCGGTACTCGGCTTCACACCCCTCGGCTTCATCATGGTTCCGCCGGTGTCGATCACCATCCTGCACATCCCCGTCATCCTCGGGGCGGTGCTCTTCGGCCCCGGCTGCGGCGCGCTGCTCGGGCTCGAATTCGGGCTCATCAGCATGGTCCGCGCCATCATGGCCCCGACCCCGCCGATCGACATGCTTTTTTCCCCGGCCGCCAGCGGCGCGCCGGTCCAGTCGATCCTCATGTGCGTCCTCCCGCGCGTCCTGCTCGGCGTCATCGCGGGCGCGCTCTTCCTCGCGCTTAAAAAGCTCCTGAAAAGGGAACGGCTCGCCGCGGGGATTTCGGCCGCCGCCGCGGCCGTCTGCCACACGGTCGGGGTGCTCGGCTGCCTGTGGTTTTTCTTCAAGGCCCTGCCGCTGCGCCAGGTCTTTCTGGCCATCGTCGGCGTCAACGGCCTGCTCGAATTGGCCGCCGCCATCCTTTTGACGGCGATCATCTGCCCGCCGCTGCGGAAATTCCTCAAATCGGGGAGGTAAGCCTGTGAAGGAAATTGCCATTACAGAGATCGAAAACCTCAAAATCGGCTGCGCGCAGGACCCGGACGCCGCGACCGGCTGCACCGTCCTCCTCTGCGAGCGTGGCGCGCCCGCGGGCGTCGACGTGCGCGGCGGCGGCCCCGCCTCCCGCGAAAGCCAGCTTTTACAGCCCACCGCCGCCGCCGAGGGCATCCACGCGGTACTCCTGTCGGGGGGCAGCGCGTTCGGACTGGGCGCGGCGGACGGCGTGATGCGTTACCTCGCCGGGCGCGGCGTCGGCGTGGACACCGGGATCCGCCCGGTGCCGCTCGTCTGCGAAAGCTGCCTCTTCGACCTCGGGGTCGGCTCGCCCGACGCGCATCCCGACGCGGAAATGGCCTACGCCGCCTGCCTCGACGCGGAAAAAAACGCCCCGCGCGAGGGGAACTTCGGCGCGGGCGCGGGCGCGACGGTCGGCAAGCTCGGCGGCCCCGGCCGGATGATGAAATCGGGTCAGGGCTTCTTCGCGGTGCAGCTCGGGGAACTCAAGGTCGGGGCAATCGCCGCGGTCAACGCCCTCGGGGACGTCTTCGACCCCGACAGCGGCAAAAAGCTCGCGGGACTGCTCACCCCGGACAAAAGCGCCTTCGCGGACAGCGAGGAGGCGCTCTACGCCGACTACTCGAGCAAGCAGAACTTCTTTACCGGCAACACGACGCTCGGATGCGTCGTCACGAACGGGAAATTCCCAAAGGCGCAGATAGCGAAGGTCGCCGCGATGGCCCAGAACGGCTATGCGCGCGCCATCCGCCCGGTACACACGACCGCCGACGGGGACAGCGTCTACGCCCTCTCGGTCGGGGATATCGACGCGGATATCAACGTGGTGGGCACGCTCGCCGCGCGCGTCATGGCGCGCGCCGTCGCCCGCGCCGTGCTGGCCGCCGCGCCCGCCTGCGGGCTTCCGGCCGCGCGGGACTTTCTAAGCCGCTGAAAGCCGGAACGGGAGTTCCTGGCGGCGGTCCTTCGGGGCCGCCGCTTTGCCATGTCCGGACCCGGCGGGATTCCGCGCGGATTGACAATCCGCGCGGAAGCAGATAAGATAAACTTGGAATGAATTGGCATCTCTGTTTTTTGGGGAGGACAAGCGTATGATGAAAGTCATCGTTGCGGACGACGAGGCGAAGGTCTGCCAGCTGATCTGCAGCCTGGTGGACTGGGCGTCGCTCGATATGGAGGTCGCCGGGGTGGCGCACAACGGGATCGAGGCGCTCGAGCTCGTGGAGACGCTGCGCCCCGACCTGATCATCACCGACATCCGGATGCCCGGGTACGACGGGCTGGAGCTCATCAGCCGCGCCAAGGCGGCCAAGCCCGACCTCGATTTCATCATCGTGAGCGGCTACCGGCACTTTGAATACGCGCAGAGCGCGATCAAATACGGGGTGAGCGACTACCTGTTAAAGCCGATCAAAAAGGCGGACCTCATCGAGACGCTGCTGCGCACGCGGGAAAAATACCTGCGCCGCACCGAGCAGCTCACGAGCGCCGAACAGCTCAAAATGACCATCCAGAGCGACATCGATAAGCTGCGCGCAGGACTCTTCGCGAACCTGCTGCTGCAGGGCGGCGCGGTCGCGCCGGACGCGGACGTCGCGCAGATCAACGCGGACTACCACTTCCATTTCGCGCCGGGGTGCTTCCAGATGTTCGTGGCCAAGCTCGACTGTTCGGTGGACGCCCTCTGCCAGGACGGCATGAAGCTGCTGACCGAACGGCTGGAGAAGGCGCTGCGCGACGCGCTCCAGGGGCGCTGCGCCGACCTTGAGATCTGCACGCAGGGCTGCCGCGCCTATGGAATCCTCAACTTCCCCGAGGAGGAGCGCAAGTCGGTGCGCAAGCAGCTCAAAAACGCGCTTGACGAGCTGCTTCTCCAGCAGGCGCTTTTCGGCGGCGCGCGGCTCACGATCGGGCTGGGCGCGCCCGCCGCGGAGATCGGCGGCATCGGGGAATCGCTCGCGTCGGCCCAGCGGGCCGCCGCGCAGCGGCTGGTCGAAGGGACCGGCAAGCTGATCGAGGGCAGCGCGCAGCGGGCGGACACGCTCGACCGCGACGCGCTGCTCGCCGAGTTCAGCAAGAATTTCGAGGCCGCGCTCGAGGTGCTCGACGCGGACGGGGCCGCCGCCGCGATCGCCGCGCTGCGCACCCGCGCGCTGGGCGCGCCGGGCGTCTCGGGACAGGAGCTCTTCCGCCTCGCGGCGGACGCGTGCAGCGTCTACCTCATGCTGCTGCGCAACCACCGGCTCACCGAGGGGGACACGCAGGCGTTTTACGAGCGGTTCACCGGGGAGGCGGACCTCTGCCCCGACGCGGGCGCCCTCTTCGACACCCTCTCGCGGATGGTCGGGGAGTCGCTGGAGGCGGTCATCCGCGACCGCAGGCAGGCCGACCGCCGCCCCATCCGCGCCGCCAAGCAGTATATCCAGCAGAACTACCAAAGCCCCCTGAGCCTCGAGGAGGTGAGCGGGGCGGTCGGCTTCAGCGCCGCGTATTTTTCCTCCCTCTTCAAAAAGGAGAGCGGCCAGAATTTCCTCGAATACCTCTCGGAGGTGCGGATGAACAAGGCCAAGGAGCTGCTCAAGGAGACCAGCCTCAGCGTCGCGGCGGTGTGCGAGCAGGTCGGCTACAACGACCTCAAGCACTTCACCCAGAGCTTCAAAAAGTTCACCGGCCTAAAGCCCAACGAGTTCCGCAAGCTCTATTCCTGAGGCGGGAGGACCGATATGAAAAAGAAGTTCAACCGCTACCTCTCCCACCGCGTCCTCCTGCTCACCCTCGCGGCGGCGGCGTTTTTCGGCTGCTTTCTCATCGCGGTGGCCGTCTGCGCGGTGCGCGACGGCGTCCACGCGCTGCTCGCCGCCGTCGGCGCGGCCGGGTTCGCCGCCCTCTGCTACGCGGGCTTCAAATGGGTGTTCCTGCCCTACCAGGAGACGAAAAAAATCCTCCAGCTCTTTGTGGGCGGCTATACGATGCAGGGCATCTACGACCTGCGCCACCCGCTCAGTCCCGAGATGGAGGACGCGGTGCTGCGCCTGCGCGCCCAGCTCAACACCAACGAGCTGATCTCCGCCACCAAAAAGCAGGCCCAGTACCTCGCGCTGCAAAACCAGATCAACCCGCACTTCCTCTACAACACCCTCGAGGGCATCCGCGGCGAGGCGCTCACGGCGGGGCTTTCGACCGTCGCGGAGATGACCGAGGCGCTCGCCACCTTCTTCCGCTACACGATCTCCAACGTCGAGCACCTCGTCACGCTCGAGGACGAGCTCGACAACATTGAGAGCTATTATATCATCCAGCAGTACCGCTTCGGCGAGCGGCTGAGCCTGACCGTCGACTGCGGGGACGAGGACCGCGAGGTGCTTTACAAATACCGCCTGCCCAAGCTGACCCTCCAGCCGATCGTGGAAAACGCCATCTTCCACGGCATCGAGCGCAAGGTGGGGAAGGGGAATATCCGCATCAAGGTGGAGGCGACCGAGGTGCGGCTCCTCATCACCGTGTCGGACGACGGGCTCGGCATCGAGCCCGAACGGCTGCGGGAGCTCACCGACAAGCTCGGCAAGCCCGCCTTCGACTATGTCAAGCCAGACGGGGAGAAAAAGGGCGGCATCGCGGTCGTCAACGTCAACAACCGCATCCGCCTGCTCTTCGGGGAGGAGTACGGCATCAACATCTTCAGCACGGCCGGCATCGGCACCGACGTGGAGATCACCCTGCCGCTCATCACCCACGACGTGAAGATCAAAGGGGCGCAGCCATGAAACAGGAAATCCTGCGGCTTGAACGGGTGACCCGGATCATCGACGGCGTCACCCAGCTGGACAATATGAACCTCCACATCTTCCAGGGGGAGATCATGGGGCTGGTGTGCATCAACGCCCACGGCAAGGAGGCGCTCGTCCGGCTGATCTGCCAGAACCTGCCCATCCATTACGGCTATATCTATTTCCAGGAGCAGCTCGTCAACAACTACGAGCACAGCTCGATGGGGATGAACCGCGTGTCGGTCATCGAGCAGCGCAGCCGGCTGGTGGAGGATTTGACCGTCGCGGACAACATCTTCGTGCTCCGCCGCGGCTTTAAAAAATACCTGATCGAGCCGCGCGTGCTCGAACGGCAGCTCCGGCAGTTCACCGACGAATTCGGCGTCGAAATCGACGCGGGCGCGCCCGTCTCCCAGCTCTCCTTCTTTGAAAGGTGCGTGGTCGAGCTGCTGCGAGCCGTCGTGACCGGGGTGAAGCTCGTCGTCATCCGCGACATCAGCAACTTTATCTCCGCCGCCGACCTCGTCAAAATTCACCGCCTGCTCCACCGCTGCGCGGCGCGGGGGATGAGCTTCCTCTACATCTGCAGCCACCACGAGGAGGCGTTCACCATCTGCGACCGCATCACTCTCATGGAGGACGGCCGGGCCCTCAAGGTGCTCGACCGCCCCAACTTCCGCGACGAGACGGTGCTCAGCTACGCGCGCGGGTACCACTGCGCCGACGGCGCGGGCGCCAGCGGCAGCCCGCCGCGCGACGGCGCGATCTCCTTTTCGGGGGTCCGCACCGAGCAGATGCGCGGCATGAGCTTTTCGGCGGGCCGGGGGGAGTGCGTCGTGCTGCTCGACATGAACAACACCGTACTCTCCGATCTCGTCCGGCTTTTGAGCAGGGGAGCGCAGCCGCAGGCGGGGGAGATCCTCGTGGGCGGCGAGAGCTGGGCGAAGAACGCGCGCAGGCTCAAAAAGCAGCTCGCCTTCATCGGGGAGGACCCCATCCACACCTCCCTCTTCCGCGAGATGAGCTACCTGGACAACCTCTGCTTCTGGCTCGGGCGGCGGGAACCGGCCCTCTGGCTCAATCCCGCCATCCAGAAGAGCATTGTGCGGGAGTATGCGCCCCTCGTCGGGGAGGACATCCACGCCCCGGACATTACCGGTCTTTCGCCCGCCTCCCTCTACAGCCTCGTCTACTGCCGCGCCCACCTGCTCCACCCGCGGGTGCTCTTCTGCGCGCAGCCCTTCTCGGGCGCGGACCTCTATCTGCGCAGCCACATCATTGACCTGATCGGCCAGGTCAAGGCGCGCGGCACCGCCGTGGTGCTGCTCGCGGTGAGCATCTCCGACTGCCTGTCGGTCGCCGACCGCCTGCTCGTCGTCGAGCAGGGGCAGCTCCGCCGGGAGTACCTCAGCGACGAATTCCCGCTCTTCCGTGCGGGGAAATAGACCCGGCGCTTCGGCGGCCGCCCATCCGGGCGGCCGTTTTTCGTCTGCGGCGCATCCTCGCCGGATACGTAAACGAAAGCGCATTGTCAAGCTTCCCTGTCAAAACGCACAAAAACAAATTGACATATTTATGTGAAATGGACATGAGGCATAAAAACTTCAAAAAATCCCCCCCATAAGACCAAATCCGCCCCCCTTACCGTTCGCGGCGGGGGGTGCTATACTGAAACCGTAACAAGGGCCCGGACATGGGAAAGATAGGTGGATTGGATGCAGGATTATATCGTTGAGATGGAACATATCAGCAAGAGCTTCCCCGGCGTCAAGGCGCTGGACGACGTCTCCTTCAACCTGCGGGCGGGCGAGGTGATGGCGCTGCTCGGGGAAAACGGCGCGGGAAAGTCCACGCTGATGAAGGTTTTGAGCGGCGTCTACACCCGCGACAGCGGCACGATGAAGCTCTTCGGCCAGGAGATCACCGCGGACCTCACCCCTAAAAAAGCGCAGGAGCTGGGCGTGGCGATCATCCACCAGGAGCTGAACATGTGCCAGCACCTGACGGTCGCCGAAAACATCTTCCTCGGCCGGGAGCGCACCAAATCGGGCGTGCTCTCCGAGCGGGAGATGAAGCGGGAGGCGGGGGCGATCCTCGGCCGCCTGAACATCGACATCGACCCGGACATGGTCGTCGGGGACCTGGCGGTCTCCAAGCAGCAGATGGTCGAGATCGCCAAGGCGCTCTCCACCAACGCGCGGGTGCTCATCATGGATGAGCCGACCTCGGCGCTCACCTCCAAGGAGATCGACGACCTCTTCGTCATCATCCACAAGCTCCGGGACGAGGGCTGCGGCATCGTCTACATCTCCCACCGGCTGGAGGAGCTTCAACACATCGTCGACCGCGTGACGATCATGCGGGACGGCAAATTCATCACGAGCATGAACTTCGCGGACACCAACATGGAGGAGATCATCGCCCACATGGTCGGCCGCGAGATCAAGGAGAAGTTCCCCAAGGTCCACTGCGAGCGGGGGAAGAAGATCTTCGAGGTCAGGCACCTCAACGCGGGCCGGATGGTCCGCGACGTGAGCTTCGACCTCTACGAGGGCGAGATCGTCGGCATCGCCGGGCTGATGGGCGCGGGCCGCACCGAGACCACCCGGGCGATCTTCGGGGTCGACCCGAAGGAGGGCGGGGAGGTCATCCTCGACGGGAAGACCCTCGACATCAAATGCCCGATGGACGCGATCCGGGCGGGACTCGTGCTCGCGCCCGAGGACCGCAAGAAGGACGGACTGTGCACCAAGCTTTCGATCCGCGAGAACATCGCGCTGCCGAACCTGGACATCCTCTGCAACGGCGCGGGCGTGGTGAACGCGAAGAAGGAGCGGGAGATGGTCGACCGGACGGTCAAAAACCTGACCATCAAGCTCCCGAACGCGGAGGTCAACGCGGCGAGCCTGTCGGGCGGCAACCAGCAGAAGGTGGTCGTCGGCAAATGGCTGGCGCGCAACTCCCGGGTCGTCATGTTCGACGAGCCGACGCGCGGCATCGACGTCGCCGCGAAGGTGGAGATCTACAACCTCATGAACGAGCTCAAGCAAAACGGCATCGGCGTCTTCTTCGTCTCGTCGGAGATGCCCGAAATCATGGGGTTCGCGGACCGCATCATCGTGATGTGCGACGGCAGGGTCACCGGGGAGCTGATGGTCGGGGAGGCCACCCAAGAGAAGGTCCTCGAATATGCGACCCGGTTTGAAAACAAGCTGCAAAAGGACCGCGCGGCCACCGCGTGACGAAAGAATAGTTGGGAGCGTTCGATATGGAAAGAAAGCAGAGTCCTCTGAAAAAACTCTTTGCGATCCGCGGGATGGGGCAGGTCGTCACCGTCACCGTCGGCCTCGTCATCCTGTGCATCGTCTTCGGCATCCTCAACCCCATGTTCTTCTCGGGGAAGAACGTCGGCAACCTGCTCCGGCAGATCGCGCCGATCCTGATGATCGGCATCGGGCAGTCCTACGTGCTCATCACCGGCAACATCGACCTTTCGATCGGTTCGGTCGTCGGCATGAGCTGCATGATCTCCGCCACCCTCATGACCAAGGGGGTCAACCCGTGGGCCGCGGTCGTCATCACTTTTGTCTGCTGCATCGCGGTCGGCGTCCTCAACGGCCAGCTCGTCGCGAACTGCAAGCTGCCCCCCTTCATCGCCACCTTGGGCACCATGACCATCGCCCGCGGCATCGCGCAGATCGTCAACAACAACTATAACACCGACTCGATCGGCGAGGGCGCGCAGGGCTTCCGCGATTTCTTCTACTACGGCAAGCTCGCGGGCGTCTACAACACCATCTGGATCGCCGTCGTGCTCTGGCTCGTCTTCAACTTCGTCCTCAGCAAGACCCGCACCGGCCGCCACATCTACGCGGTCGGCAGCAACATCGAGGCGGCGCGCCTGTCGGGCGTCAACGTCATCACCTCCACCACCAAGGCCTACGTCGTCAGTTCGATCTGCGCCTGCGTGGTCGGGCTCGTGACCTGCGCCACCAGCGGCATGGGCACGATGGACGCCGGCAACATGTACGAGATGTACGCGGTCGCCGCGTCGGTCATCGGCGGCGTCTCCACCCTCGGCGGCCAGGGCATCCTGCTCGGCACCGTCATCGGCGCGTCGATCTGGGGCGTGCTCCAGAACGGCCTGCAGTTCGCGGGCGCGCCGGTCGCCATCCGCAACATCGTCATCGGCATCATCGTCGTGGTCTCCGTCCTGCTCGACGTCGTCGTGCGCAGCGGACGCAAGCCCCGCCGCAAAAAGGAACCCGCCGCCGCAAAGGCCGCCTGAAATCCGAATTAAAGCGGAACTGCTTTAAGGATAAACTGGGACAAAACGTTAGGAGGAATTCGAGAAATGAAAACCAGAATTACCGCGCTGCTCCTGTGCTTCGTCGTTGCGCTGGGCCTGATGGCCGGCTGCTCGAGCGAGAAACCCGCCGCCGAACCCGCGGCGCCCGCCAGCACCGCCGAACCGGCTCCCGCCGATACCGCTGAGCCCGCAGCGCCGGCCGAGAACTACAAGATCACCCTGATCACCATGGACCAGATGGACCAGCACTGGGTCAACGTCGACAAGGGCTGCAAAGAGGCCGTCGCCGAGCTGGGCAACGTCGATTACAACTGGCTCGCGCCCGACGTCAAGGACGACGCGAAGCAGATCGAGAGCATCAACAACGCCGTCGCGGGCGGCGCGCAGGCCATCCTGCTCGCGGCCAACGGCCCCGACGCGGTCACCGCTTCCCTGAAGGAAGCCGAGGCCGCCGGCGTCAAGATCGTCTATGTCGACTCCGCCGCCGATTATCCGGGCGTCGCGACGCTGGCCACCGACAACAAGGCCGCCGGCACCACCGCGGGCAACGAGATGATCAAGGCCCTGGAAGCCGCCGGCATCACCGAGGGCAAGATCGGCATCGTCAACGTCAACGCCGCCACCGCTTCCACCGTCGCGCGTGAAGAGGGCTTCCGCGCCGCGTTTGAAGGCACGAGCTTTGAAATCCTCGAGACCCAGTACGGCGACGGCGACGCCGCGAAATCCAAGGATATCGCCGCGAACTACATCACCCAGGGCTGCGTCGGCATCTTCGGCGCGAACGAGGGCTCCACGGTCGGCGCCGGCAACGCCATCCAGGAGGCCGGCGGTACCGTCATCGGCGTCGGCTTCGACAAGTCCGACACGATCCTCGGCCTCATCAAGAACGGCTTCCTGCTCTGCACCATGGCGCAGAACCCGGACGTCATGGGCCGTGAAGGCATCAAGGTCGCCGTCAAGGCGCTCTCCGGCGAGACCATCGACCAGACCAACGTCGACACCGGCGTTTCGGTCCTGAACAAAGACACCATCTAATTCTCCCAATTCTCTCCCTGCGCGCGGGTTTCCGCGCGCAGGGAAACCCATCTCCGGGCGGAAGGTTTCCCATCTGCCGCCGGGGCTGAAATCGGGCGGCTTCCGCTGGTCGGGGGCCGCCTTGGGATTTTTCCGCCCGCCGGGGGGCGCGGGCCGCCTTGGGATTTCCGTCCGGGGGCCGGAGGGCTTTCACGGGAATTGCCGCCCTTGGCGGCAAGAATTACGAGCGCGTTCCGCCGCGCGCCACGGGTTCCTTTTCGGGCGGACGAAAAGGAACCAAAAGTCCGCCTAAGGGGGCTCCACCGCCCCCTTAGGGATCCCCTGGAGTACCTTGCCATAACCCGCAAATTACCGCCGCACCCCGCAGGTACACTAGCTGAAGGCTCAACCTAGTCTCGATTCTCCCAACGTGTGGAGACGGAAGGTGCGAAGCGCACGCTCATCGGCTGGTCCGATCGCGAGGCCAGTTGCGGTCCGGGGCCGCAACTGACGTGCGCCGGGCTCAACCTAATCTCGGTTCTCCCAACAGGGGAAAACGGCAAACTCGCTGAAACCACCCGGCGGAAAACAACGCCCGTACCGGGCGTTCGCGCGCTCTGCGCGCGCGGGCGGCATAGCCGCCCGGTTTTCCGCCTCCTTGTGGGTGCTGCGCGCCGTGTAAAAGCGGCCGCGCCTCCCCGAACGCACTCCCGATACGGTTCCGGAGTCTCTCGGGCAGAGGCATTGCGCCCGCGGCGCGGCGGCAAATGGGATGCTGCACGCTCGTCCGCCCATCCGTGTCACAGGCGCCGCCGACTTTGGCCGCAGGCCAACCGGAGGCGGCGCGG
>NZ_CABUCJ010000074.1 GCF_902490045.1 uncultured Anaerotruncus sp.
CGGAGGCGAGCGCCGCCGTGCCCATGAGCGCGGACGGAGTGTATACGGTCAAGGCCTTCCGCGGCGAAAACCTGCTGACCACGATGTCCCTGATGGCGGGGGAGATCGAGCTGCACAGCCTTGTTGCAGTCTATTGGAACCCCGATCCCGAGACGAAGAGCAACGCCGACGGCACGGCCACCATCCAGGGCGGAGACGACAACAACCCGGGAAGCGCGTACGCGCCGGTGCGCTCGTTTGAGCAGGCGCTGGAGCTGGTCGCTCCGGACGGTACGATCTACTGCATGAACCCCGCGGCGGAAAGCGCGGATTATCTGAAACGCAATTCCGAGATGACGCCGGAGAACATCCTCTTCAGCGGCGTCTTTGAGGGCCTTGCGCAGTTGCCCGTCCGTGTGGCGCGGCATACAAACCACCCCTCCGGGGCGATCTTCACCCTCGGAGAGGGCGTTACGATGACCCTGTCGAAGATCGAGATTGCCGGGACGAACGCCCAGACGGACGAGCTGATCCGCCTCGCGGGCGGCACCCTGAAGATCGGGGACGGGCTGCGTCTCCCGGCCGGCCAGATTTTCTTTGAGCACCCGGATACGGCGCAGGCGGTCGAACTGCTCGCGATGCCGCAGGACACGCTGGTGCTCTCCTTCGTGGCGGGTGAAAACAGCTTCAAAGCGTCGTTTGACGCGGTGCGCGCCGCCGAGGGCGTCTCCATGCAGGAGGCCCTGGCGAAGCTCGCCCTGACCGAATCGCTGAAGAATACGACTCCCGCGTGGAGCCTGGTGGTCCGCGCGGACGAGGCGAATGTCGTCCAGGCGCGCCCGGCCGTAGTCTACAGCGGGTCGATCTATCTCTCGGGCACGGGGAACGACGCGAATACCGGAGCCACAGCGGCCGACCCGGTGCGCACCTTCGCGCGCGCAAAGGAGCTTTTGGCCAACGAGCTGAACGGAAGGGGATCGATCTACATCTGCGGGACCGTCCCGGTGGAAGGGGACGAGGTCTGGTCCGGTGCGACCATTTACCGTGATGGAAGCGGTTATGGCAGCCTGGTCGAAGTGTCCGGCAGCCTCGTGATGGATAAAATTACCATGTACGGAGGAACGCCGGGCGGCGGCGGGAATATTTCTGTTTCCGGCGGAAGCCTGACCGTCACCGGCGGAAGCCGGCTCTCAGGCACGAGAAGCAACTATTCCGATCCGAATAGGGAAACTCCGATGATCTATGTCTCCTCGGGAAGCGCGGTTCTGCGGGGCGATAGCACCATCAGCGGAACGGACATCGGCGTGGAGATTGCCAGTTTCGGCAAGTTTACGCTGGAGAGCGGAACCATTTCAAACGTCCTGAGGGGCGTGGAGGTCGGGGAGAATCGCCGCTTCGAGATGAAGGGCGGCTCGATCTCGGCAACGCGCACGGGCGTCGGCACCCTCGGGGAATTCGTCCTGTCGGGGGGATCGGTGTCCGCTTCGGACAACAATGGATTTGCCGTCTCGGTCAACCATTCGATTAGCGCGACAAAAGCGGCCTTTTCGCTGGACGGCTCGGCCGCCGAACTCTCGGGAAAAATCCGGCTGGAAACCCTGGAGGAAAAAATCATCCTGACCGGCGCGCCCGGAGCGGAGAAGACCTTTGCGGTCGAACTGAGCGACAGCCACCACCCGGGTAACGTCATCGTCGCGCCCGGCGGGTCGCTGACGTCGGCGGAAACCTATGCGGACGCGTTTACGCTGAGCGGGACGGTCTACAAGCTGGCGGGCTATCAAAAAAATCTGGTGCTGATGGGCGGCGTCTATCTGGATGGAACCGCCGCGTCGAACGGCACCGGCCTTTCGCCCGCTTCGCCGGTCCGTACCTTTGCGGCGGCGAAGGGGATCCTCGATAACAACAGCGATCTCCCGGCAAAGGTGATTCTCTGCGGCCCGGTGACCGTGGGCAACGGCATCACCGAAGTCTGGCAGGCCTCGCCCGACAAGGTGATCGAAGTGACCCGCTGGGACAACGCCGACCGACCGATCGACCGGTTTGTCACCGTGGCGGGCGGCAGGCTGACGCTGGAAAACGTCGTCCTGGACGGCCGCTTTGGGGAGGCCAATACGTCTGTCGATACGATCGTGTCGGTCGAAGCGACCGGTTGGCTGACGCTTAATGAGGGGGCGGTTATCCGCGGCAGCGCGGGCAGCGGCGTCACCGCAAACGGCGGGATAGTATATCTGATGGGCGGTGAAATCTCCGGAAACAAGGGCCGGGGCGTCGATTCCACGAACGGCGGGGTCATGATCAATTCCGGGAAAATCACCGGAAACGGAAGAAACGGCGTGTACCTCGACGGAGGCACGATAAACATGTCGGGCGGCGAAATTTCCGGGAACTATACCGCCCTGGAAGAGACTGAAAAATATGAGACACACCGCGGCGGCGGCGTCTGGATCGCCGGCGGCGAGTTTACGATGAGCGGCGGCGAAATCTCCGGGAACCTCTGCGACATCAGCGAAAACCGCGGGGAAGCGCTCGGCGGCGGCGTCTATTTCGCCGGCAGTAAGATGACGGTAAACGGAGACGCGCGCATCAGCGGAAACACGGCCACCAAGGGCGGCGGCGTCTATTTTGCCGGCACAACCGGCATGGAGATGGGCGGGACCGCGTCGATCAGCGGCAACCATGTGAATGAAGCAATCCTGACGGAAGAAAGCAGGCTGGAGGACGGCGCGCTCGGCGGCGGCGTCTATGTGGAGGCTGGCGATCTCACGATAAAGGACTCCGTCACAATCACGAACAACGAAGCAGTTTCTAATCAGGGCCGGCAGACCCCGGCGGGCGGCGGCGTCTACATCGCGCCGGGACTCTCGATGCTCGAGATCAAAGAAAATGTGACGATCAGCGGGAACACCGCGCAGCGCGGCGCGGGCGTGGCCCACGAGGGCCAGTTCTTCAACCTGGGCGGGACCGGCGTCACGATCGACGACGAAATCTTCATCGACATAAATCAGGAGACCATAGCGAAGAAAGGTCCCATCGACCTGACCGGCCCGCTGGGGACTGATAAAACATTCCGGCTCCGCGTCCCGGATACCTACATTGGAAAAACGGTGGTCACGGGCGATACCGGCTATGACGCCGCGGACTATCTGGAACAGGGCGTGTTTACCCAGGTCGAGATGGGCGGCGGTCTGACGCTGGCCGGGAAGAGCCCCGACATTGTCGGGCGGGGCGGCCTTTACGTCTACCTCAGCGGCACGGGTAACGACGGTCGCGACGGCACCAGCCCGGACGACGCGGTCAGGACCTTTGAGAAGGCGAAGGAACTGCTGAAATCCCGCCCCAAGGGAACCAACATCCTCATCAGCGGAACAGTAACGATCCGCAATAATGAGACCTGGTCCCTCCCGGAGATGACGAACAACAGCGGGGAGATGTGGCGTCCGGAGATCCGCACGATGGCAGACGGGGTGTATACCTTCGCGCCGGTCTTTGTCTCCAAGGAGAATAACAATGGCGTGGTCGTGGGTCCGGATGCGAAGCTGACGCTCGAGGACATCATTATCAACGGAAACGGGGTCCAAATCGCGGCGACAACCGCTTTGGGCCGCTACGGAGCGAGCCTGGTCCAGGTCAGCGGCGCCGGGGAGCTGGTGCTGGGCGAGGGAACGATCATCGAAAACAGCATGGGCCCCGGCGTTGCGGTCGGGCGCGGAACCTGCTCGATCGACGGCGCGGTCATCCGCAACAACGAGGGCCCCGGCGTGTGCGCTCCCGCCAACGAGACGACGATCACAATGAACAGCGGCTCCGTGACGGGCAACCGGACGGGCGGCTTCATCATTGAGGGAGGCCCCCAGACGTTCATCATGAACGGCGGGACCATCTCGGGCAACACGCACGGGGAAAGCGGACTTGCGAACGACCCGGCCAGCGGGCTCGGCGGCGGCGTCTGCATCTTGGCGAAGAACGCCTCTTTCGAGATGAACGGCGGCGAGATCAGCGACAACGAAGCGGCTGGGAACGGCGGCGGCGTTTGCCTTGGCGAGCCAAGTTCAACAAACTATGCCACCTGTGTCATCACCGGGGGCAAAATCACCGGAAACCGGGCGGGCAAGGAAGGCGGCGGCCTCTACGGCGGTACCGTCAAATTGGACGAGGGCGCGGAAATCTCCCGCAACACCGCTGGGACCAGCGGCGGCGGCTTTAGCATCCGCGGCATTACCATGCGGGGCGGGACCATTTCAGATAACACGGCGGCCTCCGGCGCCGGTGGTGGAATCAACCTCACAATATCGGGCGGCACGATCAGCGGCGGCACGATCAGAGGCAACACCGCGGCCAGCATCGGTGGCGGCATTTATGTGAGTGCCGGTTCCATTCTTGTGGACGGCGGTTCGATCACAGACAACCATGCGTTCGGAACGGCCGCCCTTCATGGCGGCGGCGCCATTGGAAGTTCTGGGAAAAGCAACATCACCATCCGCAGCGGGAAAATCTCGGGCAACACGTCGGCTGGGAACGGCGGCGCCATCATGCTGGGGCTGTTGGGCAACACCGTCACGATAGAGGGCGGCGAAATCAGCGGCAACGAGGCGGCCGGGGACGGCGGCGCGATCTACCTGATTTCGTGCAGCAATGGATTTACCATGTCGGGCGGCAGCATCTCCGGCAACACTGCGGGCGGCAGCGGCGGCGGAATTGCCGGAAATCCCAGCGGTAAGATCGCATACACCTACGACGGCGGCAGCATCACGGGGAATACGGCGGCGGAAAACGGCGGCGGCATCGACCTCGAGAGCGAAGCCAAGTTCAACGGCGTCACCGTCTCGGATAACACCGCCCGCGCGGGCGGCGGCGTCCGGGTCGCGGAAAAGGGCAGCCTCACGATCAACGCGGGCAGCATCACCGGCAACCGGACGACGTCTGCCGGTGTGACCGGCGGCGCGGGCGTCTGCCTTGACGGCGGCACGGTCACCGCGGCGGGCGGCCAGATTTCCGGAAACATCCTCGGATCCAGCACGCAGAAGGGCGCGGGCGTCTATGTCGCGGGCGGCAATTTTGTCCTGCGCGGCGGGCGGGCCGTGATCGACGACCCCATTTATCTCAACACCACCAGTTCGCCCGTCCGGGTTTCGGCGGCGATCACCCAGAACCGGAAGTACCACCTGACCATGAACATGGGCAGCGGCTCCACGCAGTATAAATCCGGCAGCGCGGTGGCCAGGCCGCTGAACGGCAGCGGCGTTTCGGACGCGTCCGCCTACCTGCGGTATTTCCAGTCGGACGCCGAGGGCCTGCTGCTCGATAAGGCCTCTCCGGACATCGTGCTGCGCAAGATCGTCTTCCTTGACGGCGAAAACGGCGGCACGAGCGACTGGTACGACGGCTCGACCCCGACGAAAGCCTTCAAGACCTTCGAGCTGGCAAAGGCCGCGCTGGACGGAGCGCCGGGCGCGATCTACGTGACCGGCACCGTGACGGTGGATAAGCCGACGGCGTGGAGCCTTGAAAACGGGCAGTACCTGCGCCGGTATAACGGCTTTGAAGTCGCGGGGCAGAAGAGCTACGACGCGTTCGCGGGCGACCTTGTCCGCGTGGCGGACGGCGGCTCGCTTACGCTCACTAATATCCCGATCGAGGGCAGGCGCAGCGCGGAGGACAGCTATACCGCCTCGGGCACGCTGGTGCGCGTCGCGAACGGCGGAACCCTGACAATGAACGCGGGCGCGGCGCTCCGCAACAACAAGACCTCCGGGGACGGCGGGGCCGTCATTGTGGAAGAGGGAGGCACTTTCCTGTTCAGCGGCGGCGAAATTTCCAATTCGCAGGCGGCGCTCGGGGACGCGGTCTATCAGGGCGGCACGATGAAGGTCACGGGGAACGCTTCCGCCAAGGGGAGCGTATACCTCGCGGCCGGGAAGACGGTCGGCGCCGTAACGGCGTTTACCGGGGCGCTGACGGTGGACATGGCGGACCCCTACATGGACCGCGAAGTGGTCGTCTATCCGGATACGCTGGGTTCCGGCAGCGCCGCCGAGCTTGCCAAATTTACGCTGGCGGAGGCGGTCGCGGCCCAGTACCGGCTGGTGCACGGCACGGTCGACAGTCACAGCGTGCTCAAGCTGGGCGAAAAGGGCTTCGTCTATGTGGACGGCACCCGGGCTTCGGATGGCGACGGCACGACCCCGGATACGGCCTTCGCGACGCTGCGGGCGGCGTATAGCAGCCTGCAGAGGGAAGGCGGGACGATCTATATCGTCAACCCGGTGACGATCACCGAATCGATTAAGATTGCCGCCGACAGCTACGAAGACAGAGAGGAAAAAATCTCGCTCACCGGCGGCCCGGTGGCCGTCAAGCGCTACTCCAAGCCGACGAAGACACTGACCGGATACGGCAAAGCATCCAACAAGGCGGAGCTTTTCATCGCTGAAAGCGGCGGTTCCCTCCAGTTCACGGGCACGACGATTGACGGCCACAGCGAGGCGGTGACGCAGGGCCGCGAGGCGCTGATCGCGCCCGCGGTTGAGGCGGAGGCGCCGCTCGTGACGGTGCAGTCGGGCGGAGCCTTCAACACCAGCGGCACGATCCTGCGCAACAACCGGAACGCTTCGGCAAACGGACAAGGCGGCGCGGTGTATATCGCGGAGGGCGGGAAATACCAGCTCTACAGCGATACCGTGATTGCGAACACCCACGCGGAGGAAGGCTCGGCGGTCTACCAGACTGGCCAGTTGATGATCTCCTCGGCGGTGGGCACGGATGAGGAACTGTCGGTCGAGGGAGAGGTTTTCCTCGGGACGGAGAAATACATCGAAACCTTTAACGCGTTTGCCCCTGTAGGAGCCCTGAAGATCGACCTGGGGGATGCCTACGACGGCAGGACGCTCGTCACCTATGACGCGCAGAATCCGGATACGATTGTGGTCGACCCGACGAAGGTCGCGCTGTCCGACCGGGTGGCGGCGGGCTTTGTCGCCGGCAAGCGGGAGGGCGAGAACGTCCTCGAGCTGCAGACAAAGGGCGCGGTCTACATCAACGGCGTGAGCGGCAGCGACGAAGCGGACGGCACGACGCCCGAAGCGGCGGTGAAGACCCTCGCGGAAGCCTATAAGAAGCTGGCCGCGCAAAAGGGCGGAACCCTCTATGTGGTGGGAGAAATTACCATTGGAAAGGACCAGAACATCACGCTGAGCGGGCAGGAGCTCTTTGGCGCGGGCTACGTGGACGCGGGCGGCCCGGTGACGATCAAGCGGTATTCGCAGCCGACGGCGCATGCGACCCTGGACGGCTACGAAGTGGGTGGCAATACCGGCTCCCTCTTTGTGGTTGAGGGCGGCGGAAGCCTGACGCTGGAGAACATCACCGTCGATGGTCACCGCTACGCCGTGACCGGGGACGAAAAAATCGCCGCGCCGGGTACCGGTGGTGAAGCGATTGTCACCGTAAACGAAGGAAAATTGATCCTGAACGAAGGCACGGTCCTGCAAAACAACGTTGCAGCACTTCTCGGTGGGGCAATTGCCACGCCTCTGGCGGACGCAAACGGGCCGATCGAGATCGAAATCAACGGCGGCAAGATCACCGGAAACAAGGGGGCTACAGGCTCGGGCGCAATCTTCGTGGGCATAGGAGCTTCTCTGAGAATGACAGACGGGGAGATCTCCGGAAACGAGGGAAGTACGGAGCAAGATCAAGATATGGTCGGCGGCATCTATTCGTTCGGCGCGCAGGTGGAGATCACCGGCGGGAGCATCCGGGATAACGTGGGCATGGGCTTCGTGCTCAGGAGCGGGAACGCCTCGCTGAAAAACTGCGTCATCACGGGCAACAAGGCTTTACAGTATGCGGGCGGTATCGTTAACAACGGCGGCGTATTGACGGCGGAAAACCTGACGTTGTCGGGCAACACGTGCGAAGATGGCGTCAACGGAATCTACCAGAATGGTACGCTGCGCCTGCGCGGCAGGGCGACCTCCTTCGGCGCCGACCAGTACGTCTACCTGCTGAAGGGCAAAGTCATCAACGTGGAAGGGGCGCTTCCGGATTCCATCGAGATTCCGGTGGACATGGATCGCGCGGATACGGACGATGCCTACGGCCCCGGCCGCGACGTGGTCGTCTACATGGACGGGGTCGTGGAGGACGTCGCGGCGGAGGCCGTGAAATTCCCGCTCGCGGACGACATCGAATACGCCCTGGTGAAATCCCCCACGGAAGCAAATACCCTGGAGCTGGGCTCCGCCTTCCAGTTTGTAGGCCCGGAGCAGGACTTCCTGAAACAGGCGGGCGTCCAGGCGACCATCATGGCGGAGGTGTCTTCCCCCCAGGTGGAAAGCTGTGAGCTCTATTGCGGCGAAACCAAGGTAGAGGCGCAGTTCAAAGGCGTGGTCAATTCGCCCACCGAGGGCAAGTCTTATGTATCCGTAACCTTCACGCCCGAGTGGGACGCTGGTGGCAGCTATTATCTCAAGGCAACCGACAGCAACGGCACCACCGTGAAAAGCAAGGACTTCACCGTCTCCCTCTGGCGGGTCGCGTACAGCGGAAACCAGACGGCGATGGAGACGTCGACGCTCGGCGTGGACGAGACCGGCCCCAACGACATCGCCACGCTGGAGGTGAAAGCCTTTCAGCCGTTGGTAACGGACTATGACCCCGCAGACCAAACCAACCTGCAAATCGATGACTACGCCTTAACGGGCGACGACGCGTCCTTCGCGCCGCAGCTCGTGGAGAAGGATGCGGTCGTCAACGCTCGGACGGTCTGGGGCAGCGACGACGCGATGAAGAAGTTTGCGATTACGCGCACAACTGACGGAGTGGAAACCCCCGTTGGAACCACGCGTGCGTTCTCCGTTAATGCGACGGTGCCCTACAGCCTCTACAACGCGAACGCGATCAGCGAGGAGAAGGACGGCCGCATGACCATGCAGGTCACCCTCCGGAGAGGAGCGGTAGAGTACGCGGCTGACACCGCAGAAATCAAGCTCCACACCAACCCCGCGCGAATCGACGCGACGGTACCGCTGTGGGTGTGCATGTACGGCTACGGCGGCGACGGCAAGGTCGTCACACCGGAGGAGGGAAGCTACACCATCAAAAACAACTCCTCCTTCCCGGTGGCGGTCACCGAAATGTCGGTGCACCCGGCGGACGGCTGGCATCTCGTACAGGCTCCGGATGGCGGGTTCGTCACGAACGGGAAGTACGACATCTCCAAAAACACCCTCGTCGAAGGGCAGGCGGCGCTCCGTCTGGATACCCACTGGATTTCTTCGGGCGTGAACGGTGCGGATTGGTCAATGTCGGCGGGTGACGCCTCAACCGGCCCGCTCTTCCAGCCCATCGGGGCGGGGACGGCCCGTTCGATACCCGTCGAATGTTACATCCCGGCCGGCGGCGTGGCGGGAGAAGGGGAAACCCTGCTCGCCACCGTGACCTACACGGTGGGCGTCAGCGGCTCGGCCGCGAACGGGGGGTGATAAGCGATGTGTGAAACGGAAAGCACGGCCCCGAAAAAGGGTCGCGGAAAACTGCTCCTGCTTCTGCTGCTTTTGCTCCTGCTGATCGCCGCGGCCGTGGGAGGCTGGTTCTGGTGGCAAAGCCAGCAGGACACCTTCTTCGACGTGGCGGCGATGACCGGCCACCTCCCGGGCAAAACGGAGGAGGAGATCCAGGCGGAACTCAACCGGATCGTGGAAGAGGGCATGTTCAACATTGCGATCAACACCTACATCCTATTCCCGGACGGGCGCGGCGAGGGGCTCGCAAACATCGAGAACATCGCCGCCAACCACTACAACATGACGGTTCAGATCACGCTCGACAGCACGGGCGAAACAGTCTACCAATCCAAAGGCGTCAAGCCCGGACAGTACATCCAGTATATCAGGCTGTCCGAGGACCTGCCGGCGGGTGTCTATAACGCGACCGCAATTTTTACCGCGCACATGCCGGACGACGAACATTCGATCGCCGGGCAGGCGGGCGCGAAGCTGGTTCTTGAGGTAGAAAACTGAGCGCGGCCGCACAACCGAAGGAGGGGGTATGTGAGAGAATCACTTTCCATAAGGTTTCCAAACGATCCCAATACAAAACATCTTAGGAGGTCAAAACAATGAAAAAACTGTTAGCGGTTCTTTTGGCAATCACAGTCGTCATGTCCATGGGCGTCGTCGCTTTCGCGGCGGGAACTAATGGACCGCATGCCGAAGATAGCACGCATGGCACCGCGGATACTGCGGGAGTCGCTTCAGCGGGAGAAAACAAGTTTACGGATAAAGGCGAAGGCGCTTATGGTGCGGACTCAAAATTCTATCTGAACATTGATGGCAATGCGATTTCCGGAGACACAAGCATCAGCGTCGAAGTCCCGCTGTGGGTCTGCATGTATGCATACGGCGGCGACGGTAAGGTCGTCACCCCGGGAGCGAATAACTATATGATTGCAAACCGCAGCTCGGTTGCTATTCAAGTCACAAAAATGGATGTTGCACCGGCAGCGGGCTGGAGCTTCGGTGAGTTTAAGGATGAAGTCGTGGCGACCGGCTACAAGCCTTCCAGCAACAACCTGACTGTTGCGAAACAGCTGGCGTTGAAGATCAACGATGTTCCTATGGTAAATGGTACGACCGAGTATACTCCTTCTGACTGGAAGATCGCCTCGTCTGGGACGACCACCCCGGTCGATATGGATCTCCCGCTGAAAGCATACATTGCTCCCGGCGTGAATACGGCGACTGAAGACGTGCAGGTTGTGACCGTAACCTATACAGTCAAAATTGCCCCGAACGAGACGGTCTGATTATTCTGATTTCCTCCGCGCGGGGGATTCCCCCGCGCGGGGCCTTCGGGCCCCCTGTACGAATGTTCACCGAGACCGCGGAGCAATCCGCGCCCCAAATTTTGAAACAGACGGCGCAAGCCTTGAAATAGAACCGAAATAAGGCGGGATAGACGATGAGCGAAGAAAAGACGGAAGCGCAGACGGAGACGAAAAGGGACAGCGGCAAAAAGCTGCTTGTCGCGGCGTGCGTCCTGCTGCTGCTCGTGCTGGCCATTTTGGCGTATCTGCTGCTGCGCACGCCCAAGGCGGGGCCGTCCGGCCTCGCGCGGGAGGCGGCGGCGCTCGCCGGGCAGCTCGAGGGCAAGACGGAGGAGGAAATCCAGAAGGAGCTCAACCGGATTGTCGAGGAGGGCATGTTCAATATTTCGATCAACACGGCGCCCATCTTTGAAAACGGAGGGGCCGAGGGCCCGCTCCAGATTGAAAACGTGCCGGGCAACCGCTACCTCATGCAGGTGCAGATCACGCTGGACGACACGGGCGAGCTGATCTACAAAACGGGCCTTATCGAGCCGAACCACCACATCCAGAACACGAAGCTGGACGTGGAGCTGGGAAAGGGCGAATACCTCGCAACGGCGGTCTTCAACGCCTACGACCCCGAGACGGAGGAATACGTCGGGTCGGCGGGCGCAAAACTGACGATCACCGTTTTGAACTGACAATGATCACGGGAGGGACGAGGATGAAACGGATGAACAGGATTCTCGCGGCGCTGCTGGGATGCGTGCTGGCGCTGGGCATGGGGGTCGCGGCGCTGGCGGCGGATACGGATACCGGGGAGCCGATGGGCGCGCCCTCCCACGCGGAAAGCGGCGTGCACGGGACGAAAGAGGAGGCGGCGGTCGGCGGCTTCGGGGATTTTGAAAGGAATCCCCAGAGCGGCTTCAGCGCAACGACGCAGTTCTACCTGCGGATCGAGGGAGCCCCCTACATCGGTCCGTCGGGCGGCGGCGGGAGCGGCGACGACTCGGTGCGGCTGCTCGTGCCGCTCGACCTCAAGATCATCGACGACCTGCCCGTCCCGGTGACGATCCCGAACACGGGCAGCGGCCCGCTGCCCGTCGTGGCCTTCGCGCTGCTGGCGGCTTCCGGCGTGCTGATTGCGGCCGCCGGCTATCAAAGCGGCGCCGGGAAATCCCGCCGCGGGCGGGACGACCGGACAGCGCCCAGGTAGATGGAAGAGGTCCCCGCGCGCCGGCCGGGGA
>NZ_CABUCJ010000075.1 GCF_902490045.1 uncultured Anaerotruncus sp.
CAAACTGCGCCGCTCGGTGAGCGACATATCTAAAACCGCCGTCGGTCGACCTCCGACAAACTCCACCGCGCGATAAGCGGCAAAAAAAGAAAGCCCCCGGAAGCAGCGGCTTCCGGGGGCTTTTGAACGAAAAATCAGAAGTGCGGACGCTCCACATAGGAGGTATGCAGGATGCGGTGGGCCAGGTGGCTGCCGAACTCGCCGAAATACTCCTCATAGATCTTGAGCAGCTCGGGGTTCTCGTGGCTCTTGCGCAGGGGCTTCGACTCGTCGGCGTCGTAGAGCGCCTTGGCACGGAGCGCCTTGAGGTCGACAAAGTTGCGCACGCTCGCGGGCTGGACCGGCTGGCCGCCGCCGTTGACGCAGCCGCCCGGGCAGCCCATGATCTCGATGAAGTGGTAGTTCTTCATGCCCGAACGGACCTGGTCAAGCAGCTTGCGGGCGCAGGAGAGGCTGGACGCGACCGCCACGTTGACCGTCAGGTCGCCGATCTGGTAGCTGGCCTCCTTGATGCCCTCGGTGCCGCGGACCTCCTTGAAATCGACGTCCTGCAGCGGCTTGCCGCCGACCCACTCTGCCGCGGTGCGCAGCGCCGCCTCCATGACGCCGCCCGTCGCGCCGAAGATGACGGCCGCGCCGGTCGACTCGCCCATGGCGGAATCGAAATCCTCGTCGGGCAGGGAGGTGAAGTCGATGCCCGCGCGGTCGATCATGCGTGCGAGCTCGCGGGTGGTGAGGGAGACGTCGACGTCGGGGATGCCGGCGCCGGCCGCGTCCTCGTTGTCGCGGCGGACCTCAAACTTCTTGGCGGTGCAGGGCATGATGCCGACCACAAAGACGTCCTTGGGATCCCAGCCCATCTTCTGGGCGTACCAGGTCTTCACCGTGGCGCCGAACATCTGCTGCGGCGACTTGCAGGTGGAGAGGTTGGGGATCATGTCGGGATAGTAGTGCTCGCAGTAGTTGACCCAGCCGGGCGAGCAGGAGGTGATCATGGGCAGGACGCCGCCCGTCTTGACACGCTCGACAAACTCGTGGGCCTCCTCGACGATGGTCATGTCGGCCGCGAGGTCGGTGTCGAACACCTTTTCAAAGCCCATGCGGCGCAGGGCGGCGACCATCTTGCCGGTCACGTTGGAGCCGATCGGCATGCCGAACGCCTCGCCCAGCGTGGCGCGGATGGACGGCGCGGTCTGGACCACGACATGCTTGGTCGGGTCGTGCAGCGCGCGCCAGACGTCCTTGGTCTGGTCCTTCTCGTAGATGGCGCCGGTCGGGCAGACGACGATGCACTGTCCGCAGGAGACGCAGGCCACTTCGCCGAGGTTCTGCTCGAACGCGCAGGCGATGTGGGTGTTGAAGCCGCGCTCGTTGGGGCCGATGACCCCGATGCCCTGCCATTTGGCGCAGGCAGCCACGCAGCGGCGGCAGAGGATGCACTTGTTGTCGTCGCGGACCATGTGGACCGCGCTGTCGTCCTTGGGCCACTCGGGGTTGGAGCCCTCGTAGCGGTGTTCGTCCTCAACCTTGAAGTCGTGGCAGAGCTTCTGCAGCTCGCAGTTTCCGCTGCGCACGCAGGAGAGGCACTCCTTCTTGTGGGTGGAGAGGATCAGCTCGAGGGTGATCTTGCGGGACTCGTAAACCTTTTTGGAGTGGGTGAGGATCTCCATGCCCTCGTTGACCGGGTAGACGCAGGCGGCCACGAGGGATTTGGCGCCCTTGACCTCAACCACGCAGATGCGGCAGGCGCCGATCGCGTTGATCTCCTTGAGATAGCACAGGGTCGGGATTTGGATGCCGGCATAGCGGGCCGCTTCCAGAATGGTGCTGTCTTTCGGCACGGACAAGGGCATACCGTTGATCTTTATATTAACCATTTCTTTTTCCATATCCAGGCACGCTCCTTTCTTACTTTCTCACAATCGCGCCGAACTTACATTTCTCGATGCAGGCGCCGCATTTGATGCACTTGGACTGGTCGATGACGTGCGGGTTCTTGACGGTGCCGGCGATGGCCCCGACCGGGCAGTTGCGCGCGCAGAGGGTGCAGCCCTTGCACTTGTCGGCCACGATCTGGTACTGGAGCAGGTGTTTGCAGACGCCCGCCGGGCAGCGTTTTTCCTTCACGTGGGCCTCGTACTCGTCGCGGAAATATTTCAGCGTCGAGAGCACCGGGTTGGGCGCGGTCTGGCCGAGTCCGCACAGCGCGTTCTCCTTGATGTAGTAGCAGAGCTCCTCCATCTTGTCGAGGTCCTCCATCTTGCCCTCGCCGCGGGTGATGCGGTCGAGCATCTCATAGAGGCGCTTGGTGCCGATGCGGCAGGGGGTGCACTTTCCGCAGCTCTCGTCGACGGTGAACTCGAGGAAGAACTTGGCGATATCCACCATGCAGTTGTCCTCGTCCATGACGATGAGTCCGCCCGAGCCCATCATCGAGCCGATGGCGAGCAGGTTGTCGTAGTCGATCTCGGTGTCGATCAGCGAGGCCGGGATGCAGCCGCCGGAGGGGCCGCCCGTCTGGGCCGCCTTGAACTTCTTGCCGTTCGGGCAGCCGCCGCCGATCTCCTCGACGATCTCCCGCAGGGTGGTGCCCATCGGGACCTCGACGAGGCCGGTGTTGTGGATCTTGCCGCCGAGCGCGAAGACCTTGGTGCCCTTCGATTTCTCGGTGCCCATCGAGGCGAACCACTCGGGCCCGTTGAGGATGATCTGGGGGATGTTGGCCCAGGTTTCGACGTTGTTGAGGATGGAGGGCTTGCCGAAGAGGCCCTTGACCGCCGGGAAGGGGGGACGGGGACGCGGCTCGCCGCGGTGGCCCTCGATCGAGGTCATGAGCGCGGTCTCCTCGCCGCAGACGAAGGCGCCGGCGCCCAGGCGGATGTCGATGTCGAAGTCGAAGCCGGTCTCAAAGATGTTCTTGCCCAAAAAGCCCATCTCGCGGGCCTGGCCGAGCGCGATCTCGAGGCGCTTGACCGCGATTGGGTACTCGGCGCGCACGTAGATGTAGCCCTGGTTCGCGCCGATCGTGTAGCCGGCGATCGCCATCGCCTCGAGCACCGAGTGGGGGTCGCCCTCGAGCACCGAGCGGTCCATGAACGCGCCCGGGTCGCCCTCGTCGGCGTTGCAGCAGACGTATTTCTGTCCGGGAGGCTGGGCCTTGGCGAAGTTCCATTTGAGCCAGGTCGGGAAGCCCGCGCCGCCGCGGCCGCGCAGGCCGGAGGTCTTGAGCGTCTCGATGACGTCCTCGGGGGTCATCTCGGTGAGGACCTTGCCCAGCGCCATATAGCCGTCGTAGGCGATGTACTCGTTGATGTCCTCGGGGTCGATCACGCCGCAGTTGCGGAGCGCGACGCGCTTCTGCTTCTTGTAGAAGTCGGTCTCGTCGAGGGATTTGATCTTGTCCTCGACGACCGTCTCGGTGTAGAGCAGGCGCTTGACGATGCGGCCCTTGAGCAGGTGCTCGTCGACGATCTCCTTGACGTCCTCGGGCTTGACGCGGGAGTAGAAGGAGCCCTCGGGGTAGACGATGACGACGGGGCCGAGCGCGCAGAGGCCGAAGCAGCCGGTCTTGACGACCTTGACCTCTTCGGTGAGCCCGGTCGCGGCGATTTCCTTTTCAAACTCTTCGATAATCTTTGCCGAACCGGAGGACGTACAGCCCGTACCTCCGCAGCAAAGCACATGGGAACGATACATGGTGCGCTTCCTCCTTTCTTACAGCTTGCCGCCGGCGACCGCGCCGATGGTGTACTCCTGAACGACCTGTCCGTTGATCAGGTGCTTCTGGACGATCTGGGCGGCCTTTTCGGGGGTCATCTTGACGTAGGTGACCTTCTCCTTGCCGGGCTCGAAGACCTCGACGACCGGCTCGTACTGGCAGATGCCGATGCAGCCCGTCTGGGCGATGGTGACGTTCTGGAGGTTCTTCTTGGCGACCTCCTCGGTGAACGCCTGGAGCACGGGGCGCGCGCCCGCGGCGATGCCGCAGGTGGCCATGCCGACCACGACGCGGGTGTTGCCGCTGTCGTCGGCGCGGATGCCCATGTTGGTTTTGACCTTGTCCCTCAGAGCCTGAAGCTCCGCTAAGCTTTTCATATGTAAGATTCCTCCGTCCACAATGTGGTTGCGCGTCCTGCCGTCAGGACGCCTGCGTGTCTAAAACCTCCTGCGTGTTTTCGCGGATGAACGAGCCGATGAACCCGACCACCGACGGCTCCGAGAGGGGCACGCCGTCGAGCACCTGCCGGAATTCCCGCGTGTCGGCGGTGAACTCCCCCGCCCCGCGGCGGAAGGTGTAGGTGAAGTCGATGTCGGGGTTGCACTGCACGAGCGAGGCGACGGTCGCCGCGATATCGCCGAGCGGCATGCGGTCGATGTGGGTGAGGCCGAATACCGCCGTCACGGCGGTGCCCTTCCCCGGCTCCGATTCGATCGAGAGGCCTCCCCCCGTCATCTCGGCGCCCATCTTGAGAAACGGCACCCCCAGCCCCACCCTGCGGGTGGTGCGCGTGGTGAAGAACGGGTCGGTGACCCGCTGCACCTGCTCGGGGGTCATGCCGCAGCCGTCGTCCCGCACGGTGATCGTGAGGGTGTCGGCCGCGGGCTGTTCGTCCACCGTGATCTCGATGAGCGAGGCGCCCGCGCGGACCGAATTCTGCGCGATGTCCAGCACGTTCAGCGAAAGCTCCTGCATGGCGTTACTGGTACTTGGCGAGAATGGTGTCGACGTCGTCGACCGTCAGGCGGCCGTAGACCTCGTCGTTGACCATCAGGACCGGCGCAAGGCCGCAGGCGCCCACGCAGCGGCAGGCGTCGAGGCTGAATTTGCCGTCGGGCGTGCACATGCCCGACTGGATGCCGAGCTTCTCCTGGAGCTTCTGGAAGATATCGCCCGAACCCTTGACGTAGCAGGCGGTGCCCAGGCACACGGAGATTTTGTACTGGCCCTTGGGGTTGAGGGTAAACTGGGAATAGAAGGTCGCGACCCCGTAGATTTCCTCCAGCGGGATGTCGAGCCCGAGGGAGATCATCTTCTGCACCTCGATCGGAAGGTACCCGTAGATCTCCTGCGCGCCCTGCAAAACCGGCATCAGAGCGCCCTTCTGGCCCTTGTGCTCCTCGATCACCTTCTGCAGCCGCTGTTCCTGCTCAGCGGTGCCGGTGAAGGGGACCACGGTTTTCGTGTTCGCCATCTGTCTTACCTCCTTGGCATTGCCGTACGCAAAGGGCGTACAGCACCATTATAGAATTGTTATGATTATAACAGAAAATCGTAATGCCGTCCAGATGAATCCCCCGGAATTTTCGCAAAAATGAAACGATTTTCATGACAATTCGACAAAGGCTTCCGGACTTTTCCAATTTCAAGCCCCTCCGCAGATTCCACAGCTTTTGGCGGGGGATTTTGGCGGGCCCGGTCATTGCGGCCCCGCGCGCAAAATGATATAATGTTATGGTATAGACCAACCGCTTTCCCGATTTCCGAAAGGAGCAATGGCCCATGACAGTCAGCGATATCGCCAGGATTCTCAAGGCCGAGGTCCTCTGCGAGGGGGACTCGATGGAGGCCGAGGTACATACCGCCTGCGGCAGCGACATGATGAGCGACGTGCTCGCCTATGTCAAGGACCAGAGCGTGCTGCTCACCGGGCTCGTCAACTCGCAGGTGGTGCGCACCGCCGAAATGATGGACATGGTCTGCATCGTCTTCGTGCGCGGCAAGCGCCCCGACGAACAGATCCTCTCCCTCGCGCGCCAGCGGGGGATCGCCGTGCTTTCGACCCCCTACCGCATGTTTACCGCCTGCGGGCGGCTTTACGACAACGGCTTGAAGGGTGGCTGTGAAACCGATGTCTGATACGATCAACCTCACCTACGACGTCCCGGGCGACGACTTCACCCGCGCGGGCGAGGCGTCGAGCGACGTCAAGGGAGTCCTCAAAAAGCTGGGCCTCTCCCCGCAGGTGGTGCGCAAGGTCGCCATCGCCATGTACGAGGGGGAGATCAACATGGTGATTCACGGCGGCGGCGGGCAGATCACCGTCGAGGTGGCGGCCGACGCGGTCACGATGAAGCTGGTCGACCACGGCCCGGGCATCAGGGACATCTCGCTGGCCATGCAGGAGGGCTGGTCCACCGCGCCCGAGGAGGTGCGCAACCTCGGCTTCGGCGCGGGCATGGGCCTGCCGAACATGAAGAAATACTCCGACGAGATGGAGGTCGTCAGCGAGGTCGGCGTCGGCACCACCGTCAACATGAAGGTGTACGTCGCCTGATCCGCGTTTCCCCCGGGGCGGGCAGGATTTATCTGGGAGGCCGTCATGATGGATACCACGAACTTCTTCCACTCGGTGACCCTGGACCGGGATAAGTGCCACGGATGCATCAACTGCGTCAAGCGCTGCCCCACCGAGGCCATCCGCGTGCGCAACGGCAAGGCGAAGATCATCAAGGAGCGGTGCATCGACTGCGGCGAGTGCATCCGGGTCTGCCCGCACCACGCCAAGCAGGCGATCTTCGATCCCATCTCGGTGATGGACAGCTTCGACTATAAGATCGCGCTGCCCGCGCCGAGCCTCTACGGGCAGTTCAACAACCTCGACGACATCGACCTCATCCTCGGGGCGCTGACCCTCATGGGGTTCGACGACGTCTACGAGGTCGCGCGCGCGGCGGAGCTCGTGAGCGACGCGACCCGTCGGTATATGATGCGCGAGGACATCAAGCGCCCGGTCATCTCCTCCGCCTGCCCGGCGGTGCTGCGGCTCATCCGGGTGCGCTTCCCCGAGCTCATCGACAACATCCTCCCGCTGCATGCGCCCATCGAGGTGGCCGCGCGGGTGGCCAAGGCGCGCGCCGCCGAAAAGACGGGGCTGGCGCCCGAAAAGATCGGCGCGATCTTCATCTCCCCCTGCCCGGCGAAGGTGACGGCGGTCAAGATGCCGCTGGGCACCGAGAAGAGCGCCGTCGACGCGGTGCTCGCCATCCGGGAGGTCTACCCCAAGCTGATCAGCCTCATGCGCAAGGTGCCCGCCTCGGTGGACATGGCGGGGGCGGGCCGGATGGGCATCGGCTGGGGCAGCAGCGGCGGCGAGGCCGCCGCCGCGCTCAAGGAGCGGTATCTCGCGGCCGACGGCATCGAAAACGTCATCCGCGTGCTCGAGGACCTCGAGGACGAGAAGTTCTACGACCTCGACTTCGTCGAACTCAACGCCTGCTCGGGCGGCTGCGTCGGCGGGGTGCTCGGGGTGGAGAACCCCTACGTCGCCAAGGCCAAGCTCAAGCGCATCCGCAAATACCGGCCCGTCTCCTGCAACCACCTCGGGCAGGAGGACCTCTCCCCCTACACCTGGGACGCGCCGGTCGAATACGAGCCGGTGCTCGAACTGGACGCGGACATCCGCACCGCGATGGAAAAGATGAAGATGATGCGGGAGATCGAGGGGCGGCTCTACGGCATGGACTGCGGGTCGTGCGGCGCGCCCTCCTGCAAGGCGCTCGCCGAGGACATCGTGCGGGGGTTCGCCACCGAGGAGGCGTGCATCTTCAAGCTGCGCGAGGAGATCCGCGGGATGGCCGAGGGGCTGCGGCGGCTTTCGAGCGTGATGCCCAAGGTCGCGGCGGCGGAGACCGAAGAAAAGGAATGACCGGGGGGAATCGACATGACGGTAAAACAGCTTGCCGAACAGGCCGGACTTAAAATCCTCGCGGGGGAGGACTCCCTCGGCCGGAAGATTGAAAGCGTCTACAGCTGCGACCTGCTCAGCTTTGTGATGGGGCGCGCCCCCGCGGACAGCGCGTGGGTGACGGTCATGGGCAACGTCAACGCGATGGCGGTGGCGATGCTGGCCGACGTGGCCTGCGTGGTGCTCGCCGAGGGCGCGGCGCTCGACGACGACGCCAAAAGCAAGGCGGAGATGAACGATATCGCGGTGCTCTGGTCGGAGAAGCCGGTCTTCGACGCCGCGCTGGACATCCACACCCGCATGTCCGGGGCCTAGCGGGGTCGGCGAATTTGGGAGAGGAGGCGAACCGATGCGGCCGGTGTTTTATGACCTGCATATCCACTCCTGCCTCTCCCCCTGCGGGGACATGGACATGACCCCCAACAACATCCTCAACATGGCGCTTCTGAAAGAGCTCGACCTCATCGCGCTGACCGACCACAACTCCTCCAAAAACTGCCCGGCGCTGCTGCGCGCCGCCGAGGGGTCAGGCCTCACGGTGCTGCCGGGCATGGAGCTGACGACCGCCGAGGAGGTGCACGTCGTCTGCCTCTTCCCCGCACTGGAAAATGCGATGGATTTCGACGGGTATGTGCATGAACGCCTGCCCGACATCGACAACGTCCCCGAGATCTTCGGCCCGCAGCAGATCCTCGACTGGCGGGACGAGCCCGCCGGCCTCGAGCAGAAGCTGCTCATCAACGCGACGACGATCGAAATCTCCGACCTGCCCGCGCTCGTCAGGGGCTACGGCGGGTTCTGCTATCCCGCGCACATCGACCGCGCGAGCAACAGCGTGCTCTCCAACCTCGGCTTCATCCCGCCCGAATGCGCTTTCCGCGCCCTTGAGGTCGCGAACCCGGAGGCGTTCTTCGCGGACGGGAGGAATCAGGCGTACAAAGAGGGGTACGCTATCGTTACAAGCTCGGACGCGCACTATCTCGAAAACCTCTCCGAGCGGGAACACTGCATCCACCTCGACACGGTGGATTTTGAAGGGCTGGCGAAGCGCCTCGCATGAAAATGAAAAGAATCGAATGGATCATCCTCGCGGCGGTGGTCGCCGTGTGCGCCGGACTGGCGCTTTTCTTTTATTGGCCGCGCTCGGGCGACACGGTGGCGGTCGTCTCGGTGGACGGGGCGGAGTTCTGCCGCATCGACCTCGGCAGGACCGCGCGGCCCTACACCTTCCGCATCGAGGGGGAGACGGGCAGGCCGGTCTCCTTTGAGGTCGCCGACGGGCGTGCGCGCTTTGTCGGGGTCACCTGTCCCGACCACATCTGCGAACGCACCGGATGGTGCGGCGCGCCGGGCGAACGGGCGGTCTGCATGCCCAACCGCACCACCCTCGTCTGCTATGAGCGCGGGGAGCTGCCGCCCGGCGACGGGGCCCGGTGGGTCACCGAGTCGGACCACCCCTAGACGGCGCGCGGCGGAAACGCGCGGCAGGAGAAATCCGGCCGCGTGAAATTTGACGTTTGAACCGGCCGCAGGGCGGGAAAGATAGAAGCAAGCGGCTGCCTGCTTTCCGTCCCACGCGCCGCGCGTCTGCGGCCGCGCAGGGCACCCTCCCTGCCGCAAGGCCCGCGCTTACGGCTGCGCCGGGCGGCCTGCCTGCGCCAAAAGCTTTGAAGGGGTCCGGGGGGAACTTTCCCGAAAGTTCCCCCCGGTTGAAAAAAAAGACAAACTGTGATAGACTTTTTATACGGGGCGGGCGCTGCCCGCCGGGACGCCTGTCAAAAAAGGAGGCATTGCCATGGACGCGGTACAACGGGTGATCGACTGGGGAATGGAACGGTTCCGGGGATTCTCCGTCCGGGACGTCGCGATCTTCAAAACCTGCCTGCTGTCGATCGGCACGCTGCTCGGGGTGTATTTTGTAAAGCCCCTCAAAAAGCTCGCGCCGGTTGTGTGGGTGGCGGCCGTCGCTTCCTATGCCTATTTGATCTGGAGGATGTTCTTTGCCGATGAACAACAGTGACCCTGACCGCAAGATCATTGACTTTGATAAGATTAAACGCCGGGAGCAGAACCGCCACCGGGCGCGCCGCCGCGCGGGCTGGATTACCGCCGCGGTGATCGCGGCGGCGGTGCTGGTCGTCGGCGTTTTTCTGTTTTTCCAGTTCCGCGAGGCGGTGGAGGACAAGGGCTTCTGGCAGAACTTCAACTCCGCCGCGGTCGCCGCGCTTTGATTTCCAATGGAAAGAATGAACCGCAGATGAAGAAAAACAGACTCTACACCCTGCTCGCGCTGCTCGTGATCCTCTTCTGGGGGACGACCTTCGTGTCGACCAAAATCCTGCTGACGCGGCTCTCCCCCGTGCAGATCATGCTGCTGCGCTACCTGATCGCCTACGCGGCGCTGCTCGTCATCCATCCGAAATTTCACCGCCCGGAGGGGCTGCGTCAGGAGCTGTGCTGCATCGCCGCGGCGCTCTGCGGCAGCACCCTCTATTTTCTGGCGGAAAACACCGCGCTCTCCTATACGCAGGCCTCCAACGTGAGCCTGCTCATCTCGGCCGCGCCCATCCTCACGTCGGTCGTGGCGCACCTTTTCACGCGGGACGAGCGCCTCACCCGCCACGCGTTCTACGGTTTTTTCCTCGCGATGGCGGGCATCTTCCTCGTCGTCTTCAACGGACACTTCGTGCTGAAGCTTTCCCCGGCGGGCGACCTGCTCGCCCTGGCGGCCGCCCTCTCGTGGGCGTTTTACACGGTCATCCTGCGCAAGATCGACAGCCGCTACCAGCCGGTCTATATCACCCGGCGCATCTTCTTCTATTCGATCGTCACCATGCTGCCCTGCCTGCTCTTTGACCGCGCGCCCTTCGACCCTGCGGTGCTGCGCCTGCCCGAGGTGTGGGGGAACCTGCTCTTCCTCGGGGTCGTGGCCTCCTCCCTCTGCTATGTGCTCTGGTACCATGTGGTCGGGCAGCTCGGCGCGGTGCGCGCCAACAATTTCGTCTACCTCAACCCGCTCGTCACGATGCTCGCGTCGGTCGCCGTGCTCCACGAGCGGATCACCCTGCTGATGCTGGCGGGCGCGGGACTCATCCTGATGGGCGTCATGATCGCCGAGGGGACCTTCCCGCGCAGGAACCAGCCCCAGCCCGCCAATACGCCGTAAGGAGGGCGCGCTTTGGACAAACAGAAGATCAGGGGCTACTGTATCGTATCGGCGTTTACCGTGGTCCTCTACCTCGCGCTGAGCAACATGGACCGCCTGACGGGGGCGCTGCGCGTCGCGGGCGGCCTGCTGGCCCCCTTTTTTACCGGCGTGGCCATCGCCTTCATTCTCAACAATGTGATGGTCCTCTTTGAAAAGAAGGTGTTTTACCGGCTCGCGGAGGGGAGGAACCCCCGCTCCGCCCGGCTGGTGCGGCCGCTTTCGCTCGTGTCCACCTACCTGGTCACCTTCGCCGCGGTCGGCGTGCTGCTGTGGGTCGTGGTGCCGCAGCTGGCCGCGAGCGTCGTCACGCTCGGCAACAACATCCCCGCCTATCTGGAATCCCTCCGGGTGCTGGGCGGACGGCTCCAGGGGGAGCTCGCCCTGCCCGCCGAGGCGCTCGAGCAGCTTTCCGCCTGGTTCTCCCAGGCGGCGGACGCGCTGCTGAATTTCCTCGTCGACTTTGTCCCGCGGATGCTCGGATATGTCGTCTCGTTCGGCGGCGGCGTGGTCACCTTTGTCATCGGCGTCATCGTATCCATCCACCTGCTGATGAGCAAGGAAAAGCTGCTCTCCCAGGCCGGCCGCCTCGGGCGCGCCTTCCTGCCCGCGCGGGCCGCCGGATGGCTGGGCGGCGCGGCGCAGGTCTCGATCGAAACGTTCGGTAACTATGTCTCCGGGCAGCTGCTCGACGCGCTGATCGTCGGGATCGTGAGCGTGATCGGCCTTTCGGTTTTCCGCTTCCCCTATGCGATGCTGATCGGCGTCGTCATGGGCGTCACCAACATCATCCCCTTCTTCGGGCCGTTTATCGGCGCGGTGCCGGGGGTCTTCCTCCTGTTGATGATCGACCCCCTTCGCGCCCTGTGGTACATCCTCTTCGTGGTCGTCGTCCAGCAGGTCGACGGCAACATCATCGCCCCCAAGGTGATCGGCGGCTCGGTCGGGCTGCCGCCGCTGTGGGTGCTCTTCGCCGTGACGATCGGCGGCGGGCTGTTCGGGGTGGCGGGCATGATCCTCGGCACGCCCGTCTTCGCAATCATCTATATCCTGCTCGGACGCGCC
>NZ_CABUCJ010000076.1 GCF_902490045.1 uncultured Anaerotruncus sp.
CGTCGATCCTGCGGGACGAATGTCCCGCAGTGCCGCCGCCGTCCCTGCTGTGCGCAGCCGTTCTCGAACGGCTGCGCTGCGCGGGTTCCCCGCGCCTGCGCCGCCTCATCAACGCGACAGGCGTGGCGCTGCACACCAATCTGGGGCGCGCCCCCCTCTCGGACGCGGCCCGCGGAGCGGTACGCGACGCGGCGGGCTGCTGCGACCTGGAATATGACCTCGCGGCGGGGGAGCGGGAGAGCCGCGGCGTCCATGCGGAGCCGCTGCTGAAAGCCCTCTGCGGATGCGGGGACGCGCTCGTCGTCAACAACAACGCGGCGGCGGTCCTGCTCGCGCTTGCGGCGCTGGCGCGCGGGCGGGAGGTCGCCGTGTCGCGCGGGGAGCTCGTGGAAATCGGGGACGGCTTTCGCATCCACGACATCCTGGAGCAGAGCGGCGCCCGGCTCAGGGAGGTCGGCTCGACCAATCGCACCGGCCCCGGGGATTATGAGGCGGCCTGCGCCGAAGGGAACGTGGCCGCGCTTTTGAAGGTGCACACGAGCAATTTCCGTGTCGTCGGCTTTACCGCCTCTGCCTCGGTCGGGGAGCTGGCGGCGCTCGCGAAAAGGCGGAATATTCCGCTCGTCGCGGACTTGGGGAGCGGCGCGCTGCTGGAAGCGGGGGAGTATCCCTTTTCCGGCGAGCCGACCGTCCCGCAGGCGCTGCGGGAGGGAGCGGACGTCGTCTGCTTCTCGGGGGACAAGCTGCTCGGCGGCCCCCAGGCGGGCATCCTCGTCGGGAAGGCGGCGCTGATCGAACGGATGCGCCGCCATCCGCTGGCGCGCGCCCTGCGCATCGACAAGCTCTCCCTCGCGGCGCTGGCCGCGACGCTGGAGAGCTATACGGACCCTGCCCGCGCGAAGCGGGAGATCCCTGTGCTCCGGATGCTCTGCACCGCGCCCGAAGCACTGCGGGCGCGCGCCGAAGAGCTCTGCGGGATGATCATGCGGCTGGGCGCGGACTGCGCCTGCGAGGTCGTCCCCGCCGAACGTCCGGTGGGGGGCGGCTGCGCGCCGGGGCAGCTTCTCAAGGGATACGCGGCCGCGGTGGCGCCGCGCGTTTTCGGCGCGGATGCGCTTGCCGCGCGGCTGCGCGCCGCGCCGGTTCCCGTCGTTGCGCGCATCGCGGAGGGCAGACTGCTGCTCGACGTTTCGACGATGCTGCCGGAGGAGCTTTTACCTGCTGCGGAGGCGGTAAAAGCCGGGTGTGAACCGTGAAGCGGATCGTGATCGGCACGGCGGGCCACGTGGACCACGGCAAGACGGCGCTCGTGCGCGCGCTCACCGGCATCGACCCCGACCGGCTCGCGGAGGAGAAGCGCCGGGGCCTGACGGTCGATCTCGGCTTCGCATGGATGGATCTGCCGGGGGAGGTGCACGCCGACGTCGTCGACGTGCCCGGCCACGAACATTTTGTAAAGAACATGCTCGCGGGCGCGGGCGGGATCGACCTCGCGCTGCTCGCGGTCGCCGCGGATGAGGGGGTCATGCCCCAGACGCGGGAACATGCCGCGATCCTTTCGCTGCTCGGCGTGCCGCGCGGCGTGATCGTGCTGACCAGATGCGACCTCGCGGACGGGGAGACCCGCTCGCTCGCGCGGGAGGAGGCCGCCGAAGCGGTGCGGGGAACCTTCCTGGAGGGCGCGCCGGTCGTGGAGACCTCCGCCGAAACGGGAGAGGGCCTCGGGGAACTTCGCGTCCTGCTCGCGGAGGAAGCTGAGAAGCTTCCCGCCCGGAATTCCGACCGGCCCTTCTTTCTGCCGGTGGACCGGGCGTTTACCGTCCGCGGCTTCGGCGCCGTCGTAACCGGGACCGTGCTCGACGGGCAGGTGCGCCCCGGCGACCTGCTGACCGTCAGCCCCGGCGGGACCAGCGTGCGGGTGCGCGGCCTGCAAAGCTGCGGCCGCGAGGTCGCGGCCGCCTTTGCGGGCCAGCGCGTCGCCGTCAACCTGGCCGGGACGGAGACCGGTTCGATCGTGCGCGGAGACGCGCTGACAGCCGCGCCGTCCGCGCGCGCCCAGGCGCTGCTTGACGTGCGGCTGGCTGCGCACCCTGCCTCCGGCCGCGTGATTTCCCACAACCAGCGGCTGCACCTCGCGCTCGGGACGGCCTGCGTCCTCTGCCGCGCGCGCCTGCTCGACCGGGAGGCCCTTTCGCCGGGCGAGAGCGGCTATGCCCAGCTTGTGCTCGAACAGCCGGTGGCGGTCCGCCCGGGAGACCGCTTTGTCGTGCGGTTCTATTCGCCCGTCGAGACGGTGGGGGGCGGCGTGGTGCTCGACATCCCCGCCCGCCGCCACAGGCGGCTTGACAGCGCCGTGCTCGCGCGGTTACAATGTTACGATGGAGCGGACGCGCGCGGCCGCCTGCGCTTCGACCTCGCCGCCGCGCCGGCGGCGCGGGAGCAGGCGCGGGAACGGCTCTTTTACCTCTCGGACGCGGAGTTTTCCGCCGCGTGGGAGGGCCTGCTCTCCGACGGGGAAATCCTGCCCGCGGGTCGGCTCGCCTCGACGCCCGGAACGCTCGCCCGTCTGCGGACGGAGCTGCTCGATACCCTCGCGGATTATCACGAGGCGCATCCCCTCGACCGGGGGATGCCGCTCGCCCTGCTGCGGGAAGGATTCCCCGGCGGCCTGCCCGAGTGGTTCGCGGAGGAGGGCTGTGTTTCCCGCGTGGGGGATGCCGTCGCGCTGCCCGGTTTCACGCCGGAGGGGACGGACCTCTACCGCCGCGTCGCGGAGGAGCTGCTCGCGCGGTATGCGCGCGAGCCCTACGCGCCGCCCGACCGGGCGGCGGCACTCGCGGAATTTCCGCCGTCCGTGCCCGCCGGGCGGGTGCTCGATCTGCTGCTCGAGGCGGGGAAACTGGTCGAGGCCGCGCCGGGGCTCTGCTTTACCCGCACGGCGTGGAAAAACGCCCGGTCGGCGGCCCGCCGGCTCGCCGGGGAGGAGGGGGGCGTCACGCTCTCCGGGCTGCGCGACGCGCTCGGCACCTCCCGGCGCTACGCGCAGGCGCTGCTCGAGCGGATGGACGCCGACGGATTCACCCGCAGGGAGGGGGACGCGCATCTCCTGCTGGAGGAACGGCCCTGAATTGCGCGGACAAAAAAACACGCGGCGTTTTGCCGCGCGGATATGGGGGCGGATGGGCGCCGGTGTGCCTCCCGGTCTTCAAAACCGGTGTGGGCGGTGCAGAGCCGTCCGGGTGAGTTCGATTCTCACACGCCCCCGCCAAAATCCCTGTATAGAACTTGCTTCTATACAGGGATTTTTTCTGTTGCTTGTCTGGCCGACTCAGTCGGCGATTCGGGATGAATCAAAATCAGCGATTACTTTGCTCTGCGCAAAACCATAAATGGAGCTACAAAACAAGCGTGGTGGTTGGACGGCATCCATGAAAAGGCACTATATGGACGTGTGTCCGTATGGGGCCTTTATCAATTACGGATGTGTGTTCGGTCCGCAGGCCGTTCCGGACATTTTTTCGGGCGCATCCAAGGATTCCAGCTTTCGCTTCAGGTCCAGCTGCGTTTCCCGCAGTACCCGCCGGCCCTCCTGCAAAGTGGAGATATTGCTATGGCACGATTCAATCGTATTACTCTGATCCTGCATCTTCAATTGCAACTGCTCCAGTTGTTTGAAATCAAACCCGCTTTTCCGATATGCATTGGGTAGAGATCGTTTGATATAGGCTTTTTTCCAGTGAAAAATGTCAAATTTTCGCCCGGCAATGAAAAAAAACAGATAGGTCCCCGCGAGCGCACTGGTCAAGAAGGAAAATAAGTTAAAAAATCTGCCCTCCTGATAGACCGATAAAATACAGCCGATGGCAATATAGACGATAAACAGCATAGCATACAGGCCGATGGTCAGGTGGACTCTGACGTTGACAGACCGCTCCGCAGCATTCTTCCGCGTGAGGAGTTCCTTAGTCTGTTTTTGCAGCTCATTCAGGTCCCGCTGGGAGAGATCGATTTGCTGGTTGGCGGTCGTAATCTTTTCATAATTTAGCTCCAAGCGGGCATCGACTCCTTCGATCTGCCTTTGGAGGTTCTCGCGGTCACGCGCGGCCAGAAGGATGTCGTTTTTGCGGCGTTCCTCCAGAACACCTTCCGACTTTGCCTCCTCTTGAATTCGTCGGAGGATTTCCAGCGGTGTCGCTTCGGTGAGCTGAGACTCATCTCCGGACGTAATCTCCATAAGGTTCCGGTACGACAGCCGGCTTGCTTTGAGCGCGTAGCACTGCTCTGGGTCGAGGGTACCGATGGCCTCTAGTTTCGTGAGGCTTGAATTGAGTTTAGAAAGCATCCGGTCGGAGGGGTTAAACGCCGCAAGGATCGCGCAGTCTAATCTTCGACGGTTGATTTCCAGAATTTTAGAAGGGGAGGAGGTCCAGATTAAGTTTCCAAAGAAGTAATCTGTCACGCAGTAAGGGATGGATCCCGTTGAAAACATCGCCTTTTTATGGCATACGTTACGGCAAATTTTTCCTAGGGTTTGGTTGGTGGTGACGAAAATGGTTGAAACCTCTTCCAGACGGTTGGCAATCTGGCCGTAATTCTGGCAGTCGACAAGAAAAAGAGAGTGTGCGTCCTGTTCCACGGTGAATCGCTTTTCCTCCTCGTTAAAGGAAGGATTTGTTTCTTTATAATAGGAGACAATGGAATCGTATAGATCCCGCTCAAAAGGGACTCCCACGGGTGGCTTCTGTGGATACTCGAACGATTTTACAGTGACGCCGACATCCTTCAAGCACCGTTTCAGGTTCTGAATGAGATCGTCTATCATCTCACGAGTATAGTTGTTGTTGACAAAATAGAAAGTGGCTTCCGAAGCTTTGGAAGGATCAAACTCATAATTATTGACCCATTCCCGGCAATTGAGGATGATGGTGCTCATTTCAACGAAGGTATGCTGAAACATATAGACATTCATGCCCATGGCCTGCATGTCCTTGACCATGTCGCGGTAGATGTCTTTACGGTCCAGCGCGTCGATTCCCAAGAGGCGGAAGGCGAAACCCGTATCGATAAAGACCTTGGCGCTGCTACGGGTTTGCATGAGTGAATCCTCACTGAAGGTGACCAATTCGGCGAGAACGCGCCCGACGATGATCGAATCCAGTAGCTGGTATAAATCAGGCCGTTCGGCCTGCGCATAGGTCAGAAACTGCGAAAAGCGGTAGCTTGTGGCGGAATTGTTAAGCTGGAGCTCATGTTCTTGGAAAAAGGACAATCCATGGGCCTCAATAAAGCGATCAACAATTTCAGACGCCTGATCTTCAGTGAGATTCAGGTTGAAACGATCGGAAAAGAAAGAGGACAGGGCGGCAAGGAACAACCGGTATTTCTGCTCATTTTCGCGGTACAGCTGTGGGAAGGTGTTCTGGTCTATTTTTTCAAAGTCCGGAATGAACTTGTCCTGCTTATAAGTCAGATATCCGTTTTTACAGACCTTCAGAAGGATTCTTTTCAACGGGAAATGTGGGATGCGAAAACCATAGGCCTCAAAGAAGTCCTGCTCAATTATTCGGACAGTAAATTCATCGTAATTTTTAGACGCAATTAACCCAACTAGCATGTTAATAAACGCGTCGTCGATATTCTTCGAAAAGTCCGCAGTCAAGGCGGCATAGCAAGCAACCGTTGAAAAATTCATCCGATCATCTCCAGTAAGTCGTATTCCTGCGCGCTCTGAATTCCCGGCGGGCTCAGTAAGCTATTTTTTCCTGCCGGCGAAGGTGATGACGAGCGCGGCGATGGCAAAGGCCATCGCGCCGACCGTCAGGACCGAGCCCGGGACGCCGGGAACGAAGAAGCTGGCGGCGAGCAGCAGGATCGCGACGACCCAGAAGGTCTGGATGACTTTACGGTTCATGGTTCATATCCTCGTCGATCAATTTTTTGAGATACTCCGCCATGCTCATGCCGCGGTCCGCGGCATGGGCTTTGATCTTGTCCTTATACCCTTTGGGCGCCCAAAAGCGGATCTGCTCCAGATTCTCCCGCTGGTATTTCATCGTGGCGTTTTTGCTCGCTTCGTTGTAGGCCATGAGACAACCCCTTCAATATTATAGCAATTATAGAACATTATTACAATGTCTGCCGGTCGCAACAGGGATTGGTCATTTTTAACGAAAATATGCAAAAATATTGACAAATTAGTTTATTGAAATATAGTGCACTACATATTAAAATAGAAAAGGCGCCGCGAATCGGCAGATAATGATTGAAAAATCGGGATAATTAGCCTAGGCTTATGAAGCCATTGGAAAATATTTCATCCCTGCTTATGATAGAGGGTATGGAGGGAGTGCTTTGAGAACGATTGAAATCGTGGCAAAGAACCTCAAATTCTATAGACAGCAGCGCGGCCTGACGCAGGAGGAGCTTGCGTCGAAGGCCTATACCAGCGCGTCCTACATCAGCAGGATCGAGCGGATGGTGGCCAACCCATCGATCGAATCGCTCGACAGCATCGCGATGGCGCTGGGAATTTCTCCGCCGGAGCTCTTCCGGATGGACGAGGTGGACATCCTCCCCGAGCAGTACGACGAATTCCGCCGCCTGCGGGGGATCAGCAGCACCATGGAGCCGTGGCGGAAATCCCTTTTTCTGCGCGTGGTGTCCTCGACCCTCAGCGCGCTGCGGGACTGGAAGCCGGAGGAGGAAGAGGAAAAGACCGGGCAGCAATAAAAAAATAACCGCCCCACCGGATATTCGATACAACGGGAATTTCCGGGGCGGTTATTTTTTTGCGCATGCGCCCTCGCCGAGGGCGCGCGCATATAAGGCCGCGGCCCGGGGACGGGCCGCATGGCCAATTTTTTATTGCGGCGCAATAAAAAATAACCGCCGCATCAATTCCCATCATACGGGTATGTTGATGCGGCTATTTTTATCGCTTTGATTTCTCAGCTCATGGGCGGCCGTCTTTGCCCGGCTGCCGCACGGGTCCGCTTTCGCCCGGACGGTTGCGCAGCTTCCAGGCGAGGCAGTTTGAAAGGACGCCCTTGAGCTGGCCGATCGAAATCGGCTTGGCGAGATGCCCGTTCATCCCCGCGAGGCGGGCCTGCTTGACGTCCTCGGCGAAGGCGTCCGCGGTCATTGCGATGATCGGCAGCTCATCGATCCGCTCGAGCCCCGACTCCCGGATCTCCCGGGTCGCGTCGTAGCCGTTGAGGACCGGCATCTGCACGTCCATGAAGACGACGTCGTAATAGAGGGGCGGATGGGAGCGGACCGCCTCCACCGCCTGCCTGCCGTCCCCGGCGATTTCCACCCACACGCCCAGCAGCCCGAGCATCTCGACGGCAATTTGCCGGTTGAGCTCGTTGTCCTCGACGAGCAGGGCGCGTAGCCCGGGGAAGGACGTCTCGTCCGTCTCGCTTTTTTTCGGGGTTACGACCGCCGGCGCGTCGCATTTGGCCAGACAGAGGGTGACGGTGAACCGGGAGCCCCTGCCGTATTCGCTCTCCACCTGGATGTCGCCGTTCATCATCTCCACGAGGTTGTGCACGATCGTCATCCCGAGCCCGGTCCCGGGGACCTTGCTGGTCCGGCTGTCGTCGGCGCGGCTGAACGGCTCGAAGATGTGCGCGAGGTACTCCGGCTTCATGCCGATCCCGGTGTCCTCGACCGTGAAGCGGTAGGTGCCCGACTCCCGCTCCCCCTTGTCGAGCTCCTCGAGCCGCAGGACGACCGTTCCGCCCTCGCCGGTGTATTTCGAGGCGTTTGTGAGGATGTTGACCAAAATCTGGCTGATCCGCCGCGCGTCGCCGAGCACCCGCGGGTGGACCGCCCCGTCGATCTCGACCGACAGGGTCTGCCGCCTGCTCTCGAGGGAGAGGCGCACCAGCTCCACCGCCTCCCGCACCAGGGCGCGCAGGTCGAACTCCGCCTCCTCGAGCGTCAGAGCGCCGCTTTCGATCTTGCTGACGTCCAGAACCTCGTTGATCAGGCCGAGCAGGTGCCCGCAGGAGCTTTCGACCTTTTTGAGGTAATCGCGCAGCTTGTCCTCCTCCCCGATGTGGAGCTGCGCCAGCTCGGTCATCCCGACGATCGCGTTCATCGGCGTGCGGATGTCGTGGCTCATCCTGGAGAGAAAATCGCTTTTAGCCTGGCTGGCCTTTTCGGCCTTTTGCAGCGCGTCCTCGAGCAGCTGCTTGGATCGGCGCTCCTTTTCTAGCGCCTCCTCCCGCTGCTGCCGCTCCTCGTCGATGTTGCGCGAGAGGGTGATCTCGAGCACGTCGTCGGTGTCGGGGCTCTCGACCCACACCACCTGGGTGAAGTTCCAGTGGTAGATCCCGTCCTCGCCGAGGTGGGGGACCTCCATCGTCACGATCCGCCGCCCGTGGGAGAAGGCGTGGAGGAGGGAATCGCGCGAGAATTTCCCGATAAACTCCGCCTGGTAATCGGGGTGGACGGTGGCGAGCTCGGCCTGGATCAGGCTTTCAAAGCTGCCCTCCTCGCCCGGCTGCCTGACCGGAAACCGCTGGTATTCCAGCATCCGGTAGCTGTTTCGGGTGAGGTTGACGGCGATCAGCATCTGGTAGGCGATCTTGGCGGCGGTCGCAAGCTGGCTGATCTCAAGGCTGCGCCGCCGCTCGAGCAGGTATTCCTCCTGGATGTCGCGGAAGACGAGGACGCACCAGCATTCGTCCTCCCCAAACTGCTCGATCTTCGCGGCGGTGAACTCCACCATGTGGTAGGCGCCGCCGCTGGTCAGGCGGCGCAGCCGCCGGGTGATCTGCTTTTTCCCCTCTCCAAACAGCCGGAGCATCGCCTCGCGGGAAAAGCTCCCGTTGAAGAGCTCAAGGTCGTCGGGATGCAGCGCTTTTTGGGCGTATTTGCGGTTTTCCGCGCCGAAATTCCCCCGCTCGGGGATGCGGGTCCACACCGCGTCCCTCTGGCAGTTGACATAGTAGTCGGCGGTCAGGTTGGCGATGACGCACTCGTCGAAGACGGTGACGAGGCTCTGCGCGTACATCCGCTCAATCTTCCTCAGCCCCTGCTCCTCCTCGAAGTTCTGCCGGTGGGGAGTGGCGGTCACCACGACGGCGGGAATGCCGTCGTCCCAGACGATCCGGTTGGCGGTGACGTCGACGGTGCCCTTCAGCAGGGGATCGTAACAGACAAGATGGCTCGACGCGCCGTCCCCCAGCCCGTCGAGCGGGCAGTTGGAGCAAACCTCGGGCCAGACCTCGTGGCATTTTGCCCCGAGCGCGGCCCTCCCGCGTCCGGTGTCCCGGCAGCGGAGATTGAAGTAGAGCAGCCGGTGGGTCGCCTCTTCAATGACGTATACGCTGGTTTCGGTCAGCGCGTCCAGTAATTTTGCCAGATTGTCGGCAGGCATGGCTCCAACTCCTCATCCGGTATCCCACGGATACCTGTTCCCGGTGCGTCCGAAAAATCCTGTCCCCATTATACACTTGCCGGGGGAAAATGGGAAGCGTTTTGTGGCCGATTGCAGAGTTTGACATCCCGCTGCGCTCCGCGGGCCGTCCGGAGCGGCGCGCGGGATCCCGTTTCCCCGGAGAGCGGCGGAAGAGGGACAGCCGGGCCGCAAAACGTCCGTTTTGCGGCCCGGCTGTTTCATCGTTCCCGGGACCGGTCAGAGGATGGGATCGAGCAGCACCTCGACGGTGCCGCCGCACACCATGCCCGCCTGGCGCGCGTCGCTGTTGGTCATGTCGCAGAGAACGACGCGCGGCGTACCCGACGCGAGGACCTCGGGCGCGGCGGCGACGACCCGCGCTTCGGCGGCGCCGCCGCCGATCGTGCCGTAGAGCGCGCCCTTCCCGTCGGCCAGCAGCTTGGAGCCGGCGCCGCGCGGCGCGGAACCGCGCTTTTCGATGATGGTGGCGAGCATCATCGGTTCCCCCCGCGCGAGGCGTTCGAGTCCCTCGCGGCTGACGCTGCCCGCCGAAAGCCCGCTGCCCACCTGGATGATCTCGGCCGCGATGCACACGGCGATCTCGGCGGGGGTTTCGGCCCCGATACGCAGCCCGATCGGGGAATGGACCCGCGCGAGCTGTTCTTCGGTATAGCCCTCCCGCTCCATCTGCTCCATCACCACGGCGACCTTCTTGCGGCTGCCGATCATGCCGCAGTAGGCGAAGCGGCGGGGGAGGATGCGTTCGAGGCAGAAGCGGTCGTCCGCGTGCCCCCGGGTGATGATGACGAAGTAGCTGCCGTCGGTGTAGGGAACCTCCTCCATCGCCTGCGCGAAGGGCATGCAGAGCACCCGTCCGGCGCGCGGGAACCGTTCGCGGTTGGCGAACTCCTCCCGGTCGTCGATCACCGTCACGTCAAAGTCGAGCAGGGAGCCGATCTCCGCCAGCGGCTTCGCAATGTGCCCGCCGCCGCAGATGATGAGCTGCCGCCGCGCGCTCAGCCGTTCGGCGAGCAGGCGCACGCCGAGTACCTCGGCGGTGAGCGGGCGGTCGTCGTCCGGCAGGGCGGAGAGCAGCTCCTCCCACAGCCCGCGCAGCCCTTCGTCATGGGGAACGAGGCCGTCCGCCGTCACAAGCGCCTTCTGCGCGGTGAGCGCGCGCCCATCCCGTTCCCCCGCGAGGATGGTCAGCAGGTCGGCGCTGCCGCCCGCGTCGAGGATGTCGGCGAGCGTGCGGAAAAATACCCGGTTCACAGGATCCCTCCCCTCAGGTGCAAAACCGCCTCCAGCGCGCCGCCCGCGATGGCGCGCGCCTTGTCGGAGATGGTGTGGCAGTATTCCACGATGCCGCGCGGGTCAATGTCGCCCGATTTCATCCCGCGCGTCACCGGGGTCCCCTCGGGAAGCATGCCGCGCACGACCCCGTCGATCAGGGCGCGCACGGGTTCCCCCTCCACGCGCGCGACGACGTCGCCCGCCCGCACGAGCTGGCCGATCTTCGCCGCGGGGGCGAAGGGGCCGTCGGCGGGCGCGCGGATGATCCGCTCGGAGGTGTAGCCGCCGATGTCGCCGGGCACGCCGGTGTTGGCGATCGCGCTCCCCGCGTAGATCACGCGGCCGAGAAAGTGCCCCCGCTTGGTCTCGACGACCGCGTGGCAGTCCACGCCCGCGGTGAAGCCGGGGCCGAGCGCGACCACAACGGGCGCGTCGGTGATTCTGGTTCCGAGGTTGCGCTTGGCGAGCACCGCGTCGATGACGACGGGGGGCCGCAGCGTTTCGATCGCGGCCGCCCCGGGGTCGACGAGCACCGCGACCCCGCCCTCCCCGGCGATCCGCAGCGCGTCGGCGGGGCCGCGCGCGAGCCGCGCCGTCACCCCTTCGACCTCGGCCGCGCCCTCGTAGACCGCGCGGGAGAACGCGACGGTGCAGCGCACGGTGGTGGGTTGGGCGATGTCGGTCATGACGACCTGGAAGCCGCAGTTGTGCAGCCGCCAGGCCACGCCGGTGGCGAGGTCGCCCGCGCCCTTGATGAAGATTAGCATGTGGTTTCCGCCTCCTGTCTGAGCGAAAGAATGAATACCTTTTCAATCCCGCCCGCACGGAGCAGTGCGGCGGCCTGTTCGCCCTGCTCCCGCAGGGCGGGGGTG
>NZ_CABUCJ010000077.1 GCF_902490045.1 uncultured Anaerotruncus sp.
CGCCGTCCACCGATCCGATGTAGGAGACGCCCGCGCGGTCAATGAGGCTGCCGATCGTCTGGACGGGATCCCGCATCATACCGCCGTCTCCTCCCAGCCCTTGCAGACGTCGACCCAGCCCGCCGCGCCCGAATACTCCTCGAGCTCGGCGCAGGTGAGCTCGATGGCGGAGTTGCCGCTGCCCGCCGCCGGGAAGACGGTTTCAAACCGCTTCATCGACACGTCCAGGTAGGTCTTTACATTTTCGTTCTCGATCGCGAAGGGGCAGACGCCGCCGACCGCGTGGCCGGTGAGGGCGAGCGCCTCCTCGGGCGGAAGCATCGTCGCCTTCATGGAGAACTGGTCCTTGAACTTGCGGTTGTCGATGCGCGCGTCGCCCGCCATGACGATCAGAACGCACCCCTCCGGGCTCTTGAAGGAGAGGGTCTTGGCGATGCGCGCCGGGATGACCCCGACCGCCTGCGCCGCCAGCTCGACGGTGGCGCTCGAAACCGGGAACTCCAGGACGTCCCCGCCGCGCCCGCGCGCGGCAAAGAACGCCCGTACCTTTTCAATGGACATTTTCACATTCCTCCAAAAAAGGTTGGGCGGAAGATCTTCCGCCCAACCGGCTGATGTTGTTTTCGAGGAGGCTGTCCTCCCGTACCCTCAATACACGTCCTCGCCGCTGAGGATGGGGACGCCGTGGTCGCGCAGGACCTTTTCGGCGGCGTCGTTGTCGGCGACGCGCAGGATGACGTAGGCGGTCTTCTCGGCGTGGCTGACGAAGGCGTACATGTACTCCACGTCCATACCCGCCTCGCGCAGGATGTCCAGCGCCTCCGCGAGCCCGCCCGGGCGGTCCTCGATGCCGACGCCGATGACGCTCGTCTGAGAGACGGTGAAGCCCTGCTCCTTGAGGGCGCTTTCGGCGCGGGAGGGATGGTCGACGATCAGGCGCAGGATGCCGAAATTGGTGGTGTCGGCGATCGAGAGGGCGCGGATGTTGATCTCCCGGCTGCTGAGGACGTCGGTGATCTCCGAAAGCCTGCCCGGCTGGTTCTCGACAAATACGGAAAGCTGTTTAATAACCATATTACACACCCATTCTGCCGCTGAGCCGGCGTTAGTTTGACGATATTGCCCAAAAATCCGGGGAAGTGCTTCCCTTTCTTATGCCAATTATATCATACCAGATGGCGTTTGTCGATAACGCGTTTTGCTTTTCCTTCGCTGCGCTCGATCGTCTTGGGCGAAACGAGGTGCACGTGGACCGCCAGCCCGAGCATCGATTTGAAGCCGTCGACGAGCTGCTTTTCACGGCGGGAGATGTCCTTGACGGTGTCGCCGAACATCGCGCCCGTCATCTCGACATAGACGTCGAGGGTGTCGCTGTTTTTGACGCGGTCGACGACGATCTGGTAGTTGGCGGGATAGCCGTGGTTCATGAGCACCGTCTCGATCTGGGACGGGAAGACGTTGACGCCGCGGATGATGAGCATGTCGTCGCTGCGGCCCATCGGCTTGGACATCTTGACGTGGGTGCGCCCGCAGGAGCAGGGCTCGCGGGTGAGCACGCAGATGTCGCGGGTGCGGTAGCGGAGCATCGGGAACGCCTTTTTGGTGATGCTCGTAAAGACGAGCTCGCCCTTGGAGCCCTCGGGGAGCACCTCGCCGGTGTCGGGGTCGATGATCTCGGCGATGAAGTGGTCCTCGTTGATGTGCATGCCCGTCTGCTCGGCGCACTCGAACGAGACGCCGGGTCCGGAGAGCTCGGTGAGGCCGTAGATGTCGTACGCCTTGATGCCGAGCTTCTTTTCGATGTCGCGGCGCATCTCCTGGGTCCACGCCTCGGCGCCGAAGATGCCCGCCTTGAGCGGGATGTCCTCCGGCCTGATGCCCATCTCCTCAAACGTCTCGCCGATGAAGGCGGCGTAGGAGGGGGTGCAGCAGAGGATGGTGGCGCCCAGATCCTGGATGAACTGGATCTGCCGCGCGGTGTTGCCGGAGGACATGGGCAGCGTGAGGCACCCGACCTTGTGGGAGCCGCCGTTGAGGCCGGGGCCTCCGGTGAAGAGGCCGTAGCCGTAGGAGACCTGCACCACGTCGCTGCGGGTGCCGCCCGCGGCCACGATTGCGCGGGCGCAGCAGTCCTCCCACAGGTCGATGTCGGCCTGGGTGTAGAAGGCGACGACGCGCTTGCCGGTGGTGCCGCTCGTCGACTGGATGCGCACCGCGTCCTCGCGCGGGACGGCGAGCAGCCCGTAGGGGTAGGCGTCGCGCAGGTCCGCCTTGGTCAAAAAGGGCAGCTTGCAAAGGTCGTCCACCGATTTGATGTCGGAGGGCCTGACCCCCTTCTCATCCATCTTCCTGCGGTAGAACTCCACGTTTTTGTAGGCGTGTTCGACCGTTTCGACGAGGCGCTCATCCTGCCAGGCTCTGATCTGCTCCCGGGAGGCGCACTCGATTTCGGGCTGGTAGTAGTTTGGCAAAGGAATCCATTCCTTTCTGTCGTTAAGATTTGGTCACGCGGTATGGTTCCGGCCGAGCGCGAACGCGCGGCGGTTGAGCTCAAGGAATTTCGCGGGCACGCAGGCCTCCAGCGACGCCTGCCAGGCCTCCTCGGGGATGTCGAGCAGGGTGGAAAGCACCCCCATGAGCACGACGTTGACCGCCTTGGCGCTGCCGGCCTGTTCGGCCAGCGAGAGGGCGTCGATTGCCAGCAGGTTCGCGCCGGTGGCGGCGAGCTTTTCGAGGATGCCGTCGGGATAGCCCGCCGCGCCGGTGATGACCGGCATCGGGTCGATCCGCTGGTCGTTGACGATGAGCCGCCCGCCCTCCTTCAGGTAGGGCAGCCAGCGGGCGGCCTCGAGCCGCTCAAAGGAGACGATCGCGTCGGCCTCCCCCTCCGAGACGATGGGGGAATAGACCTTGCCGCCATAGCGCACATAGGTGACGACGGAACCGCCGCGCTGGCTCATGCCGTGCACCTCGGAGACCTTGACGTCGAACCCGCGCGAGAGCAGCACGTTGCCGAGCAGCTTGGAGGCGAGCAGCGAGCCCTGCCCGCCGACCCCCACGATCATGACGCTTTTTACGTTTGCCATCAGCCCTGCACCCCCACGGAAGATTTCAGCGCGCCGAACGCGCACATTTTTTCACACAGCCCGCAGCCGACGCAGAGGGTCTGGTCGACGGTGACATGGCCCTCCGCCGCGCTGATCGCGGGGCAGCCGATCTTCATGCAGGCCTTGCAGTTTTTGCACTTCTCCGCGTCCACGGCGAGCGGCGGGTTGTGCTTGACGTACTTGAGCAGCGCGCAGGGCCGCCGGGTGACGATCACCGACGGCTCGTCGGCCGCGAGCTCCTCCCTGATGACGGCCTCGAGCTCCTTAAGCTCGTTCGGGTCGACGACGCGGATGCGCCTGACGCCCGCCGCCTCGCACACCTTCTCGATCGAAACCTGCGGGGTGGGCTGGTTTTTGAGCGTCAGCCCGGTCGTCGGGTTCTGCTGGTGCCCGGTCATGCCTGTGATCGAGTTGTCGAGCACGATGACGGTCGAATTGCCGCGGTTATAGGTGATGTCGATGAGGCCGGTGATGCCCGAGTGCATGAAGGTGCTGTCGCCGATGACCGCGACGGACTTTTTGGCCGAGTCGCCGCCGCGCGCGGTGTTGAAGCCGTGCAGCCCGGAGATCGACGCGCCCATGCAGACGGTCGTGTCGAGCGCCCCGAGCGGGGGCAGCGCGCCGAGGGTGTAGCAGCCGATGTCGCCGCTGACCATCACGCCGAGCTTGTGCAGCGTGTAGAAGAGGCCGCGGTGGGGGCAGCCGGGGCAGAGCACGGGCGGGCGCACGGGCACCGCCTCGCCGAAGGAGAGCCCGCCGGGGACCTCCTTGCCGAACGCCCGGGCGACCGTCCGCTGGGAGTATTCGCCGCAGAGGCCGAGGCGGTCCTTGCCGCCGTCGACCCGCACGCCATTCGCGCGGCAGAAGGTCTCGATGACCGGGTCGTGCTCCTCGACCACGTAGAGGGTCTTTACCCTGTCCGCGAAGCTGCGGATGAGCTTCGCGGGCAGCGGGTTCACGAGCCCGAGCTTGAGGACGCTCGCTTCGGGGAACGCCTCCTTCACATACTGGTAGCAGGTGCCCGAGGTGATGAAGCCGACCTCCGCGTCCCCCATCTCCACCCGGTTGAGCGGGGTGGTTTCGGCGAACTCGGCGAGCTTTTTCATCCGCTCCTCGACGAAGACATGCCTCCCGACCGCGTTGGCGGGCATCATGACATATTTCTTCGGGTTCTTTTCATACGGCTTCAGCGGATATTCCGTGCGCTCCTTCGGCTCCACGATGCTCTGGGAGTGGGCGATGCGGGTGCAGGTGCGGAAGATCACCGGCGTGTCGAACGCCTCGGAAATCTCGTACGCCGCCGCCACGAGGTCGATGCAGTCCCTTGAATCGGCGGGCTCCACCATCGGCAGCTTGGCCGCGACGGCGTAGTGGCGGGAATCCTGCTCGTTCTGGGAGGAATGCATGCCCGGGTCGTCCGCCACGCCGATGACCATGCCGGCGTTCACGCCGGTGTAGGAGGCGGTAAAGAGCGGGTCGGCCGCGACGTTGAGTCCCACGTGCTTCATCGCGCAGAAGGAGCGCGCGCCGCCGATGGCCGCGCCGAGCGCCGCCTCCATGGCGACCTTCTCGTTGGGGGCCCACTCGGCGTAGATCTCGTCGTACTCGCTCGCATACTCGGAGATCTCGGTGGAGGGGGTGCCGGGATAGCTCGAGACGAACCGGCAGCCTGCCTCGAAGAGTCCTCTGGCAACCGCCTGGTTGCCAAGCATCAGCTGTTTCATATATGTACTCCTTTAATGAATTACTTGCGTCAGCGCAGGTCGACGACCCGCTTGGCCTTGCCCTGGAACCGCTCGATCGTCTTGGGCTGCACGAGGGTGACCTTCGCGTCGATGCCCAGCACGGTGCGCAGCCTGGCGTGGATCGTCTCCTGGAGCTTTTCGAGGTCGGAGAACCGCTCGAGCAGGGAGCCGTCGATCAGCTCGACCTTGACCTCGAGCGTGTCGGTGTAGCCCTCGTGCCGCACATAGAGCATGTAGTGCGGGCTGATCTGGCTCATCGGCATAAGCACGCTCTCGATCTGGGAGGGGAACACGTTGACGCCCTTGACCTTGATCATGTCGTCGCTGCGGCCCATGATCTTGTCCATGCGGGCGGTCGTGCGGCCGCATTTGCAGGGGGCGTAGGTCACGCGGGAGAGGTCGCGGGTGCGGTAGCGCAGCAGCGGCAGCGCCTCCTTGGTGAGGGTGGTGATGACCAGCTCGCCGACCTCGCCCTCCGCCTTCTCCCCGAGGGTGTCGGGGTCGACCACCTCGGTGAAGAAGTGGTCCTCGTTGATATGCAGGCCGTCGCGGAACTCACATTCGCCCGAGACGCCCGGGCCGATGAGCTCGCTCATGCCGTAGTTGTCGGTGGCAAAGAGCCCGAGCTTCTGCTCGATCTTTTCGCGCATCTCGGGGGTGCTGCCCTCCGAGCCGAAGAGGCCGATGCGCAGCTTGAAGTCGTCGGGCCCGTAGCCGAGCTCGGCGGCCAGCTCGCCGAGGTAGAGCGCGTAGGTGGGGGTGGCGATCAGCGTCGTGGTGCCGAAATCCTTCATCAGCATGATCTGCTTCTCCGAGTTGCCGGAGGAGGAGGGCACGACCGAGGCGCCGAGCCGCTCGAGGCCGTAGTGCAGGCCGAGCGCGCCGGTGAAGAGGCCGTAGCCGAAGCAGATCTGCGCGATGTCCTCGTCGTTCACGCCCGCGGCGGCGATGAGGCGCGCCATGATCTCGCTCCACATGTCGAGGTCGTTTTTCGTGTATCCGACGACGGTCGGCTTTCCGGTGGTGCCGCTCGACGCGTGGATGCGCACGACCTTCTTCTGCGGCACCGCAAAGAGGCCGAAGGGGTAGTTGTCGCGCAGGTCGTCCTTGGTCGTCGGCGGGATATACTTGATGTCGGAGAGGGCCTTGAATCTGTCGGGGTCGAACCCGACCTCGTCAAACCGATCGTGGTAAAACTTCACGTTGTCGTAGCAGTATCGCACGATGTGCTTCATCCGCTCCAGCTGGAGCGCCTCGATCTGCTTTCGCGGCATCGTTTCGGCTTCCCGGTTGTAGATCATGATTACCTTCACTCCGTTTCCTTTTGCGGCGTCGCCGCCGGGCGCTTTAACGCATTTATCCGTTAAACCCTATTGCCTTATCATACTGCGATCCGCGTCTAAAATCAAGCCTTCCGCCATCTTTTTTTCACTTCTTTCCCCGCCGCGCGGACATTTTTCCCCCAAAAGCCCCCGGACGGCCGGAAATCTTTTTCCACGGCGGGAATAATTCTCAGCAGCCGGCCCACGCTAGGAATACCAAACAAAAGGAGCGTGGTATTGTGGAAACAGGCGGCAAACGGGCGGTCCGCCGCGCGGGGGTGGAAAAGCCGTGAGCGAATCCATCTGGAGCAAAACCGCCGGGTTCCCGGAGCGGCCCGCGCTTGCGGGCAGCCTGGACGTGGATGCGGCCGTCATCGGCGGCGGGATGGCGGGGGTGCTGACCGCTCATTTTTTGAAGGCGGCGGGGCTGCGCACCGTGATTCTGGAAGCCTCGCGCGTGGGCTGCGGACAGACGAAGAACACCACCGCCAAGATCACCAGCCAGCACGGCCTCCTGTACCACCGGCTGATCGAGCGGTCGGGGGAGGAGCGGGCACGGCAGTACGCCGACGCCAACCAGCGCGCCATCGCGGAATACCGGCGCATCGTCCGGGAGCTGGGCGTCGGCTGCGATTTCACCGAGGCCCCGGCGTACCTCTATTCCACCGCCGGGCGGGAAACGCTGGCGCGGGAATTCGAGGCGGCAAAAACGCTCGGCATCGACGCGGCCTGCGGCGTCCGGACGGAGCTCCCCTTCCCCGTGGCCGCCGCCCTGCGCTACGACGGGCAGGCGCGGTTCCATCCGCTCAACTTCCTGTACGCCGTCGCCGGACCGCTGGAAATCTATGAAGGAACCCCCGTGCGGTCCGTGGAGGGGAACCGGATTTTTACCAACCGCGGGGAGGTGACGGCGGGGAAGATCGTGTTCGCCTGCCACTACCCCTTCCTGAACGCGCCCGGCTACTACTTCATGCGGATGCACCAGGAGCGCAGCTATGTCATCGCGCTCAAAAACGCCGCGAAGCTCGACGGAATGTACCTCGGCGTCGACGCGGACGGCCTCTCCCTCCGGACGCAGGGGGACCTGCTGCTCCTCGGCGGCGGGAACCACCGCACCGGTGAAAATTCCGCGGGCGGGCAGTACCAGAGGCTGCGGGAAGCGGCGAAAACCTACTGGCCCGGGAGCAGCGAGGCGGCCGCCTGGAGCGCCCAGGACTGCATGACGCTGGACGGGGTGCCCTATATCGGCCGGTACTCTGCCTCGACGCCCGACTGGTACGTGGCGACCGGCTTCCAAAAATGGGGCATGACCTCCTCCATGGTTTCCGCCCTTGTGATCTCCGGCCTGATCACAGAGGGCAAAAGCCCCTGGGAACAGGTATTCACGCCCCAGCGGTTCAACCCCTCCGCCTCCGCAAAGGAGCTGATGCGGGATACCGCCCAGGCCGCCAAGGGGCTGGCGCGCAGGCTCCTCTCGCCTCCGCGGGAGGACATCGAGGCGCTGCCCTGCGGGCACGGGGGCGTGGTGGAATACGACGGCGAAAAGGCCGGGGTGTACAATGACGAAAACGGCGAAGCGTTCATCGTCTCGATCCGCTGCCCCCATCTGGGCTGCCAGCTGGAGTGGAACCCGGACGAAAAGAGCTGGGACTGTCCCTGCCACGGCTCCCGGTTCGACTACCGCGGCAACCTCATCGACAACCCGGCTCAGGAGGGGCTGGAGAGGGACTGATCCCCCTCCGGCCGTTTTTTCCGCGCAACCCGCGGCCAATCCCCACCGGGAAAAGGGCGGCATGGGCAAATGCCCACGCCGCCCTTTTCCCGGTTATCCCGCCGCCCCGGACCGGAAACCGGTCCGCCCGGCGCGGACAGTCCGGCGCGCGGGAACCGCCGGGCGCGCCGCGCTGCCGGTGCCAAACGGAAATCCGGGCGCGGTTTACGCAAACAGGCCCCGGTTGAATCACCAATCCATAACGTAATTTCGTGGAATTCATAGTTTATTAAACAAATTCACAGCCTTTTCGTGTAAAATAAGAGAGTTCAGAAAGGTCTGTGAAAACACCGGAAAATCCGCGCCCGCAGCGCGGATCGCACGTTTTTTACAAGGATTCCCCGGCGCCCCATCGCGGACAGGCGAAAAAACCCGCCGTTTCGCGGAAAATCTTCACCCGATCGGGAGACACTAATGTTTGGTTACATCAAGCCCTTCAAGGGGATGCTGCGCGTCTGCGAATACGAAACCTATAAGGCGGTCTACTGCGGGCTCTGCAAACAGCTCGGCCGGGAATACGGCCCCTTCGCCCGGCTGACCCTCAGCTACGACTTCACCTTCCTCGCGCTGCTCGACCTGTCCCTTTCGGGAGAACACCTCGCCTTCGTCCCCGGGCGCTGCATGCTCAACCCGCTCAGGAAAATTCCCTGCTGCCCCCGCTGCGGGCAGCTTGACTTTTCCTCGGGCGTCGCGATGATCATGCTCTACTACAAGGTGCTCGACAACTACCGCGACGGCGGCTTCGGCTCCCGGCTGGGCGCGATGCTCGCCATGCCCTTCGCGCGGCGCGCCTACAAAAAGGCCGCCGACCGCTTCCCCGGCGTGGCGCAGATCATCTACGAGACGATCAGCAAGCAGAGCGCGCTTGAGGACGAACAGTGCGACAGCGTCGACCGCGCCTGCGAGCCCACCGCGCTCGCCCTCTCGGGCATCTGCGGCCTGCTCACCAACGACGGCGCCCAGAAGCGGGTGCTCGAGCGGTTCGGCTACCTGCTCGGCCGGTACGTCTACCTGGCGGACGCGCTCGACGACCTCGAGGAGGACGCCCGCCGCCACAGCTACAACGCGTTCCTCCTGCGGGAGAAGACGCCCTCCCCCACCCCCGAACAGCTCGCTTCCATCCGCGAAAACGCCAAGGGCTCCCTATTTTTGACGATCGGGGAGATCATCAAGGCGTACGAGCTGATCGGCCTGCACGACTTTAAGCCGATCCTGGACAACGTCATCCACCTCGGCCTGCGCGATACCGTCGAACGAATCTTGCTGCCAAAGGAGACTGAAAACCGATGACAGATCCGTATAAGGTCTTAGGGATCTCCCCCAACGCCACCGACGAACAGGTGAAGGCCGCATACCGGGAGCTTGCCAAAAAGTATCATCCGGATAACTATGCGAACAACCCCCTGTCCGACCTGGCCGAGGAGAAGATGCAGGAGATCAACCAGGCATACGACGAGATCGTCGCGCAGCGCCGGGCGGGCGGACAGTCCGGCGGCTATTCGGGCGGCGCCTATACGCAGGGCGCTTCCCAGTTTTCGGATATCCGCCGCATGATCAATTCCGGCCGGCTCGCCGAGGCGCAGGAGCTCCTCGACGGCGTGGCCGCCGCCAGCCGTGACGCCGAGTGGTACTTCCTCAAGGGCAGCATTTACTATTCGCGCGGATGGCTCGACGACGCGCTCCAGAGCTTCCAGAAGGCCTGCCAGATGAATCCCCAGAACAGCGAGTATTCCGCCGCCTACAACCAGCTGCTCTGGCAGCGGCAGAACGGCCGTCCCCAGTACGGCGGCGGCTCCTACCAGACCGGCACCGTCGGCGGATGCAGCTGCTGCGACATCTGCGCCGCCATGTACTGCGCCAACTGCTGCATGGACTGCTGCGGCAACAGCTGCTTCTGAGCGGCCGGCCGCCTTTCGCGTTTTCCGGGCGCCGCAGGCCCGCATCAGAAGCATCGGAGGCGTCCCGTCTATGAAAAAAAGTACCCAGGTGGCAATCGGCGGCCTCTCCGCCGCCCTCTGCCTGCTGATGATGTTCATGACCGGCCTGATCCCCTTCTCCTCCTATGTCTTTCCCGCGATGGCCGGCATCGTCCTCATCGCCGTCGAGGAGGAAAACGGCACCAAGACCGCCATGCTTGTCTACGCGGCCGTTTCGGTGCTCGCCATGTTCATCGTCCCCGACCAGGAGGCCAAGGTCCTCTTCGTCATGCTGCTCGGCTACTACCCCATGCTCAAATCCCGTATCGAGCGGACGCCGCGCCCCATCGCCTGTCTTTTGAAGCTCCTGCTCTTTAACGGCGTGGTCGTCGCCTTCTACTATGTGATGCTCTACGTCTTTGGCATCCCCGATATGCTCGAGGGATGGGGCGACTTCGGAAGGTATACCATTGTCGTCGCCCTCGCCCTGGTCAACTTTACCCTCTTTATGTACGATTTCCTGCTCTCCCAGGTGCTGCGCATCTACCGCGGCTGGTTCCGCCCCAAAATCCTGCGCAAGATTACCTGACGGGCCCTGATCCCTCCCCGCGCGGCGGGGATTTTTTCGAGGTGATTGCTTATGCTGCGACAGCGTTCCCGCTCCCATACCGCGCTTGTGCTGGTGCTCTCCATCCTCTGCGCCATCCTCATCGCGCTCGGGCTTTTCCTCTTCCTGCGGAGCCTCAACGGCTCCCCCGGCGAAATCAAAAGCGCCTTCCGGGTGGAGGGGCTCGATCCCGCCGCGCAGACGGGCACGCCGCCCGGCGCGCCCTGGAACGAGAAATCCCCCGGTGAAAACCTCTTCGGCTACCGCGTCAGCTCCACCGTCACCTTCCAGTCCGACGGCACGGGCGGCGGACTCAACGTACAGAACCCCGCGTTCAACGAATACCTGATGGTCGTCGAGCTGACCGCCGACGGGGATGAGAGCGTCCTCTACCGCTCCCAGTACATCGCCCCCAACCAGTACATCTCCAAGGTCGACCTTCAGCAGCCGCTCGCCTCCGGCGAGCACCAGGGCACCGTCTATCTCAGTGCCGTCGATCCCAAGACGCTCGACGTCGTCGGGGTGCTGGAAAATCCAATTCTTATAAACGTGAAATAAAAGGAACCGGCCTTTCGGCCGGTTCCTTTTATTTAATGGAAAGACACAGATATGTTTCTTTTGCGGCACATCCTCCCGGCTCTATGCTATGATGACGCCGGGTGATAATTATGAAGCATATCGTATATCAGCATTTGAAAGAAATCCGTCTGGAGCGCGGCCTGACGCTCCGCCAAGCCGCAGCCGTCATTCACGTTTCCCCCGGAACTTACAGCCGCTATGAGCGCCGCGGCGGCATCCGGGTCCATCACATCGAGATGCTTGCCGACTACTACGGCACCAGCACCGATTACCTGCTTGACCTCACCGACCGGAAGGAGCCTCACCCGCGGGCGCCGGGGTACAGGCCGCCTTAGATTTTCCGCCCGGAGGCCGGAGGGTTTGCCGGTAGTCGACCGGCGGCGACCCTATTTCTTGTACGGACAAGAAATAGGGGAAAGAAACCGCAGGGGGCTGCGCCCCCTTGACCCCCGCGCCGCCTCCGGTTGGCCTTCGGCCAAAGTCGGCGGCGCC
>NZ_CABUCJ010000078.1 GCF_902490045.1 uncultured Anaerotruncus sp.
GGGGCGGGGCCTTCTCCGCGCCTTGCGGCGCGTTTTATTTTTTGCGGCTGTAGGGGGTGTCCTCGAGCGGGAGCCTGGTGCGGAATTTGCCGTCGAAGTTGTAGTAGGCGAGCTGGACGGCGGGCGCGGTCGGGATCGACGCGATTTCGCCGATGCCCTTGGCGCCGCGTGCGAGCTCGGATTTGGCGGGGCCCTCGACGATGACCGCCTCGACGTCGGGGGTCTCGGTCGCCTTAAAGAGCCCGAGGGTGCCGAATTTGGCGGTGGGCCTGCCGTGGTCGAGCGGGAAATCCTCGGTGAGCGCGTAGCCGAGGCTCATGACCACGCCGCCCTCGATCTGCCCCTCGACGCTGACCGGGTTGATCGCCTGCCCGACATCGTGCGCGGCGATCACCTTGCGGATGCGGCCGTTTTCGTCGAGGTCGACGAGGTGGGTCGCGTAGCCGTAGGCGATGTGGCTGACGGGATTGGGTTTGTCGGAACCCAGCTTATCGGTCACGCCGAGGTATTCCGCGGTGAATTCCCGGCCCTCGAGCGCGTCGAGGGAGAAATCGCCGAGCGCGGCTGCCAGCTGGAGCGCGGCCTGCCGCGCGGCCTCCCCGGTGAAGAGGGTCTGGCGGGAGGCGGTCGTATTGCCCGCGTCGGGCGCGAGGGCGGTGTCGGGGGCCTGGTAAGCTACCCGGTTAAGAGGAAGCCCGGTCACGTCGCAGACGATCTGGGTGACGACGGTGCCCATGCCCTGCCCGATGCAGGCGGCGGAGGTGTGGATCTGCACCCGGCCGTCCTTCACGAGCAGGCGGCAGCGCCCCGTGTCGGGGATGCCAACGCCGAGTCCGCTGTTTTTGATCGCGCAGGCGATACCCGCCTTGGGGTGCGCGTCGTAGTAGGGCTTCACCGCCAGGAGCGTCTCGACGGCGGCGGTCGTCTCGTCGGCGATCTGCCCGTTGGGGAGCACCTGCCCCGGCCGGATGGCGTTGCGGTAGCGGATCTCCCACGGGGAGATGCCAACCTTTTCGGCGAGCAGGTTGAGGTTGCACTCGGTGGCAAAGCAGCTCTGCGTCACGCCGAAGCCGCGGAAGGCCCCCGCGGGCGGGTTGTTGGTGTAGTAGGCCTTCCCGTCGATCTCGATGTCCTGGTAGTTGTAGGGGCCGGCCGCGTGGGTACAGGCGCGCTGGAGCACCGGACCTCCCAGCGAGGCGTAGGCGCCCGTGTCGGAGACGAGCGACGCCTTCATCGCGGTGAGGCGGCCGTTCTCGTCGCAGGCGGTCGTGAACTCCATCTCAAAGGCGTGCCGCTTGGGGTGGATGAGGATGCTTTCCCTGCGGGTCAGCGCGACCTTGACGGGTCGCCGGGCCGCCAGCGCGAGCAGGGCGGCGTGGTGCTGGACGCTCATGTCCTCCTTGCCGCCGAAGCCGCCGCCCACCATTTTGGCGACGACCCGCACCTTTTCGGGCGGCAGGCCGGTCGCCTCGGCGCACTCCTTTTTGGTCTGGTAGACGCCCTGGTCGGCCGAATAGACGACGATCCCGTCCCCGTCGGGCATCGCGAGCGCCGTCTCGGTCTCGAGGAAGGCGTGCTCGGTCGGCGGGGTGGAGTAGCGGGTGGTCACCACGTATTTGGAGCGGCGGATCGCCTCGTCGGCGTTGCCGCGCACCAGATGCTCGTGAGCAAGCAGATTGCCGGGGGTCTCCCCATGCACGAGCGGCGCGCCGGGGGCCATCGCCTCGGCGGGGGAGAAGACGCCGGGCAGCTCCTCGTACTCCACCTTGACGAGGGCCTTCGCCCGTTCGAGCGTTTCGCGGTCCTCTGCCGCGACGAGCGCGACCGCGTCCCCGAGGAAGTGGGTGATCCCGCCGACGGGGATGAGCACGTCGTAATCCTTTTTGAGGTGGCCGACCCTGGGCTTCCCGGGCAGGTCGGCGGCGGTGAGCAGGGCGACGACGCCGGGCAGCGCCCGCGCCTCCTCCGCGTCGATCGAGAGCACCCGCGCACGCGGATAGGCGCTGCGCACGGCGCTGCCGTAGCAGAGCCCCTCGACGCGCATGTCGTCGACATATTCCGCGTCGCCCACCGCCTTGGCGGGCGCGTCGACGCGGGGCAGGCTTTCGCCCACCCTGCCGGTGAAGGTGCAGGCGGGGACGGGGGAATCCTCGCGGAGGAGCTTTGCGGCCAGCAGCACCGCCTCCTCGATCTTTTTGTAGCCGGTGCAGCGGCAGATGTTGTTTTTGAGCGCCTCCTTGACCTGCGCGCGGGCCGGATCGGGCACGGCGTCGAGGAGGCCCTTGGCGCTCATAACCATGCCGGGGGTACAGAAGCCGCACTGGACCGCGCCGCAGTGGGTGAAGGCGTAGGCGTAGACCTCCCGCTCGCGCGGGGTGAGCCCCTCGCAGGTGACGATCGATTTCCCGGCGCATTTGGAGGTTTTGAGGACGCAGGCCTTGGTGGCCCTGCCGTCCACCAGGATCATGCAGGTGCCGCAGGCGCCCTCCGAGCAGCCGTTTTTGACCGAGGTGAGCCCGAGCGTCTCGCGCAGGAAGGTGAGGAGCTTTTCGTCCTTTTCGGAGACCACCTGTCTGCCGTTGACCGTCATTGTAACCATCGTACCGTCCTCCATCCGAATTCCGCTGAATGTCGAAAAATAAGTAATACTTTTATAAATCCATCCTAAGTTTATCATTCTGATGGTGGAAAAGCAATAGGCAATTTCGACAAATTCTAAAAAATTTTTAGGTAAAACAAATTTTTTTAAGAAAACCTATTGACTTGCCTGTTTCCTGTGCTATGATGGGGTTAAGAACAAAAGTCATACTTGCCCCGAAAGACCGTTTTAACAGGAGGAGAGCAGAGCATGGAACAGATCAAATGGGCGGCGAACCGGATGCCGAAGGGGGACGACCGGGAGCTGTCGGTCATGGCGCTCGAGAACGTGGCGAAGGCGCGCAGATTCCACCAGAGCTTCCCGCAGTATTCGGTGACGCCGCTGGCGCGGCTGGACCGGATGGCGGCGCAGCTCGGGCTGGGGGGCTTCTTCGTCAAGGATGAGTCCTACCGCTTCGGCCTCAACGCCTTCAAGGTGCTGGGCGGGTCGTTCGCGATGGCGCGCTATATCGCCGGGGAGCTCGGCCGGGACGTGTCGGAGATGACCTACGAGTACCTCACCTCTCAAAAGCTGCGGGACGAGTTCGGGCAGGCGACCTTCTTCACCGCGACCGACGGCAACCACGGACGGGGCGTCGCGTGGGCGGCCAACAAGCTCGGGCAGAGGGCGGTCGTACATATGCCGAAGGGGAGCACCAAAACCCGCTTCGACAACATTGCAAAAGAGGGCGCGCAGGTGACGATCGAAGAGGTCAACTACGACGACTGCGTGCGCATGGCGGCTGCGGAAGCCGCCGCGACCCCGCGCGGGGTGGTCGTGCAGGACACCGCGTGGGAGGGCTACGAGGAAATCCCGGCGTGGATCATGCAGGGCTACGGCACGATGGCGTCGGAGGCGGCCGAACAGCTCCGCGAGGCGGGCGTCGACCGGCCGACCCACATCTTCATCCAGGCGGGCGTCGGCTCGCTGGCGGGCGCGGTCCAGGGCTACTTTGCGAACCTCTTCCCGGACAACGCACCGACGACGGTCGTCATGGAGGCGCAGGCCGCCGACTGCCTCTATAAGGGCGCGGTCGCGGCGGACGGCAAACCGCGCATCGTGGGCGGCGATTTACAGACGATCATGGCGGGGCTCGCGTGCGGTGAGCCGAACACGATCTCGTGGGAGATCCTGCGCAACCACGCGGGCTTTTTCGTCTCCTGTCCCGACTGGGTCGCGGCCAAGGGGATGCGGATGCTCGGCGCCCCCTGCAAGGGCGACCCGCAGGTCGTCTCGGGGGAGAGCGGGGCGGTCGGCATGGGTCTGGCGGCCGCGCTGATGGAGGACAATGCCTACCGCGAGCTGCGCGAGGCGATCGGGCTCGGGAAGGACTCGAAGGTGCTGATCTTCTCCACCGAGGGGGACACCGACCCGGAGAACTACCGGAGGGTCGTCTGGAACGGCGCGAACCCGTCCTGCCGGGATTAAAGTTTTCGCCCGCCTTTTTCAAAAGGCGGAGGGGCGCCGGGGCGGGGCCCCGACGCGCGCCCCGCAGGGCGCAAGATCCCTGATCCTTCAGGCGCATTTTTTGCAACGCTTTTATACAAGAGAAAAAAGCGTCCCAACGTTATATTTGAGCCAGACCGCATGTTAAAAGGAGGAAACGACGATGGATTTCACGAAGATCAACGAGGCGGCGCGGGGATACCGCGCGGACATGACCAGGTTCTTGCGGGATTTGGTGGCGATCCCGGGCGAGAGCTGCGGCGAAAAGGGCCACATCCTGCGCATCAAGGAGGAGATGGAGAAGGTCGGGTTCGACGAGGTGGTCATCGACCCGATGGGCAACGTGCTCGGCTACATGGGCGCGGGTGAAACGCTGATCGGGTTTGACGCGCACATCGACACGGTGGGCGTCGGCAACCGCGACAACTGGAACTTCGACCCCTACGAGGGCTATGAGAACGACCTCGAGATCGGCGGCCGCGGCACCTCCGACCAGATGGGCGGCATCGTGTCCGCGGTCTACGGCGCGAAGATCATGAAGGACCTCGGCCTTTTGAACGACAAATACAGGGTCCTCGTCACCGGAACGGTGCAGGAGGAGGACTGCGACGGCCTCTGCTGGGAGTACATCGTCAAGGAGGACCACGTCCGTCCCGCGTTCGTCGTCTCCACCGAGCCGACCGACGGCGGCATCTACCGCGGGCAGCGGGGCCGCATGGAAATCCGCATCGACGTCAAGGGCGTCTCCTGCCACGGCTCGGCGCCCGAGCGCGGAGACAACGCGATCTACAAGATGGCCGACATCCTCCAGGACGTGCGCGCCCTCAACGAGAACGACGCGGCGGCCGGCACGGAGATCAAGGGCCTCGTGAAGATGCTCGACGAGGCGTACAACTCCGAGTGGAAGGAAGCCCGCTTCCTCGGCCGCGGCACCGTGACGGTGTCGGAGATCTTCTTTACCTCGCCGTCGCGCTGCGCGGTAGCGGACTCCTGCGCCGTGTCGCTCGACCGCCGCATGACCGCGGGCGAGACGTGGGAGAGCTGCCTCGAGGAAATCCGGAACCTGCCTGCCGTCAAAAAGTACGGCGGCGACGTCAAGGTGAGCATGTACAACTACGAGCGCCCCTCCTGGACGGGGCTCACCTATCCGATCGAGTGCTATTTCCCGACATGGGTCATCCCCGAGGACCACAGGGTCACCAAAGCGATGGAGGCGGCCTACAAGGGCCTCTACGGCGACAGCCGCGTGGGCGCGCCCGCCAACGAGGAGATGCGCAGGGCCCGCCCGCTGACCGACAAGTGGACCTTCTCGACCAACGGCGTGTCGATCATGGGCCGCAACGGCATCCCCTGCATCGGGTTCGGCCCGGGCGCGGAGGCGCAGGCGCACGCCCCCAACGAGATGACCTGGAAGGACGATCTCGTCCGCTGCGCGGCGGTTTACGCGGCGCTTCCCACCTGTTATTGTGAATAAACCACAATAAATTTTGGTTTTTTCGCTTACCGCTTCGGAGTGAAAATGCACAAATTTGCGGTGGAGACGAACAAATACAGTCGGAGAACTTGCAATCAATCGCCAATTCATGTATGCTGTAGAGGAAGATATTCGTTAAAATTGCATATAGGATTGGCCGATTTCTGAAAACCATTCAAATTCAGTAAACATTTGTGAAGGAGTTACAGCTATGGATCAGAAATTACAGGCCTATATCGACAAACTCAACAAACTCAACTTCAAAGAGATGTACATGAACGACTTCTTCCTCACCTGGGAGAAGACGGACGACGAGCTCGAGGCGGTCTTCACCGTCGCCGACGCGCTGCGCTATATGCGCGAGCAGAACATCTCCACGAAGATTTTTGAGAGCGGGCTGGGCATCTCCCTCTTCCGCGACAACTCCACCCGCACCCGCTTCTCCTTCGCCTCCGCCTGCAACCTGCTGGGCCTCGAGGTGCAGGACCTTGACGAGGGCAAATCCCAGATCGCGCACGGCGAGACCGTCCGCGAGACGGCGAACATGATCTCCTTCATGGCGGACGTCATCGGCATCCGCGACGACATGTACATCGGCAAGGGCAACGCCTACATGCACGAGGTGTCCAAATCGGTCCGCGAGGGCTACCAGGACGGCGTGCTCGAGCAGATCCCGACCCTTGTCAACCTCCAGTGCGATATCGACCACCCGACCCAGTGCATGGCGGATATGCTCCACATCATCCACCACTTCGGCGGCGTGGAGAACCTCAAGGGGAAAAAGGTCGCGATGACCTGGGCCTACAGCCCCTCCTACGGCAAGCCCCTTTCGGTGCCGCAGGGCGTCATCGGCCTGATGACCCGCTTCGGCATGGACGTCGTGCTGGCCCATCCCGAGGGCTACGAGGTCATGCCCGAGGTCGAGGAGGTCGCCAAAAATAACGCCGCCGCGTCGGGCGGCACCTACCGCAAGACCAACTCGATGGCCGACGCCTTCCAGGGCGCGGACATCGTCTATCCGAAGAGCTGGGCCCCCTTCGCCGCGATGGAAAAGCGCACCAACCTCTACGGCGAGGGCGACTCGGAGGGCATCCGGAAGCTCGAAAAGGAGCTGCTCGCGCAGAACGCCAACCACAAGGACTGGTGCTGCACCGAGGAGCTGATGAAGACCACGAAGGACGGTAAGGCGCTCTACCTGCACTGCCTGCCCGCCGACATCAACGGCGTCTCCTGTGAGGACGGCGAGGTCGAGGCCTCGGTGTTCGACCGCTACCGCACCCCGCTCTACAAGGAGGCATCCTTCAAGCCCTACGTCATCGCGGCGATGATCTTCCTTTCGAAGGTCAGGGATCCGCAGGCGGTCCTCAAGGCGCTCGAGGAGCGCGGCACCCCCCGCTGGACCAAGTAAGAGGCGCGCGGCCCCGCCCGCAGCGGTACGGATTCCGCCTTTGCGGCGTCCCGGGGAGCGCGTTACCCGGGACCGACGTCACAATATGCCGGCGCCGCCGGCTTGAGCCGATATTATGAAAAGGTGGTAATTTGGTATGGGAAAGAGAATCGTCATCGCTCTGGGCGGCAACGCGCTCGGCAACAACCTGCCCGAACAGATGATCGCGGTCAGGCAGACCTCCAAGGCGATCGTTGACTTGATCGAAGAGGGACACGAGGTCGTCATCTCCCACGGCAACGGTCCGCAGGTCGGGATGATCCAGAAGGCGATGGCCTCCCTCAACACGATCGACCCCAAACAGTATCCGATTCCGCTGTCGGTGTGCGGCGCGATGAGCCAGGGCTACATCGGCTACGACCTCCAGAACGCCCTGCGGGAGGAGCTGCTCGACCGCGGCATCCACAAGCCCGTTTCGACGCTCATCACCCAGGTCGTCGTCGACCCTGAGGACCCCGCCTTCAAAAAGCCGACCAAGCCGATCGGCAGCTTCATGACCGAAGAGGCGGCCAAAAAGCTGGCCGCTGAAAAGGGCTACACCGTTATGGAGGACGCGGGGCCGCGTCGTGGCCTCCCCCCGCCCGCAGCACATCGTCGAGATCGAGACGATCCGCACCCTCGTCGACGCGGGGCAGGTGGTCGTCGCGGCGGGCGGCGGCGGCATCCCCGTCATGGAGACGGAGGGCAACCACCTCAAGGGCGTGCCCGCCGTCATCGACAAGGACTTCTGCAGCGCGCGTCTGGCCGAGTCGGTCGACGCGGATTGCCTGATCATCCTCACGGCGGTCGAAAAGGTCGCCATCAATTTCGGAAAGCCCAACCAGGAGTGGCTCGACGAGCTCACTCCCGAACGCGCCCGGCAGCTCATCTCCGAGGGCCACTTCGCCCCCGGCTCGATGCTCCCGAAGGTGCAGGCCGCCCTCCAGTTCGCCGAGTCCAAGCCGGACCGCTACGCGCTGATCACCCTGCTGGAAAAGGCCAAGGACGGCATCGCCGGAAAGACCGGCACCATCATTCGCTGACTTCGCTCCATCTGTTGATACCCTCCTTTCGCCGCCCGCGGGATTCTTGCCCCCGCGGGCGGCCCGCGTTTTCGAGAGGGACGTGGAAAAGAAGCGCCGCCCGGACGGGCGGCGTTTTCTTTTGCCGCTTTCTTGAAAGAAAGCGGAAAAGAACTTTTGGTTCAGGCGGGGCGCTTCCCGGAGCGTTGGGCGCCGGCCGTGCGGCGGGGTGGCGTTCGGGGGAAGATGGCGGGCGTCTCCCGGAACGACGGGGAAGTTGGGAGGACGGAAGGGCCGCCCCATTGGGGCGGCCCTTCCGTGTGGCAGGATATGCAAATTGGAGTGACGTATTATCGGTTGTCGATGACCGGAAGGTACCGGCCGGAATCCGTTCGCACGAGCTGCTCGAGCCCCGCGCGGTCCAGTTCCCGCTCTTCGCCCTCAAAGGCGAAACGGGCGCAGGTCCCGCAGGAGGAGCTCAGGCTCCGCGGCACGGGGGAAAGCCGTACCGCGGTTCCCCGTCCGCGCAGGTCGTTTGCGAACCGGAGCGCGTCATAGTGGGTGAAAAAGGTCGCGATATAGTCGTGCAAAGGGGTTCCCTCCCGGCGGATCGAATGTGGGGCGGTTATTTCGCGAGGGTCAGGCGGAAGTCCTCCCCCTCCGCCGAGACGGAGACGCGGTAGCCCGCGCGTTCGGCGTAGCGGGTGACGTTCTCCCGCGCGGTGGGATTGTCCACCAGCACCTCGCAGGAGGAGGGGGCCTTGTCAAGCGCGTTTTTTGTCAGGACGACCGGCTGCGGGCAGGAGAGCCCGCGCGCGTCGATGGTCTGTGCCATGAAAATTCCTCCTTTTATGCCCGCTGGGGCTCTTTTGCGCGCGCCGCGGCCGAAGCCTTCGTATTGAGGAAGGCGACGGCGAGCAGGACGACGAGTGCGATTATGGTGAAGAGCTTCCCGGCGGCGGTCGGGCCGCCGGTGACGGTCCCATCCTCGGCCACCGCGGTGGCGGCGGAAGCGAGGCCGAAATTGTGGGCGAACGCCGCGCCGACAAAGTAGCCGGCGACGGTGACGGCGGAATCGGAGTTGCCCTCGCCCGCGAGGATGAGCTGGCGGAGCGGACAGCCGCCCAGCATGACCGAGCCGAGCCCGACGGCGGCCATCGAGAGGAAGTTCCAGACGCCGTCGACGTGGGCGACCGGCTGGCCCATGAAGCCGAGGCTGAAGTAGCCGCCGAACAGGGCGTTCAGCAGGAGGTTGCCGGCGAGCGCGGCGGCGAGGATGGCGATAAAGCCGGAGAGCAGCGTCCAGTCCCGAAAGAGCAGGACGTCACGGATGCCGCCGACCATGCAGAGCCGGGTGCGCTGCGCGAGCGCGCCGACGATCAGTCCGGCGATGAGGGAGATCCAGACGGGGGCGCGCATCGAGCCCGGGCCTGTTTCGCTGAAGAGGATGAACGCGGGCGCGGCGCAGAGCAGGCCGAAGAGCGCGACCTGGACGACCGGCAGCCAGACGCCGTCGACGGCGGGCAGGGTGTAGGTGCGCTTCAGGCTGTAGCCGCGTTTGAGGAACTGCACGCCGCAGAGGATGCCGAGCGCGAAGCCGGCGAGCCCGACGATGGCGTTGAGGTCGCCGCCGGCGATCCGCAGCACCATGCGCAGCGGACAGCCGAGGAAGACGAGCGCGGTGATCATGACGAACGCGCCGAGCACGAAACGGGTCATCGGGGAGGAGCCTCCGCGGGGGAGAAATTCCTTTTTCGCGACCGAGACGATGAGCGCGCCGAGCACGAGCCCGATGATTTCGGGACGGATGTACTGGACGGCCGCCGCCTGGTGCATCCCGACCGCGCCGGCGGTGTCGCGGATAAAGCAGGCGATGCAGAAGCCCATGTTTTTCGGATTTCCGAACCAGACGAGCGCGGCAGCGATGACGCCGATGACCGCGCCGGCGAGGATGATTTTGCGTTTCTCCTTCAATGCCAACACCTCAAAATCGTTTTGATTTGCACGTGCGTCTCTTTTGTTATTATAGAACAAAGACTTGGCATATGGAAATCACAAATTTGAATAAATTAACGGTATTTATAGATATCGTCTATAAATATGGCGCGAGAGGGAAAAGTGGCGTACAATAGAAGCCAGAATCCGAAAAGGAGGCCCCAGGAGATGCAGAAGGTATATTTCGACCACGCGGCGACCTCCTTCCCCAAGCCGCCCGCGGTCGTGTCCGCGATGGTGGCGTATATGGAACGGATCGGCAGCAACGTTGGCCGCGGCGGGTACGCCTCCGCCTACGAGGCCGCCGGGACGGTGCTTGCCGCGCGCGAGCGGCTCTGCGCCCTGCTGGGCGGCCCCGACCCGCGAAACGTCATCTTCACCCTCAATGTCACCGAGGCGCTCAACATGATCCTCAAGGGCTTCCTGCGCCCCGGCGACCATGTCCTCGTGAGCGCGGTGGAGCATAACGCGGTCATGCGCCCGGTCGTGCAGCTTGCACAGACGGGCGTGGCGTTCGACCGCATCCCCTGCGACGGGGAGGGAGCCCTTTGCCTGGACGCGCTCGACGGACTTGTCCGCCCCAACACCCGCGCCGTCGTCCTGACCCACGCGTCCAACGTCGCGGGCACCATCCAGCCGGTCGCGCGGGTGGGGGCGTTCTGCCGCGCGCATGGGCTGCGCTTTGTCGTCGACTGCGCGCAGACCGCCGGGGCGGAATCCATCGACATGGCCTCGATGGGCGCCGACGCGCTCGCGTTCACCGGGCACAAGGGGCTGCTCGGCCCGCAGGGAACGGGGGGATTCCTCATCACCGATGAATTTGAAAAGGAGCTGACCCCGCTCATTTCGGGCGGGACGGGCAGCTTTTCCCACCTCGAGACGGTGCCCGGGCCGCTGCCCGACCGATTCGAGGCGGGTACCTTGAACCTTCCGGGCATCTACGGACTGCACGCGGCCCTCGGCTTTCTGGAGGAGACGGGGATCGGGACCATCCGCGCGCGGGAGCAGGCGCTGACCGCGCGGTTCCTCGCGGCGGCCGCGGGGGACGACCGCATCCGCGTCGCCGGCCCCCGGACGGCGGAAGGGCGCACGGCGGTCGTCTCCCTCGACTTCCCCGGCAGGGACAACGCGGAGATCGCCTTCCGTCTCGACAGTGAATACGGCGTCATGACCCGCTGCGGCCTGCACTGCGCCCCAAACGCGCACCGGACGCTCGGGACCTATCCGCAGGGGACGGTGCGGTTCTCCTTCGGATATTGGAACACGGAGGAAGAGATCGATTACGCGGCCGATGCGATCGGACGCATTTTGAACGGATAGGAGGGCGCGGCATGGACGACAGGACGGCGCTGCTGCGGGCGATCCCGCAGGTGGACGAGCTGCTCCGGGAGCCCGGGCTCGCCCGGGCTGCGCAGCAGCAGGGGCGGGCGGCGGCGCTCGGCGCGGTGCGCGCCGAGCTCGACGC
>NZ_CABUCJ010000079.1 GCF_902490045.1 uncultured Anaerotruncus sp.
CCGCCGCCGCAGGCGGCACATCTAAAGCACCCCGAAGGGGTGCGTAAAAAAGCACTCCGCCCGCTGGGCGGAAAATCTAAAACCGCCGCCGCTCGATCACCGGCAAGCCCTCCGGCCTCTGGGCGGAAAATCCAAAACCGCCGCCGGGACGAGACCCGGCAACTGCGCCGCTCACAGGCGGCAAACCCCACCCTTACTTTTTGCAGAGCTCCACTGCAATCCGCGAGGCCAGACGCGCGTTGTTGTACACGAGCTCGATGTTGGCCTCCAGGCTCTTGCCGCCGGTAATCTGCTGGATCCGGTCGAGCAGGAAGGGGGTCAGCTCCTTGCCCTTTACGCCCTTCTGCGCGGCCTCGGCACAGGCGTCCTCGATGGTGCGGGAGATGTAGTCGTGGTCCATGGCGTACTGCTCGGGGATGGGGTTGGTGACCAGCATGCCTCCCCGGAGTCCCAGGTCCTCCTTGGCTGAAAACGCCGCGGCGATCTCCTCGGGGGTGTCCATGCGGTAATCGACCTTGAAGCCGCTCTTGCGCGTATAGAAGGCGGGAAGTTCCTCCGTCTGGTAGCCAAGAACGGCAACGCCCTTGGTCTCGAGGTATTCGAGCGTGAGCCCGAGGTCGAGAATCGACTTTGCGCCGGCGCAGACCACCATGACGGGGGTCTCGGCCAGCTCCTCCAGGTCGGCGGAGATGTCCATCGTCGTCTCGGCGCCGCGGTGCACGCCGCCCACGCCGCCGGTGGCAAAGACCCGGACTCCCGCCAGCGCGGAGAGGATCATCGTGGCGGCCACCGTGGTGGCGCCGTCCTCGCCGCGGGCGCAGAGCACGGGCAGATCGCGGCGGCTGGCCTTGGTGACGCCGAGCCCCTTCTTGCCCAGATGGGTGATCTCCTCCTCCGAGATGCCCACCTTCAGCCTGCCGCCGATGACGGCCACCGTCGCGGGTTCGGCGCCGCAGCTCCGGACGACCTCCTCCACCTTGAGGGCGGTTTCGACGTTGCGCGGATAGGGCATGCCGTGGGAGATGATGGTGGACTCCAGCGCGACCACCGGACGGTTGTTGTCGAGGGCCTCCCGGACGCGGGGGGAAACTTCGAGGTATTTTTCAAGACGGTTCATGATACGGACACTCCTTCTCGTCGATTTGATTTATTCAGCGGGGACCGGTGAGGGCGCCCCCGTGATTGCCAGAATGGATTCCGCGCTGATGCGCGGGCTGATCGTCTCCGCGCTCTCGATGCAGATGCCGGCCGCGGCCAGACCGGCCTTGGCGCAGTCCCGCATCGAAAAGCCCTGCCGCCAGCTCCAGGCGAGCGCCGCCATGAAGCTGTCGCCGGCGCCGGTGCTGTTGACCATGTGGGAGGGATAGGCGGGCAGGTGGAACTGCTCGTGGCGGTCGGCGCAGAAAACGCCCCTGGCGCCGAGGGAGAGGAACACCTGCTCGACCCCCATGTCCAAAAAGCGGCGGGCGGCGCGGCGGAGCGAATCCTCGTCGCGGATCTCGACGCCGGTCAAAAGCTGCGCCTCGAGGAGGTTGGGCTTGATCGTGTGGATCCTGTAGAAAAGCCCGGCCAGCTTTTTCGCCTTGACTGTCGAGACGGTGTCGGCAAAGAGCGGGCAGCGGCAGTTCTCCGCCAGAAAGCGCAGGCTCTCCTCCGGCAGGTTGGTGTCCATGATGCACAGGCTCGCGCGGTTGATGAGGTCCATCTTGCTCTCGAAAAAGCGCGGCGTAAGCTCCTCATAGATGTCCATCTCGTTGATCGCGAGCTGCATCTCGCCGGTGTGGTCGGCGATGAACAGATAGGTGGAGGTCGTCCCGCCCGGCACGGTCAGGGTGTCGTTCACATCGATCCCCAGCCGGCGGCAGCCCTCGGCAAGCTGATTGGCGTGGGAGTCGTCCCCGAAGGCGGTGATGAGCTTGACGTCCTCCCCCAGCAGCGCAAGGTTGTGGGCGATGTTGCGCGCCACCCCGCCCGGCGACAGCCGCACCTTGCCGGGGTTGGAATCCTGCGCCACGAGCGGGGCGTCCGGGCGGCCGCTGATGTCCATGTTGGCGCCGCCCACCACCACAATGTAGGGATTTTTCTGAAGCAGGTAGCCCTTGCCCTGGATGAAGCCCTTCTTCATCAGGTTGGAGATGTGCACCGCCACCGACGAACGGGCGATCCCGGCCCGCGCGGCCAGCTCCTGCTGGGAAATCAGCGGGTTATCCTCTATCCAGCGCAGAATCTGCCGCTCGCGTTCCGTGATCATGCTCCCCACTCCTTAAACAATTGCTTATTTAATTAATCTTATGCTTATATTCTAGCAGGCCGCGCATGCAATGTCAAGAAAAAAAAACGCCCCCGCTTTCGCGGGGACGTTTCTTATGAAAGCCGGGATTACCGCTCGCCCTTGCGGTAGGGCACGCCGTTGGCCCTCGGGGCCTCCGAGCGGCCGACGAAGAGCACGAGCACCACCATCGTCAGCACATAGGGCAGCATGGCCAGCAGCTGGGAGGGGATGTACTCCATCCCGCCGAGCATGACCACCATCGCCTGGGCGAAGCCGAAGAGCAGGCAGGCGCGCAGCGCCCCCTGCGGGGTCCACTTGCCGAAGATCACGGCGGCCAGCGCAATAAAGCCGTGGCCGGAAATGACCGTCGGGCTGAAGTTGGAGACGACCGCCAGCGTCATGGCCGCGCCGCCGAAGCCGGCGAAGAGGCCCGAGAGGATGCAACAGACGTAGCGGATCACATAGATGTTGACGCCCAGGGAATCGGCCGCCGCGGGATGCTCGCCGCAGGCCAGCACCCGGAGGCCCCATTTGGTCTTGTAGAGGAAGAACCACATGGCGGCGGTCAGCAGGATGGCTATCGGCACGGTGATGTCGATGTTGATGGCGTTGATGGTCAGGTTGGAGGTGTCCATCCCGAGCATCGACAGGATTTTCGGCAGCTTCCGGGGCACCGGCTGGGTCTGGGTCGCGCCGTCAAAGAACATCCGCGACAGGAAGAGCGCCAGGCCGAGGCCGATGAAATTGATGGCAACGCCGGAGATGGTCTGGTTGCCCTGCAGGTGGATGGAGGCCACCGCATGGAACACCGCCATGGCGGCCCCCGCCAGCCCGCCGACCAGGAATCCGAGCCACGGGCTTCCGGTGAAGTAGCCCACCGCGGTGGCGGCGAACGCGCCGATCGTCATCATGCCCTCGATGCCGATGTTGTCCACGCCGGCGCGCTGGGTGATGACCCCGCCGAGCGCCGCGAAGATGAGGGGCGCCGAATACATCAGGGTGATGTTGATGGCGAGCAGGACGTTATTCAACATGTGAACCACCCCTTCTCTTGAGCCGTTCGGCGATCATCGGGTAGATCGAGACCAGCGCCACGCAGAAGACGATGGAGCCGATCATGATGTTGATGATCTCGCTCGGCGCGCCGATTTCCGACTGGATGGAACCACCCCCGTACTTGAGTCCGCTGAACAGCAGGCCGGAGAGCACGCAGCCGAGCGGATTGTTGTTGGCGATCAGCGAGACGGAGATGCCATCCCAGCCGTAGCCCTCGGTGACCGGCAGCACGCTGATGCGGAAGGGGTTGGTGCCGAGGATCTGGATGGCGCCCGCCAGCGCCGCGATGCCGCCGGAAATGAACATGGCCATGACCATGTTCTTCCGGACGCTGATGCCGGCAAATTCGGCGGCGTCCTTATTGGCGCCGACCGCGCGCAGCTCATAGCCCTTGGTCGTCCGGTTGAGGTAGTACCAGGCGAGCAGCACGACCACAAGGGCAAGCAGAATGCCCCAGTGCAAATCGGTGCGCAGGAAATCGCCCCAGAAGGCGTTCGTCTTGATGAACTCCTTGCCCGCCTCCGACTTCTTCCAGTCCCCCAGGAAAAGCAGCTTCGCCGTATCCGCCACCTCGTAGGAGGCCTGGGAGCCGGGCTTTTTCACTCCGGGCAGCGTGAGGATGAAGTTGTTGAAGTAGAGGGCGATCCAGTTGAGCATGATGGTGGAGATGACCTCGTGCACGCCGAACCTGGCCTTGAGCCATCCCGCCAGCCCGCCGAACAGCCCGCCGAACAGGAAGGCCAGCAGCAGGACGGCCGCCGGGTGGACGCCCATCGGCAGCAGGAAATAGCGGCCCACCAGCGCGGCGGTCACGGTGCCGATCATGTACTGCCCCTCCGCGCCGATGTTGAAGAGCCCGCTCTTGTAGGCGAAGGAGACGGAAAGGCCGGTCAGGATGATCGGCACGGCGTTGATGACGATCTGGGAGACGTATTTCGGCTTCCGGAACATGCCGGCGAACATCGCGCCATAGGCCTCCAGCGGGTTGTATCCGGCGGCCGCCAGCACCAGCGCGCCGACGACGAAGCCAACCAGGACCGAAACGAGGATCCCGGTCATCGGTTTCTTGAGCAGCCTGACGAATCGATCCCTCATGTCTGGTTCCCCCCTCCCGCCATCAGCAGTCCGATCTCCTTTTCATCGGCGCCCGCGGCGTCCATCTCGCCGACGATCCTGCCGTTATAGAGCACATTGATGCGGTCGGACAGGTCCATGACCTCGTCAAGCTCCAGGCTGATGAGCAGCACCGCCTTGCCGCGGTCCCGCTGCTCCACCAGCGACTTATGTACGAATTCAATGGCGCCCACGTCGAGCCCGCGGGTGGGCTGGACCGCGATCAGCAGGTCGGGGTCGTTGGTGACCTCGCGCGCGATGATCACCTTCTGCTGATTGCCGCCTGAAAGGGCGCGCGCCTCGGTCCGCGCGCAGTCGGCGGGCCGCACGTCAAACTCCCCGATGAGCTTCTGGGCGTTCTCCTGGATTTTGGGGAAATTCAGCACGATGCCCTTGGAAAACGGGGGCTTGCGGTAGTTCTCGATCACCATGTTCTCCGCCACCGAAAAGCTCAGCACCAGCCCGCGCCTGTGCCGGTCCTCATGGATGGTGCAGATGCCGTGGTCAAGCACGTTCCGCGTCGTCGTGTTCTGAATTTCGGCGCCGTTGATCACGATTCTGCCCCCCTCGCAGCGGGTCAGGCAGGTGATCGCCTCGACAAGCTCCTTCTGGCCGTTGCCGTCGATGCCGGCAATGCCGAGGATCTCGCCCCTGTGCACGTTCAGGGAGAGGCCGCGCAGCTTTTCGATGCCGCGGTTGTCCCTGACGGTGAGGTCTTCGATGGAAAACACCACGTCACCGGGCGTGGCGGGCTTTTTTTCGATGTGCAGCGTGACCTCCCGGCCAACCATCTTCGTGGCCAGGTCCTCCTCGCTCTCCTCCGCCACCGACACCGTGTCCACATAGTGGCCCCGCCGGATGATGGTGCAGTAGTCGGAGGACTGCTTGATCTCGCGCAGCTTGTGGGTGATGATGATGACCGTCTTGCCGTCGCCGACCAGGCGGTGCATGATCTCGATCAGCTCCTCGATCTCCTGCGGGGTCAGCACCGCCGTGGGCTCGTCGAGGATCAGGATATCCACGCCGCGGTAAAGGGCCTTCAGGATCTCCACCCTCTGCTGCATACCCACCGAAACGTCCTGAATTTTGGCGTCGGGGTCCACATAGAGGCCGTACCGTTCGGAGAGCTCCCGAATCTGCGCCTTGACCGTCTCGAGGTCCAGCACGTCCAGGCCCTTTGTGGTCTCCGCGCCGAGCATGATATTCTGTGTGACGGTGAAATTCTCCACCAGCATGAAATGCTGGTGGACCATGCCGATGCCGTGTTTGATGGCCACGCTCGGGTTTTTGACCTCCACCGGCTCCCCGTTGAGGAGGATCTCCCCCTCGTCCGCCCGGTAGAAGCCGTACAGGATGTTCATGAGCGTGGATTTCCCCGCGCCGTTCTCTCCGAGCAGCGCGTGGATCGTACCTTTTTTGACGTTCAAATCCACATGGTCCAATGCGCAGAAGCTGCCGAAATACTTGCAGATCCGCTTCATCTGGACCGCGTACTGGGGGGTTCCCGCTTCCATAACCTGCCTCCTCGCCAACAAGAATCTGCACAGGGTCCCGGCCGCGGCGGGCCGGGCCGCGCGCCCGCGCCCCCTGGCTGAAAAAGGGCTGCCGCAGGAAACCCCCGCGGGGTTCCGTCTGCCGTAACAGCCCTTTTGGGCCCGCGGGAGCTTGCGCCCCCGCGGGCAAATCGCGCTACAAGCGAATCTTACAGGTTGGCCACGAAGGCGTCGAAGTCCTCCTGGGTGTAGGGGACGACGATCTCGCCGTCAATGATCTGCTGCTGCAGTTCGTCCACCTGGGCCAGCAGCTCGGCGGACAGGTGCTTATCGGAGGAGGGGGCGATGCCCACGCCGCCTTCCGCCAGGCCCATGGTGACGTTGGTGCCGCCCAGCTCTTCGCCGTTCATGATGCGTTCGGTGACGTCGTAAACAGCGTTGCCGACATTCTTCAGCGCGGAGGTGATGACGTTGTCGGGAGCCAGGAAGTTCTGGTCAAGGTCGACGCCGATAACCATCTTGTTCATCTCTTTGGCCGCCTCGATGGCGCCGCTGCCCGTCTGGCCGGCCGCGTGGAAGATCACGTCGGCGCCGTCGGTGTACATCTTCTGCGCCATGGCCTTGCCCTTCGCGGTGTCGTTGAAGCTCTCGGCCAGCGCAAAGTCGTACTGGATCTCCTTGCCGAGCTCCTTGGCGCCGTAGCGCACGCCGGCCTCATAGCCGTATTTGAAGCGGTCCATGACCGGGCTCTCCATGCCGAGCAGGAAGCCCACATGGTTCGTCTCGGTCTTGTGGGCGGCGATGTAGCCGACCAGGAAGGAGGACTGCTCCGCCTGGAACTGCACGCCGATGGCGTTCGGGTACTGGCCGTCCTCAAAGACGTCGTCGATCAGCGCGTAGCGCTGGTCGGGGTAGCTCTCGGCGGCCGCGGCCAGGGCGTCCTTCATCAGGAAGCCGATGCCCCAGACGATGTCGGGCGCGTCGTCGGTGACCTTGTCCAGGTTGGGCGCGTAGTCGGCGTCCTTCTTGGACTCGAGGAAGCTGATCTTGACGCCCTTGTCGCTCTCGAGGCGCTGCATCCCCTCCCAGGCGGACTGGTTGAAGGACTGGTCGTTGATCCCGCCGACGTCGGTGACGATGGCGGCGGAAAACGCTCCGTCGGCCGGCGCGGCGTCGCCCGCGGGCTCTTCAGCGGGCTCGGCCGCGGAGGGAGCCGCCTCGGAGGGCGCCGTGGAGGACGGGGTCCCCGGGGCGCCGCCGCACGCGGCAAGCATGCCGGCGACAAGAATCATGGCCAGAATGGTGCTCAGTAATTTCGTCTTTTTCATAATTTTCTCCTTTTTCCGTTATCATTGATCTGCCGGCGGAAGACCGGCAGGGTCAAACCGTTCTCAAATCAGGTCCTCGGGGCCGAAGGATTCGGGCAGCAGCTGCTCCAGCGTATATTCCCGGATGTCCCCCTCTTTTTCGCCCACCGCCACATAGACCTTCATGCCCGGCTCCGCGAATTCCCGCAGGAACTGCCGGCAGATGCCGCAGGGGAAGGCGTAGCCGCGCTCCTCCGGCTTCGCGTCGCGGTGCCAGCCCACAACCGCAATCGCCGAAAAACGCCGCTCCCCCTCGAAGACCGCCCGCAGGGCGGCGTTGCGCTCGGCGCAGATGGCCGCGCCGTAGGAGGCGTTTTCCACGTTGCAGCCCTGATAGACCTTCCCGCCCGCGGTGAGCAGGGCCGCGCCGACGCGGAAGTTCGAATAGGGGGAATAACTGCTCTCCCGCGCCTCGATCGCCAGGCGGACCAACTCTGTTTTCTCCATTTCAGCAGCTTCCTTTCCCGCATGGACAGCGGCTTTCCGCCGCCGTCCCGCCTACAAAAAATCCGGCTTTTCCGCTCGCCGCACCCGCGCGCCGAAGATGGAAAACACCGGTTCCGATTGGGCAGTTTGTCCCACTGATTACGGTTTCAGTATAACACAGCCGCCCGAAATGTAAAGCGAATCTTTCTAATTTTTTCAGAATTTGCAGATATTGGCTTTCTTTTTTGGCACAGGCTACAAAACATCTGCTTAGGACAAATTGCACTTTTCCCGTCCGGAACTTTCCAGTTTACTTGGTCAAAACACACAGCAATTCCGCTTGCTTGCTGTGCATGCCTACAAAGAATCCGAAAAAGGACTCGTGTCCTTTTTTTCCGTTTTCACCGTTGCTATAATAAACATGGAGGAGCGGAAGGCAGCAAAACGCCGCCTTCCCGGCCAAGGGGCCGCGTCGAGAGGAGCGGAGAACGGATGCAGTTTGCCGACTGGCTACAATCAGAACCCACGCCGGCGGCGGACCGGCTGCGCAAGCTCTTCGCGGGCTTCCCGTCCGACGCCCCCGTGCTGACGGCCGAGGCCCGCGCGGGCGAGCTCATCATCCGCCAGGACGACCCCTGCGGCTCCGTCTGCGTGCTGCTCGAGGGGCGCGTCACCGTCTCGGGCATCCAGCCCGGCTATGCCACCTACACCTTCTCCGATTTCGACGCGATCGAATTTTTCGGCGAATACGAGGCGCTTTCCGGCGCCGACCGTTTCTTCGCGCAGGTGCAGGCGAAGACCCGCTGCCGCCTGCTGCGGCTGCCCGCCTCCTGCTATATGCAGTGGATCCTTTCGGACAGCGGCATCATGCTTTCCCGGGTGCGGTCGGTCATGCGGAGCCTGCTGCTGCAGGCGGCCCGGGAGCGCAGCTTCCTCTTCCTGGACAGCGAAAGCCGCCTTTTGCAGTTTTTGACCGGCTTCTGCACGCAAAACCCCGCCGGAGATGGGGAGCCGGTTGTCGTGGAGATGACCCGCGCGGCCATCTGCGAGGAAACCGGCTTCTGCGTGCGCACCATCAACCGCAGCATCCGCCGCCTGGAGCAGGAGGGGTTCCTGACCGTGCGGCGCGGCAAGATTACCGTTTCGCCGCAGCAGGAGCAGCGGATGCGCAAAGAGCTGGCCCTGCGGATCGGGCGATGACTTTGGAACAAAACAATTCACATATCGACATCGGATGAATGGAGGATTTGATTATGGTTGATTTGGAAAACATCCGTAAAATCGTGACGTCCCGCGAGCTCACCCATGAGCAGAAGCTCATGCAGCTGGCGAAAGCGGCGGAGAACTCGCTGGATGTGCTGAACATCCCCGCGCGCACCAAACATTTCTTCGAAACGGGCACCATCAACGACCTCTTCGAGGGCGGCGCGCCCTACCGCCCGCGCTACATCCTGCCCGACTACGAAAAGTTCGTCAAAAACGGCAGCGCGTTTTTGCGCGTGGACCCGCCCAGGGACCTCGACGAGCTGCTCAACGCCCTGATGATCCTCTACCGCCACGTGCCGTCGATCACCAATTTCCCGGTCTACCTGGGCAGCCTCGACACGCTCATCGACCCCTTCCTCGACGGGCTTTCCGACGAGGAGGTCTGCAAGAAGCTGCGCCTCTTCCTCAACTACCTCGACCGCACCATCACCGACTCCTTCTGCCACGCCAACCTCGGCCCCAAGGGCACAAGGGCCGGACGGCTGATCCTCAAGGTGGAGCGGGAGCTCGCCAACACGGTGCCGAACATGACCATCAAATACGACCCGGCCGTCACGCCCGACGACTATATGGAGCAGGCCATCGACTGTTCGCTCGCCTGCTCCAACCCGGCCATCTGCAACGATGTGGCCAACCGCGTCCCCTTCGACCGCTACGGCGTGGCCAGCTGCTACAACATCCTGCCGGTCTGCGGCGGGGCCTATACCCTCACCCGCGTCACCCTGACCGAGCTGGTCAAGGAGGCGGTGGACGAGGAGCAGTTCATCGGGGAGCTTCTGCCCGAATGCCTCGGCCTCATCGCCGACTACATGAACGAGCGCATCCGCTTCATCGTGGAGCAGTCCGGCTTCTTCGAGTCGAACTTCCTCGTGAAGGAGGGCCTGCTCTCCCGCGACCGCTTCCTGCCCATGTTCGGCGTGACCGGCCTGGCCGAGTGCGTCAACGTACTGATGGCGGACCGGGGGAAGGTCTACGGCCGCGATCCCGAGGCGGACGACCTCGGCCAGCGGATCATGGACGCCATCGGGCGCATCGTTCCCACCTTCACGGCGGCCTACTCCCCCATCTCCGGCAACAAATTCCTGTTGCACGCCCAGGTGGGGCTCGATTCCGACCTTGGCATCACGTCGGGCGTGCGTATCCCTGTGGGCGGCGAGCCGGATTCCTTCTCCGACCACCTGCGCCACTGCGCCCGCTTCCACAAATATTTCCCCACCGGCGTGGGCGACATCTTCCCTATCGCCTCCAATGTGACGCAGAACCCGGCCGCGCTTCTCGACGTGGTCAAGGGCGCTTTCCAGACCGGCGTGCAGTACATGAGCTTCTATTCGGCCGACACCGATCTCGTGCGCATCACCGGCTACCTGGTCAAGCGCAGCGAGATGGAGAAATACCGCAACCATGAGGTCGTCATCAAGAACACGACGCAGCTCGGCGCGCCCAACTACGACGTGAACCGGCTGGCCGAGCGCAAGGTGCGGATGGCATGAAAAACGCCGCTCCGGTCAACCGAATCATCCCCTTCAGCACGGTGGACGGCCCGGGCAGCCGGACCTCCATCTTTGTGCAGGGCTGCAACATCGCCTGCGCCTACTGCCACAATCCCGAGACCCAGCGGATGTGCGTCAACTGCGGCGACTGCGTGCCGGGCTGCCCGGCGGACGCCCTCTCGATGGCGGACGGGCGCGTGGTCTGGGATGAAGCGCTCTGCGCCTGGTGCGACAGCTGCATCCGCACCTGCTCCCGCCACGCTTCCCCGCGCGTGCTCTGGATGACGCCGGAGGAAGCGATGGAGCGTGTTTCCCGGAACATCCCCTTCATCCGGGGCGTCACCGTCTCGGGCGGGGAGTGCTCCCTCTACCCCGACTTTCTGACCGGGCTCTTCACCCTCGCGAAGGAGCGGGGGCTCACCTGCCTCATGGACAGCAACGGCACGGCGGACCTCTCGCGGTATCCCGCGCTCATGGAGGTCTGCGACGGCGTCATGCTCGACGTGAAAAGCTGGGACCCCGCCGTCCACCGGGCGCTCACCGGCGCGGACAACGCCGCCGTCAAAAAGAACCTCTCCTTCCTCTCCGAGGCCGGCAAGCTGGAGGAAATGCGCGTCGTGGTCGTCGACGGCCTCGTGGACGCCGAAGCGGTCATCGCGGGCGCCGCGGATCTGCTGGGGCCGCGGGCGGCCGAAACCCGGCTCAAGCTCATCACCTTCCGCTGCCAGGGAGTGCGCGGGCGGCTGGAAAACCGCTCCTCCCCCAGCCGGGAGACGATCGAACATCTGGGCGGGCT
>NZ_CABUCJ010000080.1 GCF_902490045.1 uncultured Anaerotruncus sp.
CTTCGTCTTGGGTTCCTCGTTTCTCTTCTCTCGTTGTTCATTTTTCAAGGTGCTGTGCCGTCCAAATTGTGGATGTGACGCACGGGACAGCTTTGTTATAATACCATAGAACACCGGGGATGTCAACTGGTTTGTAAAACTTTTTTTCAATAATCGCAAATTTCCCGTAAAAGTCCCCGCACCGCCTCTTCCCGCCCCCTTTCTTCCCCCGGAAACGCATAATCCGGCCCGCGGCGCGCATACTGCAACTAACCGCGGCGCGGGCGTTTCCCGTGCCTGCAAGGAGGTTTTCACCATGTCGAAAGAACACGGCGCGGATGCGCGTCCGGTCCTGCTCATCCGCACCATCTCTTTTTCCCTTGCCCTTTTGCTGCTGATCGCCCTGGGCGTCTTTGCCGCGCGCATGTGGCGGACAACCGACGTTCTCTCCAAGCAGGGCTCGCGCGGCAACGAGGTGCGACAGATCCAGCAGAAGCTCAAAACCTGGGGCTATTACTCCGGTGAGGTCGACGGCATTTTCGGGGTCCAGACGAAAAAAGCCGTCATGGACTTCCAGAGGAAAAACGGCCTGGCGGTCGACGGGATCGCGGGCAGCGCGACGCTCCGGGCCATGGGCATCTCCAGCCCGCAGCAGACGGGGGGAAGCGGCGGCTATTCGGAGAGCGACATCGCGCTGCTGGCCAACATCATCTCGGCGGAGGCGCGGGGCGAACCGTTTGAGGGACAGGTCGCGGTGGGCGCGGTGGTGCTCAACCGGGTGGAACACCCCTCCTTCCCCGACACGCTCCCGGGCGTCGTCTACCAGCCGGGCGCGTTCACCGCGATCACCGACGGGCAGATCAACGAGGCGGTCGCCGAATCGGCGCGCAAGGCCGCGCGCGAGGCGCTGGCCGGCTCCGACCCGTCGGGCGGCGCGCTCTACTATTATAACCCCGACAAGACCTCCAACAAGTGGATCCGCACCCGGCCGGTGATCAAACGGATCGGCGCACACCTGTTTTGCAGCTGATTCAGTATATTTTATCTTTCTTATTACTATTTGTATTTCATTTTTTGCGGCAGGGGATGTTTTTTCCCTGCCGTTTCCATTATAATATAGGTATCGCAGTTTCCGCGGCGGGTCCTCCGCCGGAAAGAAAATCTGTTTGCTCAGGCTTTTTGCCAAAAGCCGGGATGGAGTCCGCTCATGCTTTTAAAGAAACCCGACCTGCAGATCCTCACGGTGTGGCGCATCCGCCTGCTCCTCGTGGCGCTTGTGCCCTCCTTTTTTTCCGCCTTCTTTTCGCCCCGCATCAACTGGGTGTGGTGGCTTTTTACCGCTGCCTGGATGGCGGCTTTTCTCTATTTCTACATATTCTATTATCCCATCAAATACCGCAAGCTCTCCTATGGCTTCAACCGCCGCTGCCTGCTCATCCACTGCGGCGTCATCTATACGCGTGTAAAGGCGGTTCCCTTAACAAGCATCCAGTACGCGTCCGTCGCCTCCTCCCCCCTCGAACGGCTTTTCGGAGTCTGCTCCCTCTTTGTCTATGCGGCGGGCAGTTCCGTCTACATCCCCGGCCTGCCCCCCGCCGACGCCGACCGCCTGCAGGCGTTCCTCACCCCCGCCGACGAGGAAGGGGGCCCTCCCGATGCGTAAGGCCTCCGCCGTCCACGCCCATCCCTTCTCCATGCTGACCTTTCTCTACCGCTTTCTCTTCCTGCTGATCATCCCGCTGGCGCGCGGATTCCTCTCCGCACTGACGGGCGACCTGCTTTCGTGGGTTTCGGGCGCGTGGATGGACATCCTGACCGTCCTGCTCATCTTTTTGCTCGCCTGGAAAAAGTGGGATTGTTTTGAATACTACATGGACGATTCTGGCATATTTTATACTTCTGGTATATTCTTTAGGCGGGAAACCTTTATCCCCTCGGACCGGATCTGCACCTGCGCGGCGATGCGTCCATTCTGGCTGCGGCCGCTGAAGGTCGCGCGGCTGCGGGTGGATACGATTGCCCGCGGCGCCGGCAAGGCCGACATCACCTTCTATGTCGGCGAACGGGAGGCCGCGCGGATCCTCTCCCTCTGCCGGGGCGTTCCGGAAGAGTCCGACGGCGGGGTCCGCGCCGCCTACCGTCCCCGGATTTCGGGGGTTGTGTTCCTCTCCCTCTTTACCTCCAACTCCTTCCTTGGCATTGTATTTATCTCGACCTTTATCTCCCAGGCGGGCCAGATCCTCGGGCAGGAGCTGGCCGACCTGCTGCTGGCCACCTTTGAGGAGCTTTCCCGCCGCGTCGCGTTTGGCCTTCCGCCCATCGCGGCGGGCGTGGCCATCGCGCTGCTCGTCGGCTGGCTCGCCGCCTTCCTCATCAACCTGCTGCAGACAAAAAACCTCTGCACCCTCCGTGTCGGGGATTCCCTCCACGTCAGCGGCGGCGTGCTTGTGGAAAAGGAGTACTTCCTGCGCGCCCGCGACATCAGCTTCGTAGACATCCGGCAGAGCCTTTTAACCCGCCTGCTCGGGCGTTATTCGGTCTTCCTCAACGCGATCGGCTTCAACAAGGACAAATCCGACGTGTCGGCCGTTATCCCTTTTTCCAGCCTCGAAAGGACCCGCGAGCACCTCTCCCGACTGCTACCCGAGTATACCGTTTCCGCCCGCACCCTCAAGCCCAACCTCGGGGCCATCTTCAAGTTTTTGATCGATCCCTTCTGGCCCTGCGTCCTGATTCCCGCCGGCACGGCCGTGGCCTGCTGGCTGCTGCCCAAATGGACCGGCCTGATCGGGTTCGCCGGGTTCATGCTCTCCCTGCCCGCCCTCTGGTTTTTGGGCGTCCGGATTTTGGATTTTCTCTCATCCGGGGTTTCCCGAGAGGGAGATTATTATACGTTACGTTATTCAAATCTATATTATCTACACACAGTTGTATTTTCGTTTGATAAAATCGCGCTCGTCAACGTCAGACAGAGCATCCTCCAGCGCGGCGACCGCAAATGCGACCTGAAGGTTTCCACCCGCGCGGAGGGGCGCTTCCGCCACCATATCCGCAACCTCGACTGGGACGGCGTGCTCGCGCTCTTCGACGCCGCGGACGAGGCTCCTTCAGAAAAATAGGGCTACCTGATGATGTGCGCGGCGCTTCACGCCGCGCACATGTTTTTCTCAAATTATTTATGCAAACGGCCAGTTTTTCATTTTGACAAGTGCCCTATACATAGGGATACTGCACAGGGATTATACATTTAAGCATCATTGACTTTCTCCAATTTCTACCTTATACTTGAGGCGGAGACTGATAACAAGGAGGGTATTGCGTGAAACATCTGTTAAAGCTGTCCCTTGCAATTTTGCTGGCCTGCGTACTTGCGCTAGGCTCGTTGACTGCAGCGTTTGCAGAAGTCCCGGCGGAACAGGAGCCCCCTGCTGCTGCCGAACCGTCTGAGCCCGGAGGCATGCCGCCATCCGCACCGGAGGAACCAGCGCTGCCTCCGTCCGTGGAGCCCGGGGCTCCTGTAACGCCGCCGGAAGAGTTGAAGCCCGCCGGGCCGGAAGTTCCCGGAAAAGGGGATCCGAAGCAGCCTGAAGCTCCCGGAGAGGAACCCGGCGCTGGTCCGTTTGAGGACCCGGAAACCCCAGAGGACCTTGAGGAAATTACCAAGGTGAGCAATACGCTCTCCGCGCCTGCGCCGGTGAACGCCCCCGAGGCCGAAGAGGGCGAAATCCGGTCCATCACGGTTTCTCCGGTAAGCATCGAAAACGGCGGCACGGTCACGGTCACCGTCGAGATGTACTATCCGCAGGAGCAAATGGATAATCGGGTCGTCTATGTGAAATTCATGCACACGGAGGACAACCCGTTACGTGAATTCAGTGCAAAGTGTTACCGGCAGGAAGAGCCGGGCGCGCCTGAGGATCATATTTATCACTTTGTCGGGACGATTGATGTAAAGCCCTACGCCTCCTCTGGCACATACAAGCTGGAATACCTGGACGACTGGGTGAACGATCAGGATTATTGCAGCGATCGCTATAGGGAGCATCACTTCGCTTATTCCTCCACCCTTTTCATTCCTTCGGGATGGCAGCCGACCTTCACCGTGGATAACAAGTTCAGCGCCGATACTGCCCCGATCTTGGAAGCCATTGAGGCTGGCACTTCTGCCGTGACGCTCAACGGCGCGCCTCAGACCATTGACCTCCGTCTCAAGGTGAAGGTCGAAGGCCTCGCGGAGATCTCTGACATTGACGGTGCGGTGGCAAATTTTGAATATCCGGATAAACAGCTCTCTTTCCGCATTTCCGACTTTTCTTCCCAGCCGGATCAAAATGGGTTTTATACCGCTGCTCTTACCGTCCCGGCACATGCATCCGCGGGAAATTACCGATTGGCTTATCTGTCAATAGAAGACCAAAATGAAAACTACCGGGTCTACTATGCGTCGCCATATGCAGAAGACTACGAGAATGAGGAGGGTGCCGAGAATATCTCCAGCGATTTGGGAAAAGTCCTTTTTGAGATTGTCAATCCGCAGGAGGATAACACCGCGCCAATTCTTGAAGGAATCTCCATCGCCCCGGAAACGATCGAGCTCGGACAGACAGACAGCGTCATCCTGACGCTCCAGGTTTCCGACGGAGACGGCTCGGGTTTCGACCCCTATTCACCGGAGGACAGCATCGCATTGCGGGACCTCAATCATGGAGATGGGCCGCCCATTCGCGCGACATATATCGACGATAATTCTTGCCCTCCCGGCACCTATCGCTATTCCATTTCCCTCCGGCATGAAAATGTAATACAAAACATTACCTATTATGTAAAATATGTATATGTAGCGGATTTTGCCGGCAACCGGGTGCGGTATTGGAACAAAAATTTTAAAGGCGGCAACCCTGACGACCCCGAACTGCCTGATGTTACGCTGACTGTCGGGAAGGGATCCACAGATCCTTGGCTGCCGGACGATGAGAATGCCAACCCTCTGATATGGTATGGAAGCGCCGCGCTGAAATTCCCCGGCCAAGTACCCGAAAGTTTTAAGACACAGAGGATGAGTACCGACCGGAACAGCGCAATCGTCACCAAATATAACGCTTCCGGAGGTGCCCGACTCGCGTTTTATGACTTTAAGGGTCATCCCGTGGTCCCTGACGGCCCGGCCGTTCTGACTTTAGCCGTAAAATGGTATATGCCGTCTATAGATTGCTATATCTATTCGATCGGCGGCAACAACACCCTAACGGATATCACAAGTAACTTTACCTATGTTACGGAAAGTGATATCCAAGGCCGTCCCGGCTGGACATCCACTGTTTCTTCCCTCGGCGCCTACGTCATCTCCGATAAAAAACTCGTCACCCCTTCTGGCGGCGGCGGTGGCGGCGGTGGCGGTGGCGGTGGCGGCGGCGGCGGTGGCGGCGGCGGTTCCGCCAACGTAAACCTCATCCGCTCCGCTACCGTGACCAAAAGCACCACCACAGCAGTTTCCAACGCGATTGCCGCGGCGAAAAAGGCGGGACTTACTTCCACGATCGCGACCGTTACCGTTAAGACCGGCACGGAGATTTCCCCGCAGACCGTGCGCGCCATTGTGAAGGCCGCCAACGCCGCAGCCGCAAACAAAGGCGTGGCGGTGAACACCCTCCTTTCCATCGAGAACTGGAAGGTGGACCGCAATACGGGTAAAAACGTTCTCAATTACCGGGCCTCCTTCGATCCGGCCAAATGGACGGCCGCAACGAATCTCAAATTCAGTCTGCGGACCGATGACCTCTCGGTTCGAACCGCCTTTGAAAAAATTTATGTAAACCAGATGGCGATTATCCGGTTCGATCAGAAAGGCTCCCTTGGGATGCCCGTCACGATCACCGTGAAGCCCGATCTTTCCAAGCTCAATACGCAGACCCTCTACTTCTATGCATACGACCAGACCAGCAAATCGATCACGCAGATCGCTGCGCCGAATTACTGGTTCGACAAATCGGGATATCTCCATTTCACCACCACGATGGGGAATCATGTGATTATTACCGACCGGCCGCTGGTCAAGAAATAACGCCGTGCCAAAAGGGTCCGCTTCCAGTGGAAGCGGACCCTTTCCTATTCGCGTCCTGCCTGTTCCAATCCCGCGCTTCTGAAAAAGAAAGGAACGGGACCCTTTGGGATCCCGTTCCTTTTGGCAAGCCTGCCCAGTTTGGAACCGTCCTCCCGGCGGCAGGCCCAATGGTATCTGCCGCTGTTCCCCTATGGGGGTGAACAGGCGGTTTTTAGAGCAAAGCGAAGAAAACCTCCGCCACATAGGGGGTAAAGCCCCCTGTGAAAAAATCCCGCCACGGCAAGCCGTGACGGGATTTTTGGTGACCTGTACGGGATTCTACCCGCGGCAGAAAAAACGTGCCCCTGGCACGTTTTTTGCCGCTTTCCTTCGCCGTTCCGCCTCGGTTCGCGGCCTGCCTGTTCGAATCCCGCCTTCTGGGAAAAAAGGAACGGGACCCCAAAGGGTCCCGTTCCTTTTGGTGACCTGTACGGGATTCGAACCCGTGAACCCGCCGTGAAAGGGCGGTGTCTTAACCACTTGACGAACAGGCCGGATAAGTCGAGCCTCACCTCTCGGTGAGGCTCGAGCGAATGGTAGCGGTAACTGGATTCGAACCGGTGACACTTCGGGTATGAACCGAATGCTCTAGCCAGCTGAGCTATACCGCCATATCCGCCGCCCATACAAAAAGTACAAGCGAGCGAATTACATTATACTGGATACAGGAAAGTTTGTCAAGGTATTTTTGGCAGTCAGCGGAATTTTATCTCCGCTTCAAAGCAGCGTTCCTCCGCGACCCGTCCGCCGACGTAATAGGCGGCGTCCGGAAGCGAGGCCACATCCAGTTCGATCACCTCGCCGGCCTTGGCCTCCCGCTGGTAGACGATGCCGAAGCTGGCGATCTCCCGTTCGGTGAGCGGCTCCAGCGGCAGGGTGTCGCAGACGATGGCGGCATAGACGGCGTTGTTCACATGGAAGTTGTAATCGAGATCGCTGTATTTGACCTGCCGCAGGTGGGTGACCGTCTCCGCCTCGGGCCGCCGGATGCGGTAGCCGGTGATGTATTCCCCGTCGTTGGGGAACATCTCGAAGCCGTAGACGTCGAAGACCGATGGACGCAGGATTTTGTGCGTGTCGGGGCTCACGAGCATCCAGGAGATGCTCACCTCGATGAGCTTCTCCCCCGTCCGCGTCTCGAAGATCGTGTCGCGGATAAACTGCGCGCCCTTCGGCCTGCGGGGGATCGTCGTCAGCAGCAGCTCCTCCCCGAAGAGCGGGCGCCGCTCGATCGTGATGAGCATCTTGTTGACGAGGAAAACCATCCCGTCCCGGTACATGCGGTTGTAGTCAATGCCCATCGAGGCGATGTGCTCGCTGCCCATCTGCTGGGAGTGGCGCATGATGTTTGACAAAGTCATCCGCCTGGTGATGTCGCTTTCGGGTTCCGTCACCAGAATCTTTTTTTTGTAGGCCTCTACCATGTTAGTCTCTCCCGTTTGCGTCCAATCTATCCGCCGGAACCTGCCGGCGCGGCGCGTTTACCGAATGACGTCCCTGCCGCCCATATACATCCGCAGCGGCTGCGGGATGCGCACCGACCCGTCCGCGTTGAGGTTGTTCTCCAAAAACGCGATCAGCATGCGCGGCGGCGCGACGACGGTATTGTTGAGGGTGTGGGGGAAGTAGTTTCCCGTCTCCCTGTTTTTGACGCGGATGCCCAGCCGGCGCGCCTGCGCGTCGCCGAGGTTGGAGCAGCTGCCCACCTCGAAATATTTCTTCTGGCGGGGGCTCCACGCCTCCACGTCGAGGCTCTTGACCTTGAGGTCCGCCAGGTCGCCCGAGCAGCACTCGAGCGTGCGCACGGGGATGTCGAGGGAACGGAAGTAATCGACCGTGTTCCGCCAGAGCTTTTGGAACCAGTCCATGCTCTCCTCCGGCTTGCAGACGACGATCATCTCCTGCTTTTCAAACTGGTGGATGCGGTAGACGCCGCGCTCCTCGATGCCGTGCGCGCCCACCTCCTTACGGAAGCAGGGGGAGTAGCTCGTCAGCGTCTGGGGGAGCTGGCTCTCCTCGAGCATCGTGTCAATGAATTTGCCGATCATCGAATGTTCGCTCGTACCGATCAGGTAGAGGTCCTCCCCCTCGATCTTGTACATCATGTTCTCCATCTCGGCGAAGCTCATGACCCCGTTGACCACGTTGCTGCGGATCATGAAGGGGGGCACATAGTAGGTGAAGCCCCGGTCGATCATGAAGTCGCGCGCATAGGAGAGGATCGCGGAATGCAGCCGCGCGATATCGCCGCAGAGGTAGTAGAAGCCGTTGCCGCTCGTGCGGCGGGCGCTGTCGAGGTCGATGCCGCGCAGCTTCTCCATGATCTCCACATGGTAGGGAATCTCAAAATCCGGCACGGCCGGCTCTCCGAACTTTTCCACCTCGACGTTTTCGCTGTCGTCCCTGCCGACCGGCACCGACGGGTCGATGATGTTCGGGATGACCAGCATCCGCTTTTTGATCTCCCCTTCAAGCACCGTCTCCTGCTCCTCGAGATCCGCCAGCTCCCTGGCCATCGAGGAGACCTGCGCCTTCGCCTGCTCGGCTTCCTCTTTCTGCCCCTTGGCCATCATGCCGCCGATCTGCTTGCTGATCGTGTTGCGCTGGCTGCGCAGGTAGTCGCAGCGGGTCTTGGCCTCGCGGTAGCGTTGGTCGAGGTCGATCACCTCGTCCACCAGCGGGAGCTTCTCCTCCTGGAACTTCTTTTTGATGTTCTCCTTGACCGCGTCGGGATTCGTCCGTACAAATTTGATGTCCAGCATGTCCATTCTCCTCCGAATTCGGTTTTTCCACACCCCGGGGCCTTCCTGTGGAAACTCAGCCCCCGCTCTTTTCCAGCGACGAAGCGATCGACCGCAGGTCGTCCTCGTCGTAAAATTCAATGACCAGCCGGCCCCTGCCGTTCTCCCCCTCCACCTTCACCTTGCGGGCGAGGCACTGGGAGAGCGCCAGCTCCACCTCGGCGAAAAAGCTCTGGTCCCAGGCGTTCTGCGGCTTGGGAGCGGCCGTCCGCTGCTTCTGCCGCTTGGCGAGCGCCTCGACCTGCCGCACCGAGAGGCCCTTTTTGACCGTGTCCGCCGCCGCCTGCCGGATGAGCTCCTCCTCCCCCAGCGAAAGCAGCGCGCGCGCGTGCCCGGCGGAGAGCTTCCCCTCCGACAGGAGCCCGCGCACCTCCTCGGGCAGGCCCAGCAGCCGCAGCGCGTTGGTGACCACCGGACGGGACTTGCCCACCTTGGCGGAGACCTGCTCCTGTGTTAACCCAAAATTTTCCATAAGATCCCGGTAGCCCATCGCCTCTTCAATCACGTTGAGGTCCTCCCGCTGGAGGTTTTCGATGAGCGCGAGCGCCATCGTCTCGCTGTCGCTGAGCTCCCGGATCACGACGGGCACCTGGGAAAGCCCCGCCATCCGCGCGGCGCGCCAGCGGCGTTCGCCCGCGACGAGCTGGTAGCTGCCGTCGGGCATCGGGCGCACGACGAGCGGCTGCAGCACCCCGTGCTGCCGGATGGAATCGGCCAGGTCGGCCAACGCCGCCGGGTCGAACTGCTTGCGGGGCTGGCCGCGGTTGGGCTCGATCTCGCTGACCGCCAGCGTCGAGACGGACGCCTCGTCGGTGGAGTTGTCGGCGAAGAGCGCCTCCAGGCCCTTGCCCAGTCCCCCTTTTGCCTTTGCCAATGCCTTACCCCCTATCCCCTCTGGTTCTTCCTGAGGAATTCCTCAGCCAATTCGTCGTATGCCGCGCATCCCTTGGAGGAGCGGTCGTAATACATGACCGGCTGCCCGAAGCTGGGCGCCTCCGACAGGCGGACGTTGCGCGGGATCACCGTGCGGTAGATCTTCTGCGGAAAGTATTTTTTGAGCTCCGCCACAACCTGCACCGTCAAATTGAGCCGGCTGTCGTACATGGTGAGCAGTACCCCCTCGATGTCGACCGAGGGATTGTAGAGCCGTTTGACCTGCCGCAGCGTCGCCATGAGCTGGGAGAGGCCCTCGAGCGCGTAATATTCACACTGGATGGGGATCAGCAGCGTGTCGCAGGCGGCAAACGCGTTGAGCGTGATGATGCCGAGGGAGGGCGGGCAGTCAATGAAAATGAAGTCGTAATCCTGCCGCACCTTCAGCAGCGCCGTCTTGAGGCGCATCGCGCGGTTGTCCAGCTCGACGAGCTCGATCTCCGCACCCGCCAGCGAGATATTGGAGGGCAGGACGTCCACATTTTCAAACGGCGTGTGCCGCAGCACCTCCGCCGGCTGCGCCGTCGCGACCATCAGGTCGTAGGTGGAATGCTTGAGGTCGCGCTTGTTGACACCCAGACCCGACGTGGAATTCCCCTGCGGGTCCACGTCGACCAGCAGCACCTTATACCCGCGCGCCCCGAGCGCCGCCGTCAAGTTGACCGCGCTGGTCGTCTTGCCGACGCCGCCCTTCTGGTTCGCAACTGCAATGATTTTGCCCATTTTTGCCTCCATTTACCCGGCTTGTCCGCTGATTTCATAACGGTTACGATTATAGCATAAATCGGGCGGCTTTAAAAGGGCAATCTGCGACAAAAATTCCCCATCCCCGCCCCGGGGTTTTGCCCTTCCGGGATTGTTTCACGTGAAACGGAGGAGGTGCCCTGCGGGCGGCGATGGCTTTTAGATTTGCCGCTCATCGAGCGGCGAGGCTTTCACGGGAATTGCCGCTTTCCAAGCGGCAAGAATTACTTGCGCGTTCCGCCGTGCGCCGCAGCGTCGGTTTTGGATTTTTCGCCCAGCGGCCGGAAGGCTTGTCGGTAGTCGACCGACAGCGAGTTCCTTTCTTGATCGCCCAAGAAAGGAACCAAAGAAGGGCGCCTAAGAACCCTCCGCCGGGTTCTTAGGAATCTCCGGGAGTACCTTGCCATAACCCGCGAACTACCGCCGCTCCCCAAGGGTACACTAGCTGAGGGCTCAACCTGATCTCGACTCCCCCAACGGGAGAGACGGAAGGTTCGGCGAAACCGTTCGTGCCTCCCCGGATGCACCTCAGGTACGGTTCCGGAGGCTCGCCGGCAGAGGCATTGCGCCCGCGGCGCGGCGGCT
>NZ_CABUCJ010000081.1 GCF_902490045.1 uncultured Anaerotruncus sp.
GGGCGCGGCCCGCGCCCGGAGAACTCGTGCGGGTGGAGGACGTGTCCTTCTCCTACGACGACAACAGGGTCCTCAGCCACGTGGACCTGACGGTCAGCGCGCGCGAACGCATCGCGCTGGTCGGGAAGAACGGCGCGGGCAAGACCACCCTCGCCAACCTGCTGATCGGGGTCATCCGGCCCGACGAGGGCCGCGTGCTCATCGAGGGGGAGGACTACGGCGCCCTTTCGATCAAGGAGATCGGCGAGCGGATCGGCTACGTCATGCAGAACCCCAACCAGATGCTCGTCAAGGACATGATCCGCGACGAGATCACCCTCGCGCTGAAACTCCGCCGGGTGGATGAAAAAACGATCGAGGAAAAGCTCGAGCTGGTGCTCCGCCTCTGCGGCCTTTCCAAAATGCGCAGCTGGCCGGTGTCGGCCCTCTCCTACGGGCAGCGCAAGCGGGTGACGATCGCCTCGATCCTTGTCATGCAGCCGAAGATCATGATCTTCGACGAGCCGACCGCGGGGCAGGACTACTTCCACTACCGCGAGATCATGGACTTCCTCGACCGGCTCAACCGGGAGATGGGGCTCACGATCCTCTTCATCACCCACGACATGCATCTGGCGATCGAATACACCGACCGCGCCGTCGTCATGGCGGACGGGGAAAAGATCGGGGACGGGGACGTCTTCCGGATGCTCTCCGACCCGGACATCCTGCGCCGCGCGAGCCTCAAGGAGACGTCGCTCTGCAAGCTGGCGCGCCGCCTCGGCCTCGAGCCGGAGGCGTTCGTGCGCCACTTCATCGAATACGAAAGGATGGTGAGGCGGCATGACGAGCAATAGCCTGGTCCGGTTCAGCCCCGGCGCCACCCCGCTGCACACCCTCTGCGGGCAGGTCAAGGTGCTGCTCTTCATCGTATTCATCATCCTGACGATCTCCACCTTCGACTGCCGCATCCTGCTGGCGGTCACGGCGGTTGCGGCGGCCGCGCTCGCGTCGCTGCGCCCCAACTGGAAGATCATCTGGGCGCTCATGCTCGTCGCAATGGGGCTCAACACGGTGAACCTCATCCTCTTCTACCTCTTCAACCCGCACATCGGCTGTGAGTTCGTCGGCACCTGCACCGAGCTGTTCCGTTTTTCCGCCCGGCTTGTCATGCCCGCCGAAACGCTGTGGTATTTCGTCGTGCGCACCCTCAAGGTGGTGGCGATGTTCCTTGTCTCCCTCTGGCTCATCTTCGTCGTCACCCCCACCCAGCTCGCCGCCGGCTTCAACCGGATCGGGCTGCCCTACAAGCTGTCGATGGTCTTTTCCATCGCGCTGCGCTACCTGCCCGACCTCATCAAGGACTACAAGAACATCTCCGCGTCCATTCAGGCGCGCGGGCTCGAGCTGGGCCGCAAAAAGACCACCCTCAAGGCGAAGATCGAGGGGGTCGTGTCGATCGCGGTGCCGCTCATCCTCTCCTCCTTCGACGACGTGGGCACGATCGCGGACGCGCTCGACCTGCGCGGCTTCGGCAAGAACAAAAAGCGCACCTGGTATGTCGAGACGCCCTATGGCAGGCTTGATAAAATCTGTCTTGTGCTGGCGGCCGTGCTGGCCGTATTGACGACGGCCTACATGGCCTACGGCGTCATCGTCAAGCCGCCGATGTGGTATCCGTTTTAAAGGCTTGCAACTGCCATCGAAATTGCAGGGCACGCGGCTGCCACAAAGCCGGATCAGTAAATGGAGGTAACAGTTATGAAACCCTATGTCGTGTTCAGTACGGATTTTGGCCTGAAGGACGGAGCGGTCTGCTCGATGTACGGCGTCGTCAAATCGATCGACCCGGAGATCGAGATGTTCAACCTCACCCATGAGGTCACCAAATTCTGCACCTGGACGGCGTCCTACCGCCTGTGGCAGTCGATGGCCTTCTGGCCCAAGGGAACCATCTTCGTGTCGGTCGTCGACCCGGGCGTCGGGACCCCCCGCAAGGCGTGCGTCGCCAGGACGAGCAACGGCTACTACGTCGTCACCCCCGACAACGGCTCGCTGACGCTGGTGAAGGAGAAATTCGGCATCGACGAGGTTCGCGAGATCGACGAGACCCGCAACCGGCTGGTCGGCGCGGGCACCGAGGACGTGGCGATCTTCCACGGGCGCGACCTCTTCGCCTACTGCGCGGGCAAGCTCGCGGCGGGGCTCATCGACTTCGAGGGAGTCGGTCCGGCCTACGGCGTCGACGAGATCATCTGCAACCCGCTGCCCGAGGCGAAAATCACCGAGGGCCGCGCCGACGGCTATGTCGCGATGATCTGCCCGAACTTCGGCTGTGTGGACACCAACATCAATTACCAGCAGTTCGTCGCGGCGGGCTTCCGGCACGGCGACATGGTAAACGTCCTGGTCAGGCACGGCGGCGAGGTCAAGTTCGAGGGCAGGGTGCTCTTCCACCGCTCCTTCGGCTACGTCGCCAAGGGCGAGCCGATCATCTACAACAACGAGCTCAACAACCTCGACCTCTCCCTCAACGAGGTCAGCATGGGCGAGACCTACGGCATCTCCTACGGTCCCGACTGGACGATCAGCATCTGGAAATAATGAAGCGGCGCGGGCGGGCCGTGGGGCCCGCCCGCTTCCGATAGAGGTGATCGGTTGATTATCACATGCGCGGATTCGCATGCCGGGCTGCTCGAAAGCTATCTCGAGCATGAATACGTCTTTAACACCTTTCTGCTGGCCGACCTGCGGCTGTACGGGGTCAGCGCCCCCTTCCAGGACACCTGGGCGGACGTGGAAAACGGCGTCTGCCGGGCGGTATACATGCGGTTCTACCAGAACCTGATGGTCTATGGGGAGGCCGTGGACGGGGCTTTTGTGCGCTCCCTTTTGAAACGCTTTCCAATTTCTGTTATAATGGGAAAACAAGAGCTCGTCGAACGGCTTGGCGGGGACGCGGGCGATGGATATATCCTCCGGTGCAAGCGGCTTTGCATGCTGGAGGGGGAGGACGCGCTCCTGCCGGACACGGGGCGGGCGCGCAGGGCGGCCCCCGCGGACGCGGGGCGCATCCACCGGTTTTTGCAGGGCCTGCCGGAGTTCACCTCCCTCTATGCGTCGGGCGAGATGATCGCGGACCGCATCCGCAAAAACGACGGCGTCCACCTGATGCTGGAGCGGGAGGGGCGGATCGTTTCGCACGGCAACAGCACCGCCGGCGCGGGGCGGACGGTCATGCTCGGCGGGGTGGGCACCGCGCCCGCCTTCCGCGGGCGCGGGTACGCCTCCGGGATCGTCTCCGCGCTCTCCCGCGCCGTGCTGGCCGAGGGGAAGAAGCCCTGCGTCTTCTGCGGGCGCGGACCGGAGGAAAACCTCTTTGACCGTCTCGGCTTCCGGACGGTGGGGGGCTGGGCGACTTTGGAGGCGGTGGAAAGGACGGGAACCGATGAATAAGAAGATCACGAGCCTCAACGACAACAAAATCCCTTCCTACGTTTCGATCTACAACCAGATTTACTCCGATATCGTCGGCGGCGTCTATGAGAACGGCTCCCAGCTTCCGAGCGAGCCGGTGCTCGCCGAAAGGTACGGGGTCAGCCGCAACACGCTGCGGCAGGCGCTGACCATTTTGAGCGAGGACCACCTCATCGCCAAGCAGCAGGGCAAGGGGACCTTCATCACCTACGACCCCGGGCGCGGCGCGCCCGCCAGCCGGATTGTCAATCCGGTCATCGAATGCGCGCGCCGGGAGATCACCGAGGTTAAAATCTCCTACAACTACGGCCCGCCCACCGAGATCGCCCAGCACCGGCTGGGCATCCGCGTCAGCGAGATCGTCATGGCGAGCAACAACGTTTATTATTCGGGCGGCCGCCCGATCGGACATTCGTTCGTGCAGATCCCGGTGCGGTATGTCAACGAGCTCGACGTCGACCTCAACAACGAGGACGAGGCCGACGCGCTGGTTAACCGGAGGATTTTCGAGCTGGCGAGCTCCGCCGAGCTCTCCTTCAAGGTCGTCCCGGCGGAGGACAACGTCACCGCCTTTTTGCAGGTGGAGAACGAGACGCCGATCATCTACATCGAGGAGATCCTCTACGGCCCCCAGAAGGAGGGGATCGCCCGCTGCAAATTCTACTTTCTGCCCGAGGATTACGACATCAATTTCCGCTTATAACGCTTTCCCTTCCTACACAGGAAATTGCCGAAGACAGCCCCCGCTCCGGGTCCCGGAGCGGGGGCTGTCTTTTTTGCCGGCGCGGAGGAGGAAATAACTGGAGATGCGCCGGGAGGGGTCTTTTTTTTGCGCGCGCATGGTATGATGGTTGGTATGAAAAATCTGTCGAAGGGATGAAAAACGGCGGGACGGATACGGGAATGTGCCTGAAAACCGTCGACATAACGGAGAGAAAACTGGAAGTTCGCCACAAAACTGACGGAAATCGCGCCGCTGTGTCGAACCTTCGCAAAATCTATTTACGCGCCCGGGGCGCGGGGTTATGATCACTTTAACGGGAGGACGCCAACATGTTTATCAAGACAAAAGAGGAACTGCTGGAATACATCAAGGGGCTGACCGACGGCTTCCGGGGGGAGGAGCCGGAGCGTTTTACCGCGTCGGCCATCAGCGCCCGGCTGAACATCAGCAGGAACCTCACAAGCCAGTATCTCAACGAGCTCGTCAAGGACGGGCTGCTCGTCAAGGCGAACCTGCGCCCGGTCTACTTTTTCCACAAGGGAATGCTCGAGACGCAGTACGACGCGACGGTCGCCCAGCCCGCCTTCGACAGCCTGCGGGAGCTGGCGGCGCATCTGAACCGTGAAAAAAACCGGCTGCGCAACTTCCAAAAGGCGATCGGCAGCACGCGCAGCATCAGCGACTGCATCGAACAGCTCAAGGCGGCGGTGAAATACCCGCCCCACGGCCTGCCGGTGCTGCTGACGGGACAGCCCGGGACCGGCAAGAAACTGCTCGCGCGGCTGATGTACGAGTACGCGGCGGACGAGGGGGTCCTGCCGCCCGGGCGGATGGCCGTGGCCGGCTGCGCCGAATACCGCGGCGACGGGGAGGCGCTCGCCCAGATTTTCGGCGACGCGCGCCGGGGGGACGCCCCCGGATGCCTCGCCGCCGCGGACGGCGGGATGCTGCTGCTCGACGAGGCGGGGGCTCTCGGAAGCGAGTGCCAGGAGAAGCTTTTGCAGTTCATGCAGACCGGGCGCTATTCCCGCTGCGGGGAGGACGCCGTGCGTACGGCGGACGTCCGCCTCGTCTTCACCGTTTCCGCCGAGCCGGGACGCGCGCTCGACCGGGCGCTGCAGCGCCTGATTCCCGTTTCGGTGAGCGTCCCGCCGCTCGAGGAGCGCACCCCCGAGGAAAAGAAGGAGCTGCTGCTCTATTTCTTCAAGCGGGAGGCCCGCAAAAACGGGCGCAAAATCTTTATCGGCACAAGCGTTTTCCACCGGATGATGGACTACGTCTACGCGGGGAACGTCGCGCAGCTCAAAAACTGCGTGCGCAGCTGCTGCGCCAACGCGTTCCTCTACAGCGACGCGGATGCGGAAAGCCTCTACATCTACCAGTACCATCTTCCGGAGGAGATCCTGGCGGCCTCCCGTGCGGACCCCGCCGCCGAGAACGAGCAGGAGAGCCTCATCAGCATCAACGAGTACGAAAAGCTGGATGCGGTGGATATCTTTGTGCGCTTTTACGATTCGATCCTTGAGTGCTTTGCCCGGCAGGCGGGGGAGGAGGCGTCGCTCGGCGGCGTGTTCGAGCGGTGCTACGCCTACATCAACAGCTTCATGGACTACCTCTATTTCGACAAAAAGCACACCAACAGCCGGTTCAACGCGATCAAGCAGGTGGTGGACGGGGTGCTGGAGGCCGTGTCGGAGAAGTATCACGCCGTGCTCCCCGTCCACTGCGGATTTCTCATTTCGCGCGGGCTCCACGCCCAGATGCAGCGCAACCTCACCCTTCAGCGGTGGCTGGAGCGGCGGGACGCCGAGCTGGAAGGCGCGCTGGGGACGCTGCGGAGGACCTCGCCAGGGGAAATGACCATCGCGCTCGAGGCGTCGGAGCTCATCGGGCAGAACATGGACCTGCGCATCTCCAAGATGGACCTGCTGCTCCTGGCGCTCAACATCAAGTACAGCAACAAGGGCGTACAGGTCAGCGCCATCCGCGGCGTGATCGCCTGCCACGGCTACGCCACGGCCAGCAGCATGGCCGAGACGGTCAACAAGCTGATCGGGCGGCACACCTTCGACGCGATCGACCTGCCGGTGACCGCCGGTGAGGCGGACCTCGCGGTGCGGCTGGGCAAGTACATCCGCAGGCGGCCGACGTGCCGGGCGTTCGTCCTGCTCTTCGACACCGGGTCGATGGAGGCGGTGGGCGAGGGCGTGGGCGAAATCGCGAACATCCGGCTTGGGCTGGCGGACAACGTCTCCACCGCGCTGGCGCTCGCGGTCGGCAGGGGCATCTGGAGCGGGCAGGAGATCGGCACGATCCTCAAAAGCGCCTGCGGGGACGCGGCGCCCGGCTGCCGGCTGCTCGCCAGCCGGCGCAAGCAGGAGGCGGTCGTCTTCATGAGCGACGCCGACACCGGCGTTGCCGAACGGATGATCGACCTGTTCAGCGGCAGCCTGCCGCGACCGATTGATACGGCGGTGATCGCCTACGACTACTACCGGCTGATCCACAGCCGCGAGGAGGACGAGCTGTTCGGGCGGTACGACGTGAAGCTGCTGATCGGCGCGATGGACCCCGGCTTCGAGGGCGTTCCCTTTTTGGCGATCGGCGACATGATCACGGCGGAGGGGCTCGGCAGGATCGACGCGGCGCTTTCGGGCGGACTCGACGCGGCCGAGCTCGACGCCTTCAACAAGAACCTGCTCAAGGATTTTTCGCTGCTCAACGTGGTCAAGCACCTCACAATCCTCAATCCCGAAAAGCTGATGGGGTACGTGCAGGAGGCGGTGACCCGGCTGCGCGGCATCACCGGAAAACGGTTCAGCAACCGGGTGACCATCGCGCTCTACATCCACGTCAGCTGCCTGATCGAACGGCTGATCACCCGGACCCCCATCGAGCAGTATCCCGAGACGGAGGGGTTCCTGCGGGAAAAGGAGCGGTTCGTGGCGCAGGTCAAGGAGGCGTTCCATTTCCTGACGAGCCACTACGCGGTGGAAATCCCCGTCAGCGAGATCGCATACATCTACCAGCTCGTCGCGCTGGATTACGAGGACTGACAAAAGAAAGGAAGAACGGGTATGGTTGGAATACTGGTGGTGTCCCACGGCGGACTGGCGGAGGCGATGGTCAGGGCCGGCGAGCTGATCGCCGGGAAGTGCGAGCGGGTCGAGGCGGTTTCGCTCGAGCCGGGCGTGGATATGGACGCCTTCAACGAGCAGTTTTGCAGCCGGGTGCGCGCGCTCGACGACGGCAGCGGCGTGCTTGTGCTGGCCGACATGTACGCGGGAACCCCCTGCAACGTGGCGGCCCGCAATATCCGCGCCCTCGGATACGAGTGCGTGAGCGGGGCGAACCTCGCGATGCTCATCGAGGCGATCTCGATGCGGGAGGGCCGCACCGCGGCCGAAATCCGGGACGCCGCGCTCGAATCGGCGCGGGAATCGATCCGGAACCTGCGTGAAATTTACCAGTAGAGGAGTGGGAAGATGAAAAATATCGTATTGGTGCGGATCGACGACCGGCTCATCCACGGGCAGATCATGACCCAGTGGTCGCGGCTCTACAGCCCGACCGAGATCATGGTGGTCGACGATGAGACCTATCGGGATTCGTTTATGACCGAGGTGCTGCTGATGGCGGTGCCCAAGGAGTTCAAGGCCGTGGTGGCCGATGTGGACAGGGCGGCGGAATACCTGCTGCAGGATGCGGGGGAAGAGCGCATCCTCATGCTGGTGAAGGTGCCCGAGACGGTGGAGGCGCTCGTGGACCGCGGCGTCGATATCCGCGCGCTCAACGTGGGCGGCATGTGCAAGCGCGCGGGCCGGTCGACCCTCTACCGAAACATCTCCTCATCCCCGGCGGAGAACGAGACCCTCCTGCGCCTGCAGAAGCGCGGCGTGCGCGTCTATGTGCAGGTGGTGCCGGAGGACAAGGAAATGGAAATCGACAAAGTGTTATAGAGGAGGAAGGAAAATGACTGTTCTGCAAGCGATTCTGATCGGGGTCGTCTACTACCTGGGGAGCGCGCCGTGGGCCATCGGCTACCTCACCGTCTGCAAGCCGCTCGTCGCCGGCACGCTGGTCGGCTGCATCCTCGGCGCGCCCGCGGAGGGCGCGATCATGGGCGCGACTATCCAGCTGATCTATCTGGGCTGGATGTCGGTCGGCGGCTCCCAGCCCTCCGACCCGGCGCTCGCCGGGACGCTGGCCACGGCGCTGGCCATCGCCTCCAACCTTGACACGGGCGTCGCGCTCACCCTGTCGGTCCCGCTCGGCATGCTGGGCACCTTCGTGTGGGTCGGGCGCAACACCTTCAACGTCGTCATCTCGCATATGGCGGACAAGCCCACCCGCGAGGCGAACACCCGCGGCATCTGGCGGGTCAACGTGCTCTATCCGCAGCCGGTCCTGCTGCTCATGACCGTGCTGCCCGTCGCGCTCGCCGCCTACTTCGGGCCCGAGTTCGTCCAGAGCGCGCTCGACTTCCTCGGCACCCGCGTGCTCGGCATCCTCACCCTCATCGGCGGCGTGCTCCCGGCGGTCGGCATCGCGCTCAACCTCAAGGTGATCATGAAAAAGAGCGTGGCGCCCTACTTCTTCATGGGCTTTTTCCTCGTGTCCTACCTGGGCATGACGATGATGGGCGTGGCGGCCTTTGCGATCGCCGCGGCGGCGCTCTATCTCTTCAACGACATGCAGAAAGCGGAGGTGGCTTAAATGGCAAAGGAGAAAACCGGCGTCGTCCAGTCGATCGTCACCAGGAGGGACCTGCTCTACGCGTGGTTCAAGTGGTTTGTTTTTTCCCACTGCTGCATCAACTACGAGCGCTTTGAGAGCCTCGGCTTTACCAACGCGATCAGCCACATCCTCGCCAAGCTCTATCCCTCCAAGGAGGAGCTGAGCGAGGCGCTCGAGAGGCACCAGGAATTCTTCAACACCGAGCCCTACATCGGCATCGTGATCATGGGCATCAGCGTGGCGATGGAGGAGCAGCGCGCCAAGGACGGCAGCGTCTCGGGCGAGGCGATCACCGCGGTCAAGACCGGCCTCATGGGACCGCTGGCGGGCATCGGCGACACCCTCAACCAGGCGATCATCTATCCCATCCTGCTCGCCTTCTCCGTCGCGCTCGTGCTGGAAAACAACCTCGGCGTCGCGGGCGTCGTCATCTACTGCGTGCTCGTCGTCGCCGCGATGGCCGCCCAGAGCATCTATTTCGTCAACTACGGCTACCGTCTCGGCAAGGACGCGGTCTCCAAAATCCTGCGCGGCGGGCTCATGGACCGCATCGTCCACGCGGCGGGCATCGTCGGGTGCGGCGTGCTCGGCGCGCTGACCGCCACCTATGTGAGCCTGTCCACCACCCTTACCTACGGCAGCGGCGAGCAGGCCATCAGCCTGCAGGCCGACTTCCTCGACCAGCTGATGCCCAAGATGCTCCCGCTCGCGGTGACGCTCGTCTGCTTCTGGCTCGTCAAGAAGGGCAAGGGCGCGATCAAGATCATGGGAATCCTGGCGGTGGGCGTCGTGGCGCTCAGCCTGCTGCACATTATTTGAAGAGAAGGAGAAGCTGACAGATGAATATCGAACCATACATGACCGTCGCCCCCCGCGTGCGGGAGGCAATCCAAAACGGCGAGCCGGTCGTCGCGCTTGAAAGCTCGATCATCTCGCACGGCATGCCCTATCCGACCAACGTCGAGACCGCCCTTATGGCGGAGGAGACGGTGCGGGAATACGGCGCGGTGCCCGCGACCATCGGCGTTTATAAGGGGAAGATCGTCGTGGGGCTCGACCGGGAGCAGGTCGGCGCGCTCGCCAACAATCCGGCGGATCCCGCCTCCAGGGCGATGAAGGCGTCGGTCAAGGGCATCCCCTACGCCATTGTGAACGGGCTCAACGCGGGCTTCACGATCGCGGCGATCCTGCGGTGCGCGTCGATCGCGGGCATCCGGTTCATGGCGACCGGCGGCATCGGCGGGGTCAGCAAGGGCGGGGAGCTGTCGATGGACGTCTCCGCCGACCTCGACGAGTTCGGCCGCACGAGCATCGGGGTCATCAGCGCGGGCTGCAAGTCGATCCTCGACATCGGCCGCACCAAGGAGTACCTCGAGACCAAGGACGTGCCCGTCATCGGCATGGGGACCGACTCCTTCCCCGCCTTCTTCACTCCGCACAGCCGGTACCGCATCGACTACCGGATCGACGACTACCATATGGTGGCCCGGTTCCTCAAGGCAAAGTGGGAGATGGGCTTCGAGGGCGCGGCGATCCTCTCCAACCCGATCCCCGAGCAGTTCGCGATCGCGGAGGAGGTCATCGACGCGGCGATTGCCCGGGCGGTCGAGATGGCGAAGGAGGAGGGGATCGCAGGCGAAAAAAACACGCCGTTTTTGCTCTCCAGGGTCAATGAGCTGACCGGAGGCGCGAGCCTTGCGGCCAACGTTGAAATCATCCGCAACAACGCGCGCGTCGCCGCGGTTATCGCGCGGGAATACCACGCGCTGTGAGCGGAAGGGGTATGTGAGGGACTTTATGCAGCAGTTTGACTATACGATCAGCGATCCGATGGGCCTGCACGCCCGCCCCGCCGGCCAGCTCGTCAGGCGGGCGGCGGCCTTCAAAAGCCGCGTGACCATCCGTCGGGGGGACCGGGAGGCCGACTGCACCCGCCTGCTGCGGGTGATGTCCCTCTGCGCGGCGGCGGGGGAGACGGTGACCTTCACGGTGGACGGCGAGGACGAGCAGGCGGCGTGCGAGGCGATGCGCGCCTTCTGCGCCGAAAGCCTGTGAGCGGAAGGGAGAACAAGATGAAGATTCTGGAAGGAACGGGGACCTCCGGAGGAATCGCTGTCGGG
>NZ_CABUCJ010000082.1:2500-10983 GCF_902490045.1 uncultured Anaerotruncus sp.
GCCGTGCCGAAGGGCGGTACAATGCGAGGCCGCGGGGCCGAGCAGTGATCGTGCCGAAGGCACACCGAATTGAGAATCCGCTGCCGGAGGCGGCGGGTCCGCGAAGCGGACACAACCAAGGATCCAAAGGAGCCGGGCTCCTTTGAGCGCGTCGGCCGCAGGCCGCTTCGCCGTAAGGCGAGGAGCGCTTTATGGCTGGTGTATATGACGCTGAGGTCCCACCTGTTCCCATCCCGAACACAGAAGTTAAGCTCAGCGGTGCCGAAAATACTTGGAGGGTGACTTCCCGGGAAGATAGGTCTATGCCAGCTCCGCAAAAGCAACGTCCTTTGGGCGTTGCTTTTTTGTTTTCCGCCCGCGTTTTTGTCCGCATCCCGATGGGACTCCTTGCAGGAATCCCCGGTTTAAGTTACACTATAGAGGGGAAAGGGAGGCGTCGGGATGGAACAGCTGAGGACTTTTTATGAAGGGCACCGGCGGCTGGTACGGATTGCGGGCACGCTGCTTGCGGGACTGCTGATTCTCTGCTATCTGCTGGTCTTTTTCCAGCGGGGCGCGAACCTCTACGGCACCTTCCTGCGGCGGAAGGCGTCCCCCTATTCCGCCTCCGCCTGGACCTATAGCGGTAAAAGCCACTGGGGGAAGGTGCGTATCGACATTGAGGCGGTGGAGCAGAACGCCTACCGGCTGATCTATGCGCTGCCCGGCAATCCCGAGCGAAATTACCTCGTGCGCTTTGCCGGGGCGGAGGACCGTTATGCCGAACGTCAGCTTGTGGTCAGCAGCGGCGGGGTGGAGCGGTTCCGGGGAACCTACCGGTCGGACGGCCTCTTCCTCTACAATGAGCAGGGGGAGCCGATGCTCGATGTCAAGGCCTTTGTCTCCCACGATGGGGAAAATCCCTTTGCCGAGCGGGAGCCCTCCTATTACGAGATGGCCCAGCTTGCCTCCGGCAGCGGCGACACGGTGCGCGGCAACGGCGCGATCCTATTTCTGGCGCTTTTGATTGCCGTGGTTTGGGCGGTGGACCGCCACTGGCCGCGCCTCATTTTTGACCTACGGCACATGTGGTGGTGCGTAGGAGCCGAGCCGAGCGAGCTGTTTTTATCGGCGCAGCGGTTTTTATGGGTCGCGCTGCCTATTCTATCCGTCTTTCTGGCGCTCCTGGCGCTGATCATTCATTAAGGGGAGGAAACAGAGTTGAACCAGTTCCATCCAAACCGGACAAACGCTTCCGGAGCGCTCTTCTTTGGCATCGCGGCGCTGCTCAGTTCGCTGATGGGCGACATTATGACCGCTCTCGTGCTGGGGGTCGCGGGAATTTTCCTCGGGGTCGTCACGCGGAAATACGCCGCGCCCGACGAGGGCGGCGGGATCCCGATCACGGGGATCGCCCTGTCGGCAGCCGGGATTTTGATGGCCGGGCTGATCTTCGCGCTGCTCATGGTGGGCGGCTTCGCCGCGCCTGCGGCGGGACTTTGAATCCGGTTTCCGTCCAGGGGCGCGCCCGCAAAAAAAAGCGGGCGCGCCCTTTTTGGGTATTGCGGAGCAAAAGCGTATATGATACAATATCTTGTGTCGGATATTCTATATTAGGCGACTATCTTGTGGTAGAGGAAGGGACAATATGAAAATCGGCAAGAATGCGATCACCGTATTGGAAAAGCGGTATTTGAAGAAGGACGAAAACGGGAAGAATATTGAAACGGTCGAGCAGATGTTTCGCCGCGTGGCGGATGCGATTGCGTCCGCGGACGCCGCCTATGACGACAAGGCGGACGTCAAAAAGCTGTCCGACCGGTTTTACGAGCTGATGACCAACCTGGAGTTTCTCCCCAACTCCCCGACGCTGATGAACGCGGGCAAGGATCTCGGCCAGCTTTCCGCCTGCTTCGTGCTGCCGGTGGGCGACTCGATGGAGGAGATTTTCGAGGCGATCAAGCAGGCCGCGCTGATCCACAAGTCGGGCGGCGGCACCGGGTTTTCCTTCTCCCGCCTGCGCGCCTCGGGCGCGACGGTGCGCAGCACCGGCGGCGTGGCGAGCGGTCCGGTCAGCTTCATGCGCGTCTTCAACATGGCCACCGAAGCGGTCAAGCAGGGCGGCACCCGGCGCGGCGCGAATATGGGCATCCTGCGGGTGGACCACCCGGATATCCTCGAGTTCATCGACTGCAAAAAGAACAACGCCGACATCACCAACTTCAACATCTCGGTGGGAATCACCGAGGCGTTCATGCGGGCGGTGCAGAACGGCGACTCCTATGAGCTGGTCGACCCCAAGAGCAAACAGGCGGTCGGCGAGCTGGAGGCGCGCGAGGTCTTCCATAAAATTGTCGAGAGCGCGTGGCGCAACGGCGAGCCGGGCATCATCTTCCTCGACCGCCTCAACCGGGACAACGTCGTCCCCTCGCAGGGGGAGATCGAGAGCACCAACCCCTGCGGCGAACAGCCGCTGCTGCCCTATGAGTCGTGCAACCTCGGCTCGATCAACCTCGTCACCATGCTGGCGAAGGACAAGAACGGCTGGCGGATCGATTATAAGAAACTCGAGCGGACGGTCGAGGACGCAGTGCACTTCCTCGACAACGTCATCGACGTGAACAAATATCCCTTGGAGGAGATCGACTTCACCACCAAGCAGACCCGCAAAATCGGGCTTGGCGTGATGGGCTGGTCGGACATGCTCGCCTATCTGGGCCTCTCCTACAATTCCGAGGAGGCGGTCGCCCTCGCGGGCGAGGTGATGAAGTTCATCACCGAGACGGGCCGCCGCGCCTCCGCGCGGCTCGCCAAGGCGCGCGGCGCCTTCCCGCTCTTTGGGGAGAGCATCTTCGCCGCCGGGGAACCGCTGCGCAACGCCACGATCACCACCATCGCGCCCACCGGCACCCTGTCGATCATCGCGGGCTGCTCGTCGGGCGTGGAGCCGGTGTTCGCCTATGTCTTCATCCGCAACGTCATGGACGGCACCGAGATGATCGAGGTGAACCCCGTGCTGCGTGAAATCCTTGAGGCGCGCGGACTCTACAGCGACGAGTTGATGAAGAAGATTGCCGCCGAGGGCACCCTCCAGCACATCGACGAGATTCCCGACGACATCAAGCGGGTATTCGTCTGCTCCCACGATGTGAGCCCCCTCTATCACGTCAAGATGCAGGCGGCCTTCCAGAGGCATACCGACAACGCCGTTTCCAAGACGGTCAACTTTGCGCATGACGCGACGATGGAGGACGTCGAAGAGGTCTATATGCTCGCCTATGAGCTCGACTGCAAGGGCGTCACGATCTACCGCGACGGCAGCCGCGCCGAACAGGTGCTCAACATCGGTTCGGTGAAGAAGGAGGGCGAAACGGAAGCTCCGCCCGCCATGCGCACCGACATCCGCCCGCGGCCCCGCCCGGAGGTCACCTGCGGCCTGACCGAGCGGATGAAGATCGGGTGCGGGAACCTGTATGTCACGGTCAACTACGACGAGCACGGCATCTGCGAGGTGTTCACCTCCACCGGCAAGGCGGGCGGCTGTCCCTCCCAGTCGGAGGCGACCGCGCGGCTGGTGTCGATCGCGCTGCGTTCGGGCGTCTCGATCGACGAGATCCTGGACCAGCTCCGCGGCATCCGCTGCCCCTCCACTATCCGCCACGCGGGGATGAAGTGCACCTCCTGCCCCGACGCGATCGCTCGCGTCATCAAAAAGACCGCCGACATGATCGAGCAGCAGAAGCTCGGCCTGCCCGCCGCGGAACCCGTCCGCCCCGAGGCGCCCGCCTCCGGCGCGGCGGCCCTCAACGCGAAATTCTGCCCCGAGTGCGGCAGCGCCCTCGAGCATGAGGGCGGCTGCGTGAGCTGCCGCAGCTGCGGATACTCCAAGTGTAACTAACGGCGTGCGTCATTTTGGGCTCCCGACCAAAATGACGTTGAGGAAGGGCGGGACTGCCCGGCGCTTTGCGCCGGAGCGCCGCGCTGCGGCGACGCCCGCCCGGCACGCCGCATGGGGGAGGGTCAGCGGCCCTCCCCCATGTGCCCCCACCCGGTAAGCGCTCATGGCAGAGGCGGCCACCCTTGCGGGTGGCCGCCTTTTTATCCAGCGCGGACCCGTGGGGCAGGGCGGCGTCAAAGCCCGGCGGAGGCCGCCAGTCGCGCCCGCAGCCGCCAGCCCCCGGCAAACGCTGCCGCGGCCGTGCGGCCACACAGCGCGGCCTGCGCGTCTTCGACGCGCAGCAGCAAACGCCGCTGGCGTTTGCTGAGCGTTTGCCGGAGCGCCTCGCGCGCCGCGTCGTATTCGTTCGCCGCCTCGTTGTACTCCGGCGTGTTGCGGCAGCGGTCCTCAATGAAGGACAACCGCTCAAGATAAAGCTCCTCTAAAATGTCAGACATGGCATTTTCCCTCCTTTTGCAGACACCGATTGGTGTCTGCAAAATCAATTATACACCAAACGGTGTATAATTGCAATCAGATAATAGCAGTTGGGGGAGGAAAAATGGCAAAGTATGTTCGGATTCGTGACCTTCGAGAGGACCGTGACAAAACGCAGCAGCAATTGGCAGACGAGCTGGGTATGTATAAAACCACCTATGCCCGTTATGAGCAGGGAGAACGGGAACCGCCATTTGCATTTATGATTCAACTGGCGCAATACTATGGTGTGAGCCTCGACTATCTGGCGGGGTTGACGGACCCGGTGAAGCCGCCGACGGAAAACAACCTCCCGTAGGGACGCTCGATGAGGAGCCGCCTTTGGCGGCGGGGCTTGCCGGGACCCGCCCCGGCAGGCGGGTCGACTTCTTGCTCGCCCAAGAAGTCGACGGAAGAAGGGCGCTCAAGGGGGGCTCACTTGAAGAAGGCAGGGCGCAAAGCTCGCCCCCCTTGAGAATCCCCCCTCCGCTCACGTCCAGCCAACTGCATATAGAAGGCGCGTGCGAGCGTACCCGCCGGGAAGCGGACGTGTCTCCCCGAAAGCACTTTTGGTAGGGTTCCGGAGACTCTCGGGCAGAGGCATTGCGCCCGCGGCGCGGCGGCTGGCGGGATGCTGTACACTCGTTCATTGATCTGTGTCACGGGCGCCGCCGACTTTGGCCGAAGGCCAACCGGAGGCGGCGTGGGGTCGCAGGGGCGATAGCCCCTCGCGCCCTTCTTTGGTTCCTTTCTTGTTCGCCCAAGAAAGGAACTCGCTGTCGGTCGACTACCGACAAGCTCTACCGCTCGATGAGCGGCAAATCTAAAGCCGCCGTTGGCCGACTACCGGCAAGCTCCGCCGCTCGATGAGCGGCAAATCCAAAGCCGCCGTCGGCCGACTACCGGCAAGCCCTCCACCTGCTGGGTGGAAAATCTAAAGCCGCCGTCGGCCGACTACCGACAAGCTCCGCCGCTCACTGAGCGGCAAACCCAAGGGAGGCCCCGCCAATGGAACAGCTGAAAAAAATCATGGAAGCCCACGGCTTTGACCAGTGGGGCGTCTGCCGGTTTGAGGATGCGCTGCCGCTTTTGGAAGTGCGCGCGAAACGCCGCCTGCCCGGGGAGGCGAAAAGCATTATAGTTATACTATTCGGATATTATATAGGGGAATATCCGAATAGAAATATATCACGTTATGCCCTCATGGACGACTACCATACGATTATCCGGGCCACGCTGGGAGAGCTGGCGAATGAACTGCAAAAAGTGTATAAAAAAGAGATGTTTATACCATTTGTAGATAGTTCGCCGGTGGCGGAAGTGCGCGCGGCCAGCCTCGCGGGGCTGGGCCAGGCCGGCCTGAACGGTCAATTGCTCAACGAAATCTATGGAAGCTACTGCTTTATCGGGGAAATCGTCACGACGGCGGATATTCCGGCCGCGGAATGTAAAGTAAAACAGCTTTGTAGCAGATGCGGCCGGTGCATCGCGGCCTGCCCGACAGGGGCGCTGTCCCGCGGGGGGTTCGACCGGGAAAAATGCCGCTCCCACATCACCCAGAAAAAGGGGGAGCTGACCGAATGGGAGCGGGAGCAGATCCGGGAGGGCGGCTTCGTGTGGGGATGCGACCGGTGCACCGATGCCTGCCCGGTCAACCGGAACGCGCGGAGGAGCCCTGTCGCGGCGTTCCGGCGGGATATCGCGCCGGTCGTCGGGGAAGATAATCTTGGAAAACTCTGCGAGAGCAAGGCTTACGGCTGGCGCGGGGAAGCGGTGCTGCGGCGCAACCTGCGGATTCTGCGCGGGGAGGAATGACGGAGCCGGTAAAATATGCTATAATAGCCGCAGAATGTCTGTGCGCTGAAAAGCGGCGTCCTATCGGGAAACGGACGTCATCAAGACAGAGGGCCCGTGGGGGCTGTGGAAGGGGACCGATGGAAGTGGAGATTTTAACGCCCGAACAGTACGGGGAGATGGAGGAATTCGTCTCGCGCCATCCGCAGGGGGGCTTTACCCAGAGCGTCAACTGGCAGAAGGTCAAGAACAACTGGGGTTACGAGGCGGTCGCCTCGCGCGGGGAGGACGGAAAGATCAGGGGTGCGGTGTCGGTGCTGATCCAGAAGATCCCGCTTGTCGGGACCGCGTTTTTATACGCGCCGCGCGGGCCGGTCTGCGACCTGCACGACAAGGAGGTGCTCGCCGACCTGAAGGCGGGCGTCGACGCGCTGGCGAAAAAATACAACGCCCACACCTTTAAAATGGACCCCGACGTGCTCATGAGCGACACCGATTTTCTGGCGATCGCGAAGAGCATGGGATTTAAACAGCAGTATGGCCCCGACGGGTTCGAGGGCATCCAGGCGCGGTTCAACTACCGGCTTTACCTCATGGGGCGCACCGAGGAGGAGCTGCTCACAAACCTGACGCAGGGCACCCGCCGTAAGGTGCGCATCGCCATTCGAAACGGGGTGGAGGTGCGCCCGGTGGGGCCCGAATACCTCGACGAATTCGTGCGCATCATGCGGGTGACTGGGGAGCGTGACGGCTTCAACGTGCGCCCGAAGGCGTATTTCGAGCGGATGCTCGAGGCGCTCGGCGAGCATGTGCGGCTCTACATGGGATTCTATGAAAGCGCGCCCGTCTGCGGCGCGATCACCACCAACTACGCGGGAAAATGCTGCTATGTCTACGGCGCGTCGGACAACGTCCACCGCGACGTGATGCCCAACTACCTCATGCAGTGGGAAATGATCAAATGGGCGGTGGAGACGGGCTGCGAGGTCTACGACTTCCAGGGGGTCTCGGGAAACCTGGAGGAGGGAAGCCACATGTATGGGCTCTACCAGTTCAAACGCGGCTTCAACGGACAGCTCGACGAGCTGGCGGGGGAATTCGACTATGTGTACCATCCGGTCAAGGCGCGGATGGTCGACCGGGCAATCGCCCTGAACGGCGCGCTCGGGCACCTGAAGAGGAAGCTGAAGCAGGAATGAAAACGCCGCTGCACGACGCCGTCAGGGATTACATCGAAAAGGATATGGCCCGTTTCCACATGCCTGGGCATAAGGGCGCGGGGACGGATGAATTTGCCGCGCTGTTGCCCTGGGACATCACCGAGGTGGAGGGCGCGGACAGCCTCTACCACGCGGAGGGGCCGATTTTGGCGCTCGAGGAAGCGTTCGCGCGCCTCTACGGGACCCGGCGGACGCTGCTCTGCGCGGGCGGCGCGACGCTGTGCATCCAGACGATGCTCGCGCTCGCCTGCGGGACGGGCGGCGCCGTGGTCATGGGACGCAGCCTTCACCGCGCCGCTATCAACGCGGCTGCGCTGCTCGATCTCTCCCCCGTGTGGGTCTATCCCGAGCGGGACGCGGGTGCGTGGTTCACCGGCCGGTATTCCCCGGCCGAGGTCGCCGCGGCGCTTGACGAACATCCGGAGGCGAAGGCGGTCTATCTCACCTCGCCCGACTATTTTGGGGTGATCAGCGACCTTGCGGGAATCTCGGAGGCCTGCCGCGCCCGCGGCGTGCCGCTGCTGGTCGACAACGCGCACGGCGCGCACCTCAAGTTCCTGCCCGAACGGTATGGGAGGCCGCACCCCGCCGACTGCGGCGCGGCTCTCTGCTGCGACAGCCTGCACAAGACGATGCCCGCCATGACGGGCGGCGCGCTGCTCCACATCTGCGACGAACGGTACGTCCCGGACGCCAAGCGGCTGATGTCGGTGTTCGGGTCGACCAGCCCGAGCTATCCGATCCTGCTCTCCTGCGAGCGGGCCGCCGCCTACGCCGAGGAGGAGGCCGCCGAGGGCTTCGAGCGCGTTTCGCGCGCCTTCGACCGCGCGCGGCTGCTCGCGCTCCAAAGGGGCTTCGCGTTCCCCCAGGGGGCGGCCGACCCCGCCAAGCTTTCGCTCGGCTTTGCCGCGCGCGGCATGGGCGCGGCGGAATTCGGCGCGTGGCTGCGCGGCTTTGCCATTGAACCGGAATATGTCGGCGGCGCGGCGGGCGTTTTGATGGCGACGGGACTCAACCGCGCCGAAGATTTCACCCGGCTGGAAGCCGCCCTGGGGGCGCTCTCGCCTTCCGGCTCG
>NZ_CABUCJ010000083.1 GCF_902490045.1 uncultured Anaerotruncus sp.
CCCCGCCGTAGAGGTCGATTCGCCCGATGTCCCCCGCAAAGAGGGTGTCCCCCGTGAAGAGCAGATCGCCGCATTTGTAGCTGACCCCGCCCGCCGTGTGTCCGGGGGTGTCCAGCACCTCGAAGCGCATCGGCCCCGCCGTGACCGCGTCCCCCTCCCCGAGCAGCAGGTCGGGGGTGAGCAGGTAGTCCTCGTCGGTCATGCCGCGCATGATCGCGAGGCTTTTGCGGCGGTCGGCGAGCATTTCGAGATCCCGCCGCCCGATCGCCAGCTTGCAGCCGAACGCCTCCCGCAGCGCCCGCACCGCGCCGATGTGGTCGTAGTGCCCGTGGGTCAGCAGGATGTATGCGGGGCGCAGGCCCTTTTCCCTTAGGAACGCCTCGAGCTTTTCCGCCTGGAAGCCCGGGTCGATGATCACGCTCGCCTCCCCGTCCGCGACGATATAGCAGTTGGTGCCCATCGTGCCGACCGGCATCGTGTATACTTTCATCTTTTCACCTCTGGCAAAAGCTTCCGCGCCGGGTCGGGCGCGGGTTATTTCTTCATGATTTCGTCCGTGTCGAGCAGGATGGTCACCGGCCCGTCGTTCTCGATCGAGACGCGCATGTCCGCGCCGAACGCCCCCGTCTCGACAGGGGAGACGCCCGCGTCCTTCGCCGCCGCGACAAACCGCAGGTAGAGGGCGTTGGCCTCCTCCGGCGCGGCCGCGCCCGTAAAGGAGGGCCGCCGCCCCCGCCGCGCGTCGGCGCAGAGGGTGAAGTTGGAGACGACGAGCATCCCGCCGCCCACCTCCAGCAGAGACCTGTTCATCTTACCGTTTTCGTCCTCGAAGATCCGCAGGCCGGCGGCCTTTTCGGCGAGGAAGTCCGCCTCGTCCACCCCGTCGCCCGCCACGACGCCGAGCAGAACCGCGAGCCCCTGCCCGATCTCCCCGAGCACCTGCCCTCCGGACGTGACCTCCGCGGAAGAAACCCGCTGCAATACCGCTTTCATGGCGATCCCCCTACCAGTTTATTCCGGGCGGCTACTGCACAGACCTTGTGACGCTCGTCACGCCCGGGATCTTTCTGAGATTTCCGATGATGAAGTTGAGCTGGTCGATGTCGCTGACCGTGAAGGTCACCGTCACGATGTTCTCCCCCGTCTTGACCTCGCGGGCCATGAGGGTGCTGATCGAGATGCGCATCGTGGAGAGCGCCACCGAGATGTCCGCCAGCGCGCCGATGCGGTCGTCGGTGACGATCTCGATCGTGCTCTTGAAGTGCTCCTTCTTGGCGCTCTCCATCGCCCATTCGGCCCGCACCCAGCGTTCGGCATTGTTCGGGTCGTTGATGGAATTTATGACATTCGTACAGTCCTTTTTGTGGATCGACACGCCGAAGCCCCGCGTCACGAAGCCGATGATCTCGTCCCCCGGCAGCGGGTTGCAGCAGCGCGCGAACTTGACCAGGCAGCTGTCCAGCCCCTCGACGATCACGCCGCTCGACGCGCCCTTGACGCGGTGCGGCTTGATCGGCACCCGCTCGGTCGGGTCCTCCGGCTCGGCGGTGCGGTACATCCTGATGTAGTCCTCTTTGACGCGCGGCATGATCTTGGAGAGCAGCACGCCCCCATAGCCGACCGCCGCCAAAAAGTCGTCCACCACCTCGAAGTGCTGGCGCTTGGCGATCGCGAGCAAAAATTCCTTCGCCTTGCCCTCGGGCAGGGTGATCATGTTGCGGCGGAACTCCCGTTCCAGCTCGGCGCGGCCCTGCTCGATGTTCTCCTCGCGGCGCTCCTTCTTGTACCAGTTGCGGATCTTGTTGCGCGCCTCGGTCGTCTTGACGATCTTGAGCCAGTCGCGGCTCGGCGCGTGGTCCTTCGCGTTGGTCGTGACGACCTCGATGATCTGGCCGGTGCGCACCGGCGTGTCGAGCGCGACCATCCGCCCGTCGATCTTCGCGCCCACCATCCGGTTGCCCACCTCGGTGTGGATGGCGTAGGCGAAGTCGATGACCGTCGAGCCCACCGGAAGGGCGATGACGTCCCCCTTGGGCGTGAAGACGTAGACCTCCTCGGGCGAGAGGTCGCTCTTGATCGAGCGGACGATGTCCTCGACGTCGTCCGCCTCCTTCTGGTTTTCGATGAGTTGGCGGATCCACGCGAGGCGCTCCTCGAGCTTGTCGCGCCCGGTGATGCCCGCCTTGTATTTCCAGTGGGCCGCGATGCCGTATTCCGCCGTGTGGTGCATATCCCAGGTGCGGATCTGCACCTCGAAGGGGATGCCCTCCTTGTCGATGACCGTCGTGTGCAGCGACTGGTACATGTTCGGCTTGGGGGTGGAGATGTAGTCCTTGAAGCGGTTGGGCAGCGGCCGGAAGAGGTCGTGGATGATGCCGAGGATGTTGTAGCACTCGTTGACCGAGTCGACGATGATGCGCACGGCGTAGATGTCGAAAATCTCCTCGAACGCGCGGCCCTGGATATAGACCTTGCGGTAGATGCCGTAGACGCTCTTGACCCGCCCGTCGATGTAGACCTCGCTGTATTCCGCCGCGAGCCGCTCGCGGATCTTCGCCTTGATCTTTTCGAGGAAGCTCTGGCGGTCGGCCTTTTTGAGCTCGAGCATCTTTTCGATCTCGTGGTAGGCCACCGGGTCGAGGTAGCGGAGGGAGATGTCCTCGAGCTCCTCCTTGACCGCGCGGATGCCAAGCCTGTGCGCCAGCGGCGCATAGACCTCCATCGTCTCGAGCGCCTTGTCGCGGCGCTTCTGCTCGGGCATGACCTCGATCGTGCGCATGTTGTGCAGCCGGTCGGCCAGCTTGATGATGATGACGCGCACGTCCTGCGCCATGGCGAGCAGCATCTTGCGCACATTCTCCGCCTGCTGCTCCTCGCGGGAGGTGAAGCTGATCTTGCCCAGCTTGGTCACGCCCTCCACGAGCAGCGCCACGCCCGCGCCGAACCGCTTCTGGACCTGCTCGGCCGTGATGTCGGTGTCCTCCACCACGTCGTGCAGCAGCGCGGCCTCGACGCATTCGCTGTCCATGCCGAGGTCGACCAGGATGATCGAGACGGCGATCGGGTGGGAGATATACGGCTCCCCCGACACGCGGCACTGGCCCTTGTGGGCCTCCCTCGCCACCTCGTAGGCCGCAAGGATCTGATCGCGGTCGTAGGGACGGCCGCTCTTTTCGATCGCCTGCAGCAGATCGTCAATTACATAGTATTTCATTCGCATCCTCCATCACGGGCGGCTGCCCGCAACCAGGTCGCCGGTTCATGCGCCAGCCGGCAGGCTTCAGGATTGCAGACCCTGCAATATTTTTGACTGGGAGATATCCACCTTCTGCGGGTTGGGCACCACCGCCACACGCCGGCCGCCCGGCTCGCGGGTGACGAGGTGCATCTCGTCGAGCACGTCGATCGCGAGCTTGAGCTTGCACAGGCAGGAGATGTTTCCCCGCAGCTTCGCGTAGATCACCTCGTCGGGCGCCGAAAGGTTGCCCTTCGAGCGCAGATAGCGGTAGACCACCGCGATGTCGTCCCGGCTGGGCACCACCTGCGCCCTCGCCGGCTCCTCCACCGGCTCGCTGCGGCGCAGCCTCTGGTAGACCTGCTCCGAGTGGTGGATTTTATCGTAATCGACCCCCGTCAGGTGGATGTCCTTCACCTTGACCGAGACGCGCAGCTCGCCGTTCCACTCCCCCACGTCGACCGTCGCGGCCAGGTCGACCACCTCGCCGGCCGCGTAGGGGAAGTTTTCCTGCGTCATGCCGAAATAGACCGCGTAAAAGACCGTGTCATCCCCCGCGAACCGCAGGCGCAGGTGCTTGCCCTCCCCGATCGGGTAGACCCCCTGGAGGGTGCAGCCGGGAATCCGGAAGACGGGCAGCTCGTTGCCCGAGCCGAACGGCTCGAGCAGCGCGAGCGGCTGGATCGCGTGGACGCTGAGCTGGCGCGGCGAGAGGTCGCAGTCGATGTTGATCGTCTGCTGGGGCATCTCGGGATAGTGCTCCGCGGCCCAGCGGTTGATCTGTTCGATGAAGGCGGGCAGCTTCTCCATCGGCACCGTCAGGCCGGCGGCCTGGTTGTGCCCGCCGTAGCGCACGAGCAGCCCGGAGCAGGCGTCGATCGCGTCGATGATCGAGAAGCCCTCGACGCTGCGGCCCGAGCCGCGCGCGTTCTCCCCCTCGACCGACAGCACGATGCAGGGCTTTCCGAACCGCTCGACCATGCGGGAGGCGACGATGCCCACGATGCCGTGGTGCCAGCCCTCGCCGTAGATGACGATCACCCGGCGGCCGAGCGCCTCGGCATCCGATTCGAGCTTCTGCATGATCTGGCGGACGATCTGGTCCTCGATCGCGCGGCGCTTCTCGTTGAGGGAGTTGATCCCCCCGGCCAGTTCCTCCGGCTCGTCGCCGCCCCCGACGAAAAGCTCGATCGCGTTGTCGACGCAGTCGAACCGGCCCGCCGAATTGATGCGCGGCACGATGCCGTAGGCGATGTTCTCGCAGGAGAGCTGCTTATCCGCCATGCCGCACACCCGGATGAGCGCGGCCAGGCCCTCGTTGTCGGTGTTCTGGAGGCTCTCCAGCCCCCGCCGCACGATCGTGCGGTTTTCGCCGGTGAGCGGCACGATGTCCGCCACCGTCGCCACGGCGACGAGGTCGCCGTACTGGTCGAGCATCAGCTCGCCGTCGTCCCCCTCGAGCGCGCAGATGAGCTTGAAGGCCACCCCCACCCCCGCGAGGTATTCGCACCCGCTCTCGTCGTCGAGGCGGTGGGGGTCGACGACCGCGGCGGCAGCGGGCAGCACCTCGCGCGGCTTGTGGTGGTCGGTGATCACCACGTCGAGCCCGAGCGAGGCGGCGTACTCCACCTCCCCGATCGCCGTGATGCCGTTGTCCACCGTGACGACGAGGCGCACCCCGTCGTCGCGGATGAGCTTCAGCGCCTCCCGGTTGAGGCCGTAGCCCTCCCGGTCGCGCTGGGGGATGTAATAGCAGACGTCCGCGCCCGCGGACTCGAGATAGCTGTAGAGCACGACCGTCGACATGATGCCGTCACAGTCGTAGTCGCCGTAGACGGCGATCCGCTCCCCCTCGGAAAGCGCCCGCCGGATGCGCGCCACGGCCTTATCCATGTCGCGGATTGCCAGCGGGTCGGTCAGCGTCCCGTCCGAAGACAGGAACCGCTCGATCTTGTCCCGGGTGTCATACCCTCTGCCGGCCAGCACCCGCACGGCAATCAGCGGCAGGCCCAGCTCGCTTGCGAGCCGCTTGGCCGCCGCCTCGTCGGGGCGCCGGACGTTCCAGCGTTTTATCGGCACGTAGATTCCTCCGTTTTCCGCAGATACCTCCCGCCGCCCCCGTAAAATGCCCCGGGGAACCGGACGCGGAAGCCCAAAGGCCCGCGCGGCGGGAAAACCGTTAAAGCCAACGATGCTTGCCATAAAGCCAACGGTGTTTATTGTACCACTTTTTTGCCAAAAACACAATATACGGCATACGGCCTGAAAGTCCCCCGTTGCAGGAAAGTATTGATATCAGGTCTGGCCGGCCGGCCTTCGCCGAAACGGCAAAAGAACCCCTGCGCTTTTTGGCGCAGGGGTTCTTTGGTTTGTTTTTGTATCGTCCCTTGGTTACTTGATTCCCTGCTGACTTAGCCAAATTTTCATCATCAGCTTTTGTGGTGTGATTTTAGACAATAAATGTGTAAACTTCACGTATAGCCCATATACAGATATGTCTTTCCCTTTCCCTGCATCGAGCAGAGCTTTTTGGGCCACTACATCGGGCATGACCATCCCTGAAAAATTGTGCGTGCCTTTTTGGGCTCCAATCAGGCCGCGGTCAAATAACCCCGTCTTCATCCAGCCGGGACACACAGCAGTTGCGCCGATCCCTTTTTCCTTCAATTCAACGTTGAGCGCCCTTGTGTAGTTTCGGACGAACGCCTTTGTCGAGCTGTAAATATTCTGGTAGGGCAACGGAAAAAATGACGCTTGAGATGCAATATTGATGATATGGCTTCCGTGTTCCATATGAGGGATACAGACCAATCCAAGTGCTACGACTGCGCCGATGTTCAGGTCGATCATGTTCAGCGACTCTTCGACGCTTATATCGTCATAAGAGCAAAACTTTGCAAAACCCGCATTATTTACCAGGTACTTTACAGTTGCACCGCTCTTCCCCAACTCTTCCGCAATATGCTTTACATTCTCACGGTCAGTCAAATCCATTGAAAGGATCCGTATTTTCGCTCCCAATTCCAGCGCGCTTTGCTTCAGTTTTTCCTGATTACGGGCAACTGCCCAAATTTCGTCTATTTCTGGATCTGCCGCCAACAACTTAACAAATTCTTTCCCTAAGCCCCCGTTGGCTCCAGTCACGACTGCAATGTGCTTTCTCAATTGTACCAGTCCTCCATATACGTTTATAAGTTTAATCTTTTGATCGCATAACCTAAAAATTTAACGCCTTATTCAGGCGCTGAATTCATGTCCATTTCCAACGATTTAAGAAGGCTTCTGAGCAGATGTATCGCCCTGTCCATACTAAGGCTGTATATCCGCTCTTTCCCATTCTTAACGACTTTAATGAGGCCGCAGTCCAGCAATAGCTTCAAATGATGAGAAACCGCGGGCCTGGACAGCGCAAGGTGATTCGTCAACTCAGAGACCGTCATGCTATGGCTGTCAAACAGCAGCATGAGGATGCGCTGTCGGTTTTCGTCTTGTAACATCGTGAATACAGGAATACATTTGGATAAAACCGTCAGGGTCTCTTTACTCATATTATTCCCCCCTTACGCGTTTAAACCTTTAAACATATTGTATCTTAAATATGCCCTCCTGTCAATACGCAGGAACAAACGATCGTGTTCCCGGGGCCTGAAAGCGGTCTCTTCGGCGGGCCCTGCCCAAAGGCGCGGACGCCGCCTCCAAATGAAAACCGGCAGGGCGCGCCGCGCCCTGCCGGTAAAAACGGTTCTGTTTATTCCGCGGAATCCTCGGGGATTTCGCCCTGCGCGCCGTCCGGGCCGGCCTCGTAGACCATCGGGGACTCGTCCTCGACGGGGGCCTGCTCCTCAGCGGGCGCCTTGTCGGCGAGCAGCGCGCGGATCGAGAGGCTGACGCGCTTCTTCTCGGTGTCGAGCTCGGTGATCTTCACCTCGACCTCCTGGCCGATCGAGAGCACGTCGGAGGGCTTGTTGATCCGCTCGTTGGAAATCTGGCTGATGTGGATGAGGCCGTCCACGCCCGGGATGATCTGGGCGAACGCGCCGAACGGGGTCATCGAGACGACCTTGACGGTGCAGACAGTGCCCACCGTGTAGTCACGCTGCATGATGACCCACGGGTTGTCCTCCGCCTTCTTGTAGCCGAGGGAAATCTTCTTGTTCTCCGCGTCGATGTCCTTGATGTAGACCTCGACCGTGTCGCCCACGCTGACGATCTCGGAGGGGTGCTTGATGCGGTTCCAGCTCAGCTCGGAGATGTGCACCATGCCGTCCACGCCGCCCAGATTGACGAACGCGCCGTAGCTGGTGAGGGATTTGACGACGCCGGTGTAATGCTTGCCGACCTCGACCTCCTGCCAGAACTTCTCCTCGAGCTCGCGGCGCTGCTCGCGCAGGACCGCGCGGATCGAACCGACCGCGCGTTTACGCTGGCGGTTGACTTCCAGAATCTTGAACTGGACCTTCTTCTTGAGCAGGTCCTCCAGGCTGTCGTTGCGGGAAAGGGTGGCCTGGGAGGCGGGGATGAAGACCTTGACGCCGTTGGTCAGCGCCAGCACGCCGCCCTTGATGACCTCCACGACGGTGCCCTCGAGGATCTCCTCGGTGTCGACCGCGTTCATGACCTTCTCGAAACCGGCGATTGCATCGAGGCGCTTCTTGGAGAGCATCACGGTGCCCTCGACGTCGTTGACGCGCACGACCAGCAGGTCCATCTGGTCGCCAACCTTGACGAGCTCCTCAGGCTTCGCGTTGGGGTCGTCGGTCAGCTCGGACAGCGGGACGTAGCCCGCGTGCTTGGTGCCGATGTCGACGGAAATCTCGTTCGGCGCGATTCCCGTAACGGTCGCTGTTACCTTCTCCCTGTTATCTATTGTTTTGAAGGATTCGTTCAACATCTCTTCAAAAGAAAGCTCGTCCTGATCTTTAAGAATCTCACTCATGGTTTTATGTACCTCCTTAATTATGCAAGCCGGCGTCGACGCGCCCGCTGTAACGCCAATCCTAGTATAACCGTCCAGATCGAGATCATGCAGCTCCGCCGCCGACTCGACCAGAAAGGTGTCGCAATACGCTCCGCAGAGCTGCGCCAGCTTGGCGGTGTTGGAGCTTTTCCGGCCGCCGATCACGATCATCGCATCGCTTCCGGCCGCCAGCTCCAGCGCCTCAGACTGTCGTTTTTCAGTAGCAATACATATTGTATCAAATATTCGGAGCTTTGTACACACTTTTTTAAGTTTTTCTACACATTTTTCCCATTCCGGCACCGAAAAAGTCGTCTGCGCAAGCAGGGTGACCGGCTCATTTCCACGATTATACAAAATCGGAAGGATTTTGTCCAGCTCTTCCGCCGAACGGAAAATGTGCGTCTCCCCTTTGCAGAAGCCCGCGATCCCCTCCACCTCCGGGTGGGAGGGGTCGCCCGCGATGAGCATGACGCTCTCCCCCGAGTGCTCCTCCGCCAGCCGGTGGAGCTTCTCGACATAGGGGCAGGTCGCGTCGACCACCCGCACGCCCGACGCCGCCAGCTCTCCGTAGACCTTCGGCGGGACCCCGTGCGACCGGATGATCACCGTCCGGCCGTCGGCGTTCTCCGCGGGGGTTTCGATCACCCGCACCCCCGCGTGCACAAGCTCCTCCACGATCTGGGGATTGTGGATGAGCTCCCCGAGCGTACAGGCGGGCGTCCCCGAACGCGCCTCCGCGAAGGCGGCGTCCACCGCCCGCTGGACCCCAAAGCAGAATCCCGCCGTCTTTGCAACCGTAATCCGCTTCAAATCCCGTCCTCCAGCAGCCCGACGATCTCGTCCATCACAAGGCGGCTGGCCGCCTTGAGCTCGTGAGGCACGGCCTCCCCGCTGAACTGGAACCGCCCGTTTTCAATCGGCCTGCCGTAGCGGACGGTCACCCGCGACCGGAAGCCGATCCGCTCCCCGAAGCAGACGGCGCAGGGCACCACGTCCGCCCCCGTCTGCTGCGCGATCATCGCAACCCCCGACTTGGGGCGGCCGGGCGTCCCCGTTTTGGAGCGGGTGCCCTCGGGGAACATCCCCAGCACGCCGCCCCCCGTGATGATGCGGTCCGCCCGGTCGATCGCGCCGGTGTCCCCCTTGCCGCGCTCGATCGGGAAGGCCCCCAGCGCGGTGATGATCTTTGCGAAGAGCGCGTTCTTCTGGAAGAGCTCCGCCTTGGCCATATAGCAGACCCTGTGGCGCTTGAGCGGGATTCCTGCCAGCACCGGATCCCAGTTGGAGCGGTGGTTGGCCGCGAGGATGAATCCCCCGCCGTCGGGAATGTTTTCGAGGCCGACCACCCGGAACCGGAAGGCCAGCCGCAGAAAAACCGCGCAGAGCGCCCTGATAACCTTATAAAACATCTCGCAGCCTCTCCTTCACCAGCTTGGTGAGCGCCTGGACCGACTGTTCGAGGGTGTTGCCCGTCGTGTCGACCAGCAGGGCGTCGTCCGCCTGCCTGAGCTGCGCGATCGCCCGGTGCGAGTCGTTGTAGTCGCGCTGCCTGACCTCCTCGAGCAGCGCGCCGTAGTCGACCTCGTGCCCTCTGGCCTTCAGCTCGTCGTACCGGCGGCGCGCCCGCTCCTCGGGCGACGCCGTCAGGAAGATCTTCACCTGCGCGTGGGGCAGCACGAGCGTGCCGATGTCGCGGCCGTCCATGACCACGTCGTGCTCGACCGCCATATTCTGCTGGAGCGCGAAGAGGAACTGCCGCACCGCCGGGATGGCGCTCACGTTGCTCGCTGCCATCGAAACCTCCGGGCGGCGGATCTCCTCCGACACGTCGTAGCCGTTGAGAAACACCCGCTGCTCCCCGCTCTTATACCGCAGCTCCACCTTAATGCCGCCGAGCAGCCGTTCGACCCCCGCCGCGTCGTCGGTCGCCACCCCGTTGGCGGTGGCGTAGAGGCCGATCGCGCGGTAGAGCGCGCCCGTGTCCACATAGATGTAGCCGAGCTCCTTTGCGATCGCGCGGGCGATCGTGCTCTTGCCCGCGCCCGCCGGTCCGTCTATCGCTATCGAAATCATCCGTTTCTCTCCTTTTATCCGTTCCGATTGACGCCCTTCGCGGCCAGACGGGCCGTCGACCAGGCGATCTGGAGGTTGTAGCCCCCCGTCAGCGCGTCCACGTCGATCACTTCCCCCGCGAAATAGAGCCCCTTCACGAGCTTGGACTCCATCGTGCGCGGGTCGATCTCCCTGACCGCCACGCCGCCCGCCGTGATCACTCCCGCCTCGACGGGCAGCAGCCCCGCCGGGGTGACCGGCAGCGCCTTCAGGAGCGCGGCGAACGCCCGCCGTTCCTCCCGCGTGACCGCGTTCACCTTGCGGCCGGGCGGGATGCCGCTCAGGCGCACCGCGACCGGGATGAGCTTTTTGGGCAGGAGCTGGTCGAGGGCGTTTGCAAAGTCGCGGTTTTTGGCCGCGGAAAAATCCCGCAGCAGCCGCGCGTCGAGACGGCCCGGATCAAGCCCCGGCTTCAAATCG
>NZ_CABUCJ010000084.1 GCF_902490045.1 uncultured Anaerotruncus sp.
CCGTCCGCGGGGGGCTTCTTTCTTTTCTCTTGCAAAAGAAAGAAGCAAAGAAAATGCGCTTAAAGGATCAGGGCGTTCCGCGCCCGCGGGCGCGGCGGGGGCTCCGCCCCGCGGCCCCGCAGCTTTTGAAAAAGCTGGCAAAACGTTTGGGTGGGGGGTCGGAACGAACATTCACGAGAGGCGCTTACGGGAGGGACAGGGGCGCGCCTGAACCGGAAGCGTTGAAGGGTGCCGGGGGACTTTCTAAAATGGTGTCCGGCCATGGTTTGGGAAAACTGGCGCTTGGAACGAACACTCACGGGAGGCGGCTGTGGGTGCGCCGGGGATACGCCTGAATCAGAAGCTTTGAAGGGGTCCCGGGGAAACTTTCTCGAAAGTTTCCCCGGGTCACTTCGTCAGTGTGCCTTCGGGCGTCTCCAAAAGCAGCAGGATCTGTTCCTCCGCGCCGGTGGAGGCGTTGATATAGACGAGAACCTTCTGCGCGTCCGCGTCCTCCCCGGCCCGGGCCTGGAACTCATAGGTGAGGACCTCGTTCTGGCCGCTGGTGGGGATGAGCGCGAGCCGCTCGGAGAGCACGGTCAGCGAGGGGTTCACCGACTGGAGGGCCTGCTCGGCGGTGATGGCGGGATCGTCCAGCACACGGTCGCGGTGGTTGTTGATATACCCGCGCGCGTCGTAGAAAACGACGCTGCCGTCGTCGAGCGCGACGCCGACCTTGACCAGATCGGTGTAGAGGATGACGTTGCCGCTTGTGGCGGCATAGTTGATCGTGCAGACGCCGTCCGCCTTCTCATAGTAGGTGGCGCGCATGTTCTCATAGCCGAGCGAGGTGAGGTAGTCCTCCCCAAAGCGGAAGATCGCGTCGTTGCGCAGGCGTTCCTCACCGATCTCGCGGCCGTTGATGAGGTAGGTCACGAGCCCGCCCGCCTTGGTCACGCCGATGCTCAGGTTTTCCGCCTTGAAGGTATAGGAGGGCATATTGGAATTTTCGTCGTCCGCGCGGGTGAGGTCGCCGGGGTTGAGGCGGGCGGCCGAAGCCGCGGCCTGCTGGGCCGCGTCGGGGGTGACGGCCGGGCGCCCGTAGGTGAGGCGTGGCCGCCGGGTGAGCAGGTGGTCGGAGAAGGGTCCGTCATAGATGAGGGTGGGGTAGCCGGTCATCGTCTGTTCGACGTCCTCGAACCCGGCGGATACGCCCGTCGGCTGGGTGCCCTCGGTATCGTCACCGCCATGGCGCGCGGTGCGCAGGGCGGCCACGTCGATACGGCCCTCCCGCACCTGCCGTTCGACCCCGCCGACATAGTCGTTGAGCTTGGCGGCGTATTCGCGCAGCGCCTCCGCGTTCTGCCGGTCCTCCTCGGAAAGCTGCGCGCCGGCCGCCACCTTTTTGGAGAGCGCCATTGCGTAATCGCCCACCTGCGACAGGAACTTATAGGTGTTGTCCATATGCAGGTCGCTCACCGGCAGGGCGGAGAGGGCGGATTTCGCGCCGCCGCTCTCCCGCCAGACGCGCGCGGCCATCTGGGAGAGCTGGGTGGGCGTGCCGACGTACTGTCCCTTTTCCAGATCGGCGGAGATGTTCGCGAGATAGCTCGACAGCTCGCCGAGCGCGCGGGCATAGGTGTTCTCGAGCTGGAGGCGGTAGTCGCGCGCGGCGGCGCGCTGCTGCACGGCGAACCCGATCGCCGCCAGCAGGACGACTGCCAGAAAACTGATGATGCGGATGAGGGCCCGCTTGGAGAGGGCGACGTTCATGTAGGTACCTCCCGGAAAAATGTTGAAATTCGGATATACACACTGTTATTTTGTGAACAAATATTGAAAATATGAGAATTTTGGGGGACATTCGTTGAAAAAAATGTGGGATTGCGGTATACTGAAACGGATAATAGGGCGGTATGCGCCTTGGCAGAGATGGGAGCAGGAATTCGATGGAACAAAAAACGGCATATCTGGATAACGCGGCGACCACGCGCGCCTGTCCGGCGGCGGTGGAAGCGGCGGCGCGGATGATGCGGGACTGCTTCGGGAACCCCTCCTCTCTGCACGCGATGGGGCTCGCCTCGGCGCGGGAGATGGCCGCGGCGCGGGAGGCGGTCGCGGCGCTGCTGGGGTGCCAGCCCGAGTGCGTGACCTTCACCTCGGGGGGCAGCGAGGCCAACAACCTCGCGGTCTTCGGCGGTGCGGCGGCGCGCGCGCGGCGGGGCAGAAAGCTCGTCACCACAGCGGCGGAGCACGCCTCCGTCTCGGCGGCGATGCGGCGGCTCGAGGCGGAGGGCTGGGAGGTCGCGTATGTGAAGCCCGGCCCCGATGGGAAGCTCGACGCCGAGGCGTTCGCCGCCGCGGTGGACGAGCGGACGGCGCTCGTCAGCATGATGCTCGTCAACAACGAGACGGGCGCGATCTTCCCGGTGGCGGAGGCCGCGAAGCTCATCCGCCGCAAAAACCCCGAGACGCTCATCCACTGCGACGGGGTGCAGGCGTTTGGCAAGCTGCCGCTGCGCGTCTCCCGCATGGAAATCGACCTGATGAGCGTGAGCGGGCACAAAATCTGCGGGCCCAAGGGGTCCGGGGCGCTCTATATCCGGCGCGGCGTGCGCGTTCTGCCGCAGATCTGCGGCGGGGGACAGGAGCGGGGGCTGCGCTCGGGAACCGAGAACCTCCCGGCGATCGCCGGGTTCGGCGCGGCGTGCGCCGCGCTCGCGGGGAAGGTGCAGCAGAATTACGCGCACGCCGAACGGCTGCGGGACCGCCTGCGGGAACAGCTTTCGGAAATGAGCGGGGTGCGCCTTAACTCCCCGGCGGACGGCTCCCCCTACATCGTGAATTTTTCCGTGCCCGGTTACCGCTCGGAGACGGTGCTCCACTTCCTCGAAAGCCGGGGGGTCTTTGTTTCGAGCGGATCGGCCTGCTCGAAGGGGGCCGTGAGCCCCGTACTCCAGTCGATGGGGCTGCCCGCCCCGGTGGTGGACGGCGCGCTGCGCGCGAGCTTCATCTACGGGACGGAGGAGGCGGAGCTGGACATGCTGGTTACGGCCCTCCGCGAAGGAATCGCCAAAGTGGCGCACAAATAACAGGATGGGACAGGGAAACGAATGAAGGAACTGATACTGCTCAAATGCGGCGAGCTGGCGCTCAAGGGGCTCAACCGCCGCACCTTTGAGGAAGTGCTGATGAAAAACTGCCGGCGCAGGCTGGAGACGCTCGGAAACTTCAAGATCCGCAGCGCGCAGTCGACGGTCTACGTCGAGCCGGAAAACGAAGAGATCGACATCGACGAGGCGGTCGACCGCCTTTCGCGCGTCTTCGGCGTGGCCGCGCTTACCCGCGCGGCGATCGTCGAGAAGGACTTTGCAAAAATCCGCGCGGCGGCGCCCGGCTATCTGCGGGACGCGCTCGAGGGGGCGCGGACCTTTAAGGTGGAGGCCAAGCGGTCGGACAAGACCTTCCCGATGAAATCGCCCGAAATCTGCATGGAGATGGGGGCCGCGCTGCTCGAGGCGTACCCCCGCCTCACGGTGGACGTGCACCGCCCCGACGTGACCGTCTACGTGGAAATCCGCGAGGTGGCGGCCTACCTGCACACCGACCAGATCCACGGCGCGGGAGGGCTCCCGGTCGGCACGAGCGGGCGGGCGATGCTGCTGATCTCCGGCGGCATCGACAGCCCGGTGGCGGGCTGGATGATGGCCAAGCGCGGGCTGGAAGTCATGGCCGTGCACTTTGTGAGCCCGCCCTACACGAGCGAATTCGCGCTCGAAAAGGTGCGCACTCTCTGCAAAAAGATGTCCGCCTGGTGCGGGCGGGTGCGGCTGGCGGTCGTGCCCTTCACCGAGATCCAGGAGGCCATCCGGGACAACTGCCCCGAGGACATCTTCACCGTCGTGATGCGGCGGATGATGATGAAGATCGCCGCGCGCATCGCCCGTGAAAACGGCTGCGGCGCGCTCATCACGGGGGAGAGCCTCGCGCAGGTGGCCAGCCAGACGCTCGACGCGCTCGCCTGCACCGACGTGGCGAGCGACCTGCCGGTGCTGCGCCCGGTGATCGGCATGGACAAGGACGAGATTGTGAAGATCGCCAACAGGATCGACACGTTTGAAACCTCGATCCTGCCCTACGAGGACTGCTGCACCGTCTTCACCCCCCGGCATCCCAGGACAAAACCCCGCCTCGGCTACGTTCTGGAGGCGGAGAGCCGTCTGGACGCGGAGGCGATGCTCGCGTGTGCGACGGAAAACACGCGGATGGAAACGATCGGCTGAAACGCCGCACACCAAGAAGAAGGAGGGTTTTGCTTGATCGCTGAGATTATCGGCGTCGGCGCCGCCCTTGCCGAGGACGGCGCGCTGGCGGCAAACACCCGGCTGCTCGAAAAGGAGCTCGGAACCTGCGGGATCGAGGTGGGAGCCGCCTCCGCCGTGGGGACCAGCGTGCAGGGCCTGCGCGCGGCGATCGCGCGCGCGCTCGGGCGCAGCGACGTGGTCATCCTGATGGGCGGGCTCGGCCCCGGCCCGGACGGCATCTCGAAGGAGACCGTCTGCGAGGGGCTCTCCCGCCGGCTTGTCATACATGAGCCGAGCCTCAAACGAATGAAGGAGGCCTATGAGCGCGCCGGGCGGCAGATGCCCCAGCAGGTCGCCAGGCTCGCGATGATGCCCGAGCAGTCGGTGGTCTTCCCCGGCGTGCGCGGGGTCACCCCCGGGTGCGCGCTGTCGGCGGGCAACCAGTTTCTGCTGATGGTGCCCGAGGACCCGCGGGAGTTCGTCCCGATGTTCCAGCACAGCGTCATGCCCTATCTCGCGAAATTTTCCGACGCCGCCGTCGTGACCCGCACGGTGGGCGTCTACGGCCCCGATGAAAAGGAGATGCGCGAAAAGCTCGGCCCCATCCTGCGCTCGCAGAACCCGGCCGTCGCCGTCTATCCCCGCCGGGGCGAGTTCCAGGTGCGCGTCACGGCGCGCGCCGCCGACAAGGCGCAGGCCTCGGCCATCTGCGCGCCCGTCGTGAAGGAGATCGAAAAGCGCCTCGGGGAGGCGGTCTACGGCGTCGACTGCGGGCCTCTCCCGCAGGTCGCGGCCGCGCTGCTGGCCGGGGCGAAGCTCACCGTCAGCCTCGGCGAGGCGTGCACTGGCGGGTCGCTCGGGGAATTGCTCTCCACAGCGCCCGGCGGCGCGGGAACGGTCGCGTACGGCGTCTCCGCCTACTCCGACCGCATCAAGCAGGATTCCCTCGGCGTGCCCGCCAAGCTCCTCAAAAAATACGGCCCCGTAAGCCCCCAGACGGCCGCCGCCATGGCGCAGGGCGCGATGGAGAAGGGGAAATCCCCCCTCGGGCTGGCGGTCACCGGGAACGCCGGCGGGCGCGGTGAGGACGCGAAGCGGACGGGCGCCGTCCACATCGCCCTCTGCGACGCGAAGGAGGTCTGGACCCGGAGCCTCTCGCTCCCCAAGGACACCGCGCCCGAGGCGATCCGCTACGCCGCCTGCCTGGCCGCGCTCGACCTTCTGCGGCTGTACATAACCGCCCTGCCGGGAAGGCTTCCGGGCGGCGCGCCGCTGGGGGACGCGGCGGCGGGCAGGCTGCCCGCGCCGGCGGCGGCCGGCGCGAAGGGGGAGGGCCCCGGCGTGCAGAAGAAGAAACGCGGCTTTCTGGCGGCGGTCTTCCCGGCCAGGGGGGACGCCCCCGCCGACGTGGTGCGCAAGCTCATCCTCATCGTGGCGGTCTGCGTCTTCATCGGTTCGGCGGCCTACCTCGTCAGCTTCTACGGCGGCTCGGCCAAGAACCGCAGCCAGAACGAGGAGATCGCCAAGGCGTACAGCGCCGCGCTCGGCATCGAGGACGACGGCAGCATCGAGGTGCCCGACGGCTATCCCGCCGGATACCAGAAGAAGTTCGCCAACCTCTACAAGATCAACGAGGACGTGGCGGGGTGGCTTTCGATCGACGGCACCCAGGTCAACTACCCGGTGGTGCACTACATCGACAACAGCTACTACCTGCGCCGCGACTTCTACCGCAAGGACAACAAATACGGCATCCCCTGGCTCGAGGCGAACGACTCGATGGAGCCGCAGAGCGACAACTACATCATCTACGGCCACAACATGACCGACGGGCAGATGTTCGGCGAGCTGATGAAGTACAAGGGCGCGAGCGGGACCAAGGATTTCGCCAATCCCACGGCGGGCATCGAGTACCTGCGGGAGCACCCGGTCATCTCGTTCGACGACGTCTACCGGGACAACGACTACAAGATCGTGGCCGTCTTCATCACCAACGCCAAGGAGGCCTACGGCCCGATCTTCTACTACAACACCTATCTGGAGCTCGGCGACCAGGCGTCCTTCAACACCTTCGTCGACGAGATCACCAGCCGTTCCTACTACAATTCCGACGTCGACATCCAGTTCGGCGACAAGTTCCTCATGCTCTCCACCTGTTCCTATGAGTTCGGGCCCGTCTCGGACGACGCGCATGTGCGCACCGTCGTCGTCGGGCGGCGGGTGCGTGACGGGGAGAAGGCGGACGGCAGCGGCATCACCTACAGCGTCAACCAGAACGTCAGGCTGCCCGCGGGCTTCGCGGGCGGGCAGGCGACCGCCGAGGCGGTCAAGAACGCCAAGACCGAGTCTGCGGCGGGTCTCGTGCCCGAGCTGCCGGGCGCGTCCTCGGCGGCCGGTTCCGGCGCGTCGAGCGCCGCGGCCGGATCCTCTTCGGCGGCGTCTTCCTCCTCCTCGCAGAGCGCGGCGCAGAAGGAGTACGACGACAGGGCGCTCGGCTATGCCGACGACGCGCAGTACGCGCTGGAAAAGGCGCGCGAGGCGCGCGACGAGGCGCAGGGCTATCTGGACAGGGCCGGGCGCGGCTCGGCGAGCGCCTCCGACGCGCGCAGCGCGGCGGACAAGGCCGCACAGGCGATGGACCGCGCGAAGGAGGCCTATTACGACGCGCTCGACGCGTCCGACCTCGCGCGGGAGGTTTACGAGAAGCATCCGTCCGGCGTGACCAAGCAGGCGTACCAGGACGCGCTGGCGGCGGCCAATTCGGCCAAGAGGGAATTTGAAAAGGCGGAGCAGTACGCCGGCGAGGCGGAGAGCATCGCGCGCGACAAGGAGAAGGCTTCCGCCTCGTCGAGCAGCAGCACGGCGAGCACGGTGACGCCGCCCGCGTCGAGCGAGACCGCGCCGCCCCCGGCGAGCAGCGAGGCTGCGCCTCCGCCCGCCTCGAGCGAGACGGCGGCCTCCTCGGAGGCGCCGCCGCCCAGCGAGCCGGAGCCGGAGCCCGAACCCACCCCCGAGAGCAGCCAGCCGGTCGAGGAGACGGGCGGCGGCGAGGGCGGCGAAGGGGAGACGCAGGTCGCGGCCGCGACGGTGCGCAGCTCCGCCAACGACAAGCTCACGATCGTCACGGGAGGCAAAAAGACGACCGGGCGCGCGACGGACATCGTCGCGCGGGTCGTCATGAACGAGATGGGCGCGGGCTTTGAGGAGGAGGCGATCAAGGCGCAGGCGGTCGCCGCCTACACCTTCATCAAGCAGCAGAACAAGAGCGGCGTCACCCCCTCCCTCGGTACCAAGGCGCCGAGCGACGCGGTGTACGACGCGGTCGAGGAGGTCGCGGGCGAGGCGGTCTACTACAATAACAAGCTCGCCTTCACCCCCTTCTACGCGACCTCGGCGGGCGTGACCATCGCCTCGGAGGACGTGTGGGGAGGCAGCTACCCCTATCTCGTGTCGGTCGACAGCGAGATCGACGAGCTGGCCAGAAACTATGAGGTCAGCGTCAAGCTGAGCGCGGACGCCGTCGCCAAAAAGGTGAAGAGCGCCCTCAAGATCGACCTCTACGACTACAGCGACGACCCGGACGACTGGTTCGACATCGAGGACTACACCGACGGCGGCATGTACGTCAAGTCGGTGCGGGTGGGGAAAAAGACGGTGACCGGCAGGGTGCTGCGGGAAAATGTGCTCGGCCTGCGCTCCGCCGCCTTCGAGATCGACTATTCCTCCCGCCGCGACGAGTTCACCTTCACGACCTACGGCTACGGCCACGGGGTCGGCATGAGCCAGACGGGCGCCAACCTCTACGCCGCCGAGGAGGGCTGGGACTACATCGACATCCTCAAGCACTACTACCCGGGCACCAAGGTCAAATAGGCCGGGCCCCCGGAAAAGGCGGGCCGCCGGGCGGCGGCCTGCTTTTTCGGGATAATCCGGACGTTTTTATAAATTTCCCCCTCCACAATCCACGGGGAATGTGCTATAATTTAGAATTGTAACTGGACTGTTTGAGGCGGCGGGGCCGCCGGGAGAACGATAAAGAGGATAAAGAGGGTTTTCTATGAATCTGCTCAAAAAATTTCTGCGCGGGGTTTACTATTTCTGCGTGGGCGTCAAGACGGCCGTGTGTGACTTCCTGGACTGGTACACCAACAACCGGAGCATCCCCCGCGTGCTGCGCAGCCGCGCTTCCCTCGCGGTGATCGTGCTGGCGGTGGCGGCCGGGGGCTGGGGCCTCGTCTCGGCGGTATCCGGCATGGACCTCACCCGGAGGGAGCCCGTCTCCCCGAGTTCCTCCGCGCAGGAGGAGCAGAATTCGCAGCCGCAGCCGCCCGTCTCTGAGGCGGAACCGGTCTCCGCGCCGGAGGAGCCGGCGGAAAGCAGCCAGCCGGAGGTGGACGCGCTGGCCGGCGCGACCCGCTACGAGCCGGTGACGGCGGTGCAGCTCTCCCGCCTGCTCAAATCCCGCGCCGAAGCCTATGAGAAGGAGGAGGGCGCGACCTTCACGCCGCCCGCCGCGGGGGACATCGCCGGGTGGAAGGCGGTCAACCCCGACGTGTTCGGCTGGATCACCATCGCGAACACCAACATCAGCTATCCGCTCGTCTACAACGCGAACACCAATTTCTACACCAGCCGCGGCTACTATAAAGAGGCGAGCCGCAACGGCGTCATCTGGGCGGACGGCGACACCAAATTCGACGCGAACGGCGAGATCACCTCGCGCAACTGCGTGCTCTACGGGCACAACTGGACCAACTGCTGGCGGCCGGTGCGCATCGGCAATCCGGGCGACGTGATGTTCGCCCAGCTCGCCGCCTACGACAACGCCGAATTCGCCAGGGCGAACCCCTACATCCGTGTCGCCACGCTCGGCGGAGACCACCTCTACCAGGTGTTCACCGTCTTCTACACCGACCTGAGCTTCGGCTACAACTACGCGGACGGCGCGGTCGTCAACCAGATCATCTCGACCGCCAAGGCGAAGAGCATCCATGACTTCGGCGTCACGGTCGGCCCGAACGACAAGATCATCACCCTCTCCACCTGCACGCGGGTGCTCGGCGCGGGTGACAACCAGCGGTTCGTCGTCATGGCCAAGAAGATATCCTGACGGACAACGCGAAACGGCCCTCCATGGAGGGCCGTTTTTTGAAGGAGGCACACTTTTGTGAAAGACCTGCTCTTTTCCATCCTGCGCCCCTTTCTCGAGGCGTACGCGATGCTGCGGTACAAGTCGATCTGGGGGCTCAAGGCGCGTCTGCGAGAGCGCCCCGGCAAGCTGATGAAGCTCACCTACGGGAACTATTTCCTGCGGCGGGGCAGCTTTGTGGGGCTGGACAGCGAGTTCAGCGGGACGCCCTGCTTCCCGCACGGCGTGCAGGGGATTTTCATCTCGAACGGCGCGAGGCTCGGGCGGGACGTGGTCATCTTCCAGCAGGTGACGATCGGCTCCAACACCCTGCCCGACAGCAAGTCCCCCGGCGCGCCCACGATCGGCGACAACGTCTACATCGGCGCGGGCGCCAAGATCGTCGGCGGGATCACCGTTGGGGACAACTGCCGCATCGGGGCGAACGCGGTGGTCTACGAGGATATGCCCGCGAATTCGGTCGCGGTCTGCGCCCCGACCCGCATCCTCCAAAAGGAGGCGCTCGACAACACCTACACCACGACGCTCGACGGGGTGGCCTACTATTTCCGGGACGGAAAGCTGCACGTCGACCGCTGAAAGGTCATAAGGCCCGCGCGTAAGCGCGGGCCTTTTATTGCGTCTTTGCGCGCCTCCAGGGCGGACCGTCCCGGGTCAGGCCTCCCGCTGATCGACCAGCAGGTCGATGAAGCCGTTTACCAGACGGCGCTCGGCGGGGGTGCAGCCCTCCAGCTTGCGCAGGATGTCGCTGTTCAGGTAGTTCTGCTCATGCGTGCTCGTGCCGAGCAGGAGCTCGTCGGGCGTCACGTCCAGCGCGCCGCACAGCTTGACGACCGTTTCGAGGCTGGGGATCGAACGGCAGTTTTCGATGTGCGAGACGTAGTTGTTGGTGACGTCCGCGCGCTCCGCGAGCTGTTCCTGCGTAAGGCCCCTGCGGCGGCGCAGATAGGCGATCCGCCTGCCGAGCAGGCTGTAATCCACATACATTCTTTCCGCTTCCCTCCCTGCGCGCCCGTGTCCGGACGCGCCTATAATAAAAGGATAATGAAAAGCGCGCCAAAGAACACTCATTATAAATCCTAAAGTACTTGTATTTATAATTATGTTGCGTTATAATACGATTATACTTTGCGTGATTGTTGAGGTGGGGATATGCGGAGGTCCGGTTCGGCGGCGGCAGGCCTGCTCCTGGCGGCGATGCTCTTCGCCGCCGGGTGCGGTCCCGCGGCCACCGGGG
>NZ_CABUCJ010000085.1 GCF_902490045.1 uncultured Anaerotruncus sp.
CAGTTCCCCGGCGAGGTACTTCCGCTCGGTCCTGACGATCTCCCGCGCGCGGGAGACATAGTCCCCGTCCGCGAGGGCGGCGATCCCCGCCGTCTGCGCGGGCAGCGAGACGTTCCACGGTGGCTCGCACGCGCAGACCGCCTCAATCGTCTCCGGGTTCGCGCAGAGCAGGTAGCCGAGCCGCAGGCCCGCCATCGCGTAGAGCTTGGTAAACGCCCGCAGAATGATGAGGTTCCTGTGCGCGGCAAGCTCCCCCTTGAGGGTGTGCGCCTCCGGTTCGTCAAGGAAGGGCACGAAGCACTCGTCGACCAGCAGCGTGATTTTGCAGTCAGCGCATTTTTTGAGGATGCGGCGCAGCAGCTCCCCGTCGGCGGGCTGGCCGGTTGGGTTGTTGGGGTTGCAGAGCATCACAAGGTCGAGCGCCGGGCTCAGCTTGCCCAGGATCGTGTCGGTCAGCGCAAAGTTGTCCTTTTCGTGCAGCGGGTGGAAGGCCGTCTCGCACCCCGCCGCCGCGAGGGCGTACTCGTACTCTGAAAAGGTGGGCGCGAGGGTGAGCGCGCGGCGGGGCTTCAGCGCCTGCGCCACGCGGAAGATGAGGTCCGCCGCGCCGCTGCCGCAGTGGACCCACGCGGCGGGCACTTCGTCCGCCGCCCCGATCGCCGCAGAGAGGTCGCGGCAGAGCGGATCGGGATAGCCGTCCCAGTCGTCGACCGAACCGGCAAGCGCCTCCCGGACGCTCTCCGGAAGCCCGAGCGGGCTTGTGTTGGAGGAAAAGTCGAGCGCGGACGGATGCCCGTAGGTATCGCCGCCGTGAAGTTGTCTGTCCATGTGTTCTCCTTTATAAAAAGTATATGATCAGCATTTTTGCCGCGAGAAAAGTTCCCAGCGCCAACAGGGAGGTCCCGTACATCAGCCGGTTGGCCCGCCGGATGTCCTCCGGCTCCACGGCACGGCGGCTGTCGCCGATCGTGGGCTTCTTTACGGGCACCCCGCCGTAGAAGGCGTCCCCCGCGAGCCGCACCCCCAGCGCGCCGGCGCAGGCCGCCTCGGTCTGCGCGCTGTTGGGGCTCCGGTGGCTGCGGCGGTCCCGCCGCCAGACGCGCGCCGCGCCGCGCGCGTCAAATCCGCAGAGGGCGGCGGCCGCGATCATGAGGAGCGCGGAAAGCCGCGCGGGAATCCAGTTGAAAAGGTCGTCGAGCTTCGCGGAGCAGCGCCCAAACTCCCGGTAGCGGTCGTTTTGGTAGCCGACCATCGAATCGAGGGTGTTCACCGCCTTGTAGAGGAATCCGAGCGGCGCGCCGCCGAGCGCGAGAAAAAAGAGCGGCGCGACGACCCCGTCGCTCGTATTCTCCGCGACTGTCTCGACCGCCGCCTTGGCCACCCCCTCGCCGGTAAGCGCGTCGGTGTCCCGCCCGACGATCATCGAGACGGCCCGCCGCGCGCCGGGCAGGTCGCCGGCCGCCAGCGCGGCATGGACCTCCATGCTCTCGTCGCGCAGGGAGCGCGCGGCGACGAGCCAATAGCAGAGGACCGTTTCAGCCGCGAGCGCGGCCCACCGTCCCAGAAAGCGCCGCGAAAGCCACAGCAGCCCCCACGCCGCGCCCGCCGAAACCAGGACGGTCAGCAGGGCGAGCAGCCGTCCCGCCATCCGTTCGCCGCGCGGAGACTTGGGGAATCGGGCGCGCAGGAGGGTTTCCAGCATGGAGATCAGCCGCCCGATCCAACGGACCGGATGCGGGAATCCGTGCGGGTCCCCCAGAGCCGCGTCGAGCAGGAACCCCAGCGCGATGGCGATGACCCGGTCAAACATCGGCGGGACCCTCCCCCAGCTTTCGCACGTCGGTGAGGGCCCGGCGCGCCCGCCAGAGCTCTGGCGTCGTCCGCGCGGTCCAGCCGCCGAAATTTTCCGGCTGCCAGTCGTAGAAGCCGTGCGGGGAATCCGTCTCTGCGAACCGCTCCATCACCGCCATGATCGTGCCGCCGTGCACGACGAACGCCGCCGAGGAGACGCCGTCCGCGAGGCAGCCTTCCATGATCTCCGAAAAGGCGCGGCAGCACCGCCGTCGGAAGGCGGCGGCATCCTCCCCGCCGGGAGGCGCGAGCGTCCCGGTACGGTCGTCCATCCACGCGCGGTAGGCGGGATCGTTTTTTAGCTGCTCATAGCTCTTATTTTCAAACGCGCCGAAGTCGCATTCGCGCAGGCCGGGCGCCGTTATCGGCACGGAGGCGGGATAGAGGAGCGCCGCCGTCTGGCGGCAGCGGAGCAGCGGACTTACGTAGACCCGCTCCGCCGCCGGGGCGGAAAAGCCCGGCAGGACCCCGGGCGCGAGCGGCTCGTCGGTGCTTCCGATATAGCGGCGCGCAAGGTTCCCGGGGGTGGGGCCGTGGCGGATAAGAAGGATCTTCACACCTCTCCCCCCTTGATGACCGCAGGAATCCCCGCGCAGACGCGCAGGACGGTGCCGCTCTTCTCCGCGAGCATGCAGCAGGTCCGCCCCGCCGCCTCCCGCCACGCCCGCTCAAACGGATCGAGCGGCACCACGCCGCAGCCGACCTCGTCGCTGATAAAGATCGCGTCCGGGTGCGCGTCGGCATAACGCGCCAGGATTTCCACCGGGTCGCGCCCCGCCTCGAGCAGCCGCCGTGCCAGCAGATGCAGGCGGTTCAGGACGGGCTTTTCGGGCAGCGGGTCGAGCGGGCAGGTTTCCCCGTCGCACACGTCGGCGGGCGACAGCCCCTCCCGCGCGAGCAGGAGCGCGCACTTTCCCTGCGCGCGTCCTCCGATGACCATCTTCACAGCAGCACCCCCTCAAAAAGGACGGCCGCCGCGAGGACCGCCGCCTCGCACACCGTCAAAAAATACCCGGCGAGATCGCCGGTGATCCCGCCGAAACAGCGGTAGGCGAGCCAGCGGTAGTGCAGCAGCACCACCAGCGCGGCAAGCAGCCCCGCCGCGCCCGCAGGCGGGGAAAGCGCCAGCATCACTGCGGCGCAGAGGAGCGCCAGCACTGCCAGCAGCACCCGCACCCGCCCCTTCGCGGCGTTCTCGGCGAAGAGAGAGGCCAACCCGCTCGGCTTGGCGCAGCGCATCGAGACGACCGTGAACCCGCTGAGCGAACGGGAGAGCACGAACCCCGCCGCAAGCACCCCCGCCGTGCGCGGGTGGAAGCGGTACTGGGTCCACAGGCCGAAGGTGAGCAGCAGGCAGAGGACGCAGGCCATCACGCCGAAGGCGCCGATATGCGGGTCCTTCATGATTTCGAGCTTGCGTTCGGCCGGAGCGTGGGAGGCGAGCGCGTCTGAAACGTCGCAGAACCCGTCGAGATGGATGCCGCCCGAAATGACGACGGGAATCGCCGTGGCGACGGCGGCGGTCAGCCCCGGCTCGACGCCGAAGAGGCGGCAGAGCCACAGCCAGCCGTATTCCGCCGCGCCGATCACCGCCCCGACAAGCGGAAAGAAGCAGAAGGCGTAGCGCATGTTTTCCGGCTTCCAGTCGACGCGCGGGGCCGGGAGGATGGAATACATCGAAAAGGCCATCGCCAGCGAGTGCAGCAGGTTCTTCATTCCGGTCTTCCTCCCTTCCAGATGAGCGGTATCCCGCAGACGACCTCCACAACCCGGCCCGCCCGCGCGGCAAGCGCCCGGTTGAGTGCGCCGAGCAGTTCGATATAGCGCCGCGTGCCGAGGTCATAGGACGCGCCGTCGGAAAAAATCTCGTTGGAGACGACATAGACCCGCGCGGCCTGCGCGCAAAGGGCTTCGATTCCCGCAAGCACCGCCTCCCGCGCCCCCTCCCCCGCGCCGCCGTAGAGCTCGTTGGCGGCGAGGTTGCCGAGGTCTTCCAGCAGCACCGTCCGGGTCCCCTCCGGAAGCGCCAGCCCCTTAAGGCCGGTCTCCCGCTCGCAGGTGATAAATCCGCGCCCTGCGCGGGCCGCGCGGTGCTTTTCAATCCGCGCCTCACATTCCGCGTCGTGGCGGCGCATCGTCGCGAGGTAGACGTGCGGCCCGGGACCGGCCGCCGCAAGGCGCTCGGCGTACTCCGATTTCCCGCTCGCGGCCCCGCCCAGGATGAGCGTCAGCATCCCGCCCACCTAACTGAGCGGCTGGTAGGCGTCGATGTCGATCTCCCGGAAGGTGCTCATCTCCCGGTAGACGGCCAGCGCCATATCAAGGAGCGGCAGCGCCGCCACCGCGCCCGTCCCCTCGCCGAGGCACATGCCCGCCGTGATGAGCGGGCGCAGGCCGAGCGCGCCAAGCGCCAGCGCCGCCGCCGGCTCGTCCGACAGGTGGGAGGCGAGCATCGCCTTTTTTGCCGCGGGGCAGATGCGCGCGGCCGCCAGCGCCGCCGCCGCCGAAATGAACCCGTCGATCAGCACGGGCACGCGGTGGACCGCGCCGCCCAGAAAGACGCCCGCCAGCCCGGCGAGGTCGAATCCGCCCACCTTGGCGAGCACGTCGACGCCGTCATCCGGGTCGGGGTGGTTGACGACGAGCGCGCGCTCGACCGTCTTGATCTTATGCGCGAGCCCCTCGCTTGTGAGTCCCGCGCCGCGCCCCGTCACCTCCTCGGCCGGAAGGCCGAGGAGCGCGGCGGTCACCGCGCTGCTCGTCGTGGTATTGCCGATGCCCATCTCCCCCGTGGCGATGATCCGGCAGCCCTCCCGCTTCAGTTTCCCCACAAGGGAGATTCCGAACGTGATTGCATCGAGCGCCTGTTCCCGCGTCATCGCGGGGCCGCGGGCAATGTTGCCCGTACCGTATCCGAGCTTGTGGACGACGAGCCCCGGGCCGGACAGGTCGCGCGCGACGCCGATATCCACGGGAATTACGTCGCAGCGCGCGGCGCGCGCCATCGCGCAGACGCTTGTCTCCCCGCGCATGAAGTTCTCCGCAACGACGGCGGTCACCTCGCTGCCCGTCTGGGTCACGCCCTCGGCGACCACGCCGTTGTCGGCGCAGAAGACCGTTACGCACCGTTTGTCCAGCTCCACCCGCGCGCTGCCGGTGAGTGCCGCGACGCGGATGACCGCCTCCTCCAGCAGCCCGAGGCTCCCGAGCGGCTTTGCGATGCTGTCCCACCGCGCCTTCGCGGCTTCCCCGGCCAGTTCGTCGGGCGGGGTGATCTGCCTGAGCGCTTCTTCCAGATTCATCCGTCTCATCCCCTTCGATAGTCGGCCGCCGCGCGCAGAAAGCGTTCGGCCGCCTTTGGCGCGCCCGCCAGATAGAGATGCGGGAAACCCGCGTAAAGGGTCCTTCCCGCATGCACACAGTCCCAGCCGCGGGTGCTACGCGGCTTTTGGGCCGCGAACGCCCGCCCCGGATCGGTGCTGTCCCAGTAATGGAATTCATGCGCGCGCAGCGTCTCCCCCGCGCCGCAGAGAAGATTCTCCTCCCGCGCGGCGAGCGCCACATACCCGAACCGCCCGAGCCGCCCGGTCGGAAAGCCTTCCCCCTCGATCACGCCCGCCATGGGGTGGGCGTTCCCGTCCGCGTCCTCGAGGCTCCTGTGCAGGTACAAAAACCCTCCGCACTCCGCGATCGCGGGCATCCCGCCCAGGATCGCGGCCCTGACCGCGCGGCGCATCGGTTCGTTGCGGGAGAGGGCCGCAGCGTAAAGCTCGGGGTAGCCGCCGCCGAGCAGCAGCCCGCCCGCGCCTTCCGGCAGCGACGAGTCCGCAATCGGGCTGAAAAAAGCGAGTTCTGCGCCCATCTCACGCAGCAGCGAGAGGGTGTCCTCGTAGTAAAAGCAGAACGCCGCGTCCCGCGCCACCGCGACGCGGGGCGCCCCCTCCACACGGGGAAATCCAGGGGCCGTATAAGTGAGCGGCGGCGTGGAATCGGCAATCCGGAGCAGCATCGGAAGGTCCGCCGTCCGTTCCAGCGTCCCGGCAAGTTCGTCCAGCTTCCGTCCGAGCTCCGCCGCCTCTCCGACGGTCACGAGGCCGAGGTGGCGGCTCTCAAACGCGCAGCCGGGCATCGGGGGCAAATATCCGGCGACCGGTACGCCGCATTCCCGTTCGACGAGCGCCTTTATCCCGGGGTAGCGAGCGGCGGAGAGGTGGTTGAGCAGCACCGCCGCGATATTCGCGTCGGGCCGGTAGCCTGTAAAGCCCTTGACCTGTGCGGCGATGGAGGCCGCCATCCCCCGGCAGGAGACGACGAGCAGGACGGGCGTGCCGGTCGCATGGGCGACGGCATAGGCCGACGCGTCGGATGAAAGGGCGATCCCGTCATAGTAGCCCATCGCGCCCTCGATGAGCGCGGTATCCGCGTGTTCCACGCCCTTTGCGAGCAGGCGGCGCGCCGTATCTTCATCGGAAAGGAAGAGGTCGAGGTTGGCGGAATAGGCCGCGCCCGCGCTCTCCCGGTGGAACATCGGGTCGATGTAGTCGGGCCCGCACTTAAACGAGGCCGTTCGCCGGCCGCGTCCGGCCAGCGCGCGCAGCAGCGCGCAGGTCACCGTTGTCTTGCCGCCTCCGCTCGCGGGCGCTGCGACCATCAGCCGCGGAAACCGGACCGTCATTCGCTCCCCCCCGCGCTCAGGACCCACACGGGGTTCTGGGCCTGCATCATGTGATAGCTCCCGGCTTCCCGCACGCGGGAGACCGAAAGCTGCACCGTGTCCGGCCCCCGCAGGGAAAACCGCCCGAAGCAGCTGAGCGCCTCCGTGACCGTCTCGAGCGTGACGGCGTTCACGACGATTCGCGCGGCGGGATTTTTCCGGAGCGCCGCCGAGATGATCTCCGCGAGGCTTCCCGAAGAGCCGCCGATGAAGACGGCGTCGGGCGCGGGGAGCCCCTCCAGCACGCCGGGCGCGGCGCCCGCCGCCAATCGCAGGTTCCAAAGTCCGAACTTCGCGCGGTTCTGTTCGATCAGCGCGAGCGCATCCGCTTCCCGCTCGACGGCCCAGACCGCGCCGTCCTCGAGCACCCGCGCGATCTCGACGCTCACCGAGCCGGTGCCCGCCCCCACGTCCCAGACGGTCATTCCCCGCCGCAGGCGCAGCTTCGCGATCGAAACCGCGCGAACCTCCTCCTTGGTCATCGGCGTACCGCCGCGCAGGAACGCGCTGTTTGGCAGGCCGTGGGCCGCCGGGCGCGGCAGCGCCGCCGGGTTTCGCACCAGCATGACGCTCAGCGGGTCGAACGCACGTCCCGCGAGCTCCGCCGCGTTCCCGCCAGTGATGCGCTCGTCCGGATAGGAGAGCCGTTCTCCGACTTCCACCCGCGCCGCGCCAAGCCCCGCATCCCGGAGCCGGGCGCAGAGCGCGCCGGGGCTGTTCTCACCGCCCGTCAGCGCGAACACCTTGGGGCTGGACGCGGCGATTCCGCAGAAATCGCAGTCGCGCCCATGCAGGCTCACCACCCGCGCGTCGTCCCACGCGGTCCCCAGCCTCGCGCAGAAATACTGTAAGCTGGAAATTCCCGGAAGGAATTTCATCTCGGCCTCGGGCAGCAGCTCCCCGAGGGTTCTCGCCGCGCTGTAAAACCCGACGTCCCCCGAGACGAGCACGCCCGCGGGGCCCTCGTGCGCACGGACCGCCTCGGCCATCCGCGCGGGCGAGGAAGCCTCCGCCTTCCGCGCAAAACCGGGGAACGCCTCCAGCAGACGCCGCGCGCCGACGAGCACCCGGCAGCTCTCCGCCGCGTCCAGCGCCTCCCGGGTCAGCAGGGCGGGATTTCCCACGCCCATTCCGATCACATAGACCTTCACCGCGTTCCCCTCCTTTTTCCGTTCATTCCCGGCGGTCCGTCTCCGGGCCGGGAAGGATCTGGTCCAGCCGTCCGGAAAGCTCCCGCGCGATCTCCCGCGCGCGTTTTTTTCCGTCCGCGCCCGCCGACACGCCGACAACCACGTCTCCGTGCCGCAGCAGGGCGGGCAGGTAAAAGTCGCACAGCTCGGGTGAGCCGGGCACATCGGCGGGAATCCCCGCCGCGCGCGCCTCCTCGCAGATCGTCTGATCGACGTCGGGATTGTCGGTCGCGGCGATCACGAACCGGCATCCCGCGCAATCCCCCTTCATGTAGGCGCGCCGCACGATCTGCACGCCGAGCGCCTCCAGCTCGGCGGACGGCTGCGGCGTGATCACGATCAGCCCCGGGCAGAAGGGCAGCAGCGCGGCCGCGCTCGACAGGGCCGCCGCTCCGCCCCCGAAGAGCGCGATTTTGCAGTTTGACAGCCTGGCGAAAAGCGGAAAATACGGCGTGTTTTCCGCTTCTGCGGCCGCGGGCCGCAGGGCAAAATCGCGGGTGAGCGTCTCCACCGCGTCCTCGTAGGGCAGACCGCCCTCTTCACGCGGCCTGCCGATCACAACGGCCACCGCGCCCGCGTCCCGCGCCGCGCCGAGCTTTTCGGAAAAGCCGCCCGCGTCGCCCGACTCCTTGGTCACCAGAATCGACGCGCCGATCTGGCGCATCGTGGCCCCGTTCATCTCGCGGGAAAAGGGCCCCTGCATCGCAATGATGTTCTGCACCCGGAAGCCCAGCGCAAGGCACCGCTGCACCGATTCGACGGTCGGCAGCACCCGCGGATAGAGGCGCTCCTGGAAACCCGGCAGCCGCACAAACGCGTCCAGCTCCTTGCTGCCGGTGGTGAGCAGCACCTTGCCCGTCGTGGCGGCGAGCACCTCCGCCGCGCGCTCGGCGTTCTCGACATAGACGCAGCCCTCCGGCGTGTTCGACGGACGGGAGAGGCGCAGGTACCGCGTGTCGGCCGCCGCGCAGGCGGCGCGGATATTTTCGGTGGCAAGGGCGGCATAGGGGTGGGTCGCGTCAATCACACAGTCGAACCGCAGCGATTGGAGCAGCGAGGCCATCCCCTCCGCATCCAGCCGCTCGGCGAAGACCTGCACCCCTTCAGGAAGCAGGGTCTTTCCATATTCGGTGGCTACCCCCGCGCAGACGCTCGCCCCCTCGCACCGGGCGAGAAACTCCACCAGCCGCCTGCCCTCGGTGGTCCCGGCAAACACAAAGAAATTAGGCATCCCGGTACCCCCTCGGCGTCACCATGCTGCCGTTCAGGTTTTTGGTCTGGGAATTGCCGATAAACACGGTCGTGAACATGTCCGCACGCGCCTCCCGCAGCTCCCCGAGGGTCAGCACACGGACGGTTTCCCCCGCCCTCCCCGCATTGCGCACAAGCCCCGCCACCGTCCCGGGCGCGCGGCTGCGCAGCAGGATGTCGCAGGCGCGTTGCAGGTAGTCGGCGCGGCGGCGGCTGGCCGGGTTATAGAGGCAGATGCAGAAATCCGCCGCGCCCGCCGCCTCGAGCCGGCGCTCGATCAATTCCCACGGGGTGAGCAGGTCGCTGAGCGAGATGACTGCAAAGTCATGGATGAGCGGCGCGCCGAGCAGTGCAGCGCCGCTGCACGCGGCCGTCACGCCCGGCACCACCTCGATGTCGACGGGGTCGTACCCCTGCGCGAGCTCATAGATCAGCCCGGCCATGCCGTAAATCCCGGCGTCCCCGCTCGACACCACCGCGACGGTCCTGCCCGCGCAGGCCGCCTCAAGCGCCATCCGGCAGCGCTCCGCCTCCCCGCGCATCGCGGTGGCGAGGAACGCCTTGTCCGGGTAACGGGCGCGGATGAGGTCGACATAAGCCGTGTAGCCCACGACGACCTCGCTCTCTTCGAGAGCCGCGAGCGCGCGACCGGTCATATTCTGTTCGTCGCCGGGGCCCAGCCCCACGACATAGAGCTTTTTCATCCTGCTTCCTCCCCGAACCCGCAGGTCCAGCGGTCCGCCGCGGCCGCGGCCGTCACGCCGCCCGCAGCATGTTTTTTCATGATGACGCGCCCCTCCCGCGCCGCGTAAAGCGCCGCGCGTTCACAGACATTGTCCACGCCCACCGTCCCGCGCACGAATTCCGACGGGGTGAACGCCCCCTCGAGGGAGGCAAGCGCCTCCGCGGAAGCGGACGCGAGCGGCAGGCCGTACTTTTCGCAGAATGCCCGGATGCACGGCTCCTGCGCCTTGCGGTCGATCGTCGCGAGCTGGCGGACCGCCGCGAGCGGAATCTTCCCTTCGCCGAGCGCCCCGAGAAGCTCCCGCTCGAAAATTTCCGCGGAAATGCCCCTGCGGCAGCCGGTCCCGACCGTCACGATGCGCGGGAAGACATGCAGGGTGCGCGGAAAGGGCTCCTTTCCCGCGTCGAGCGTGACGCAGATCCCCAGCGCCGCAGGGCCGTCCGTCAACCCCGCGGGAAGCGCGCCCGCAACGGGAAAGTCGCACGCGAAGCCCACCGGCTCCCCGGCAAGCAGCGCCGCCGAAACCGCTTTTGCGAGCTGCCGCTCGCCGAGGCGGAGCGAATGCTCCACCGCCCACACATCCACGGCGAAAACTCCGGCGAGGTCGGTGGCGGTGGAGACGACCGGCGTGCCGCCGGAAGCTTTGGCGACTCTGGCCGCC
>NZ_CABUCJ010000086.1 GCF_902490045.1 uncultured Anaerotruncus sp.
CGCCCCTGTCTTATGCGTGCAGGCCAACTGCTGGCTCCAAACGGTTATTTGGACAGCCCCTCGAGGATGTTTCCCGCGTAGCGCTCCAGCTCGGCCTGCGTCTGGATGCGCTCTCCGCCGCGGTGGACCAGGTCCTGCACATAGCTCGGCAGGGCGCTGTAATACTGCTTGGCGCGCGCGTCCCTCTGCAGCAGGGCGTCGAGCCCGGCGGGAAAGTTCCCGTTCACTTTTGACATCTGTTCATCACCTCGCCCTATAGTATGGGCGGGGCGGGGCCGTTCATGCAGGAAACGGAAAATCAGAGCAGGCAGGGGCTGCCGATGATGCAGAGCAAAAAGAAGATGACGAGCGCGATCAGAAAGACCGCGAGGCAGCCGTCGCATCCGGACGCGCCGGAGGGGCGGCGGGGACAGTTTTCCGGCCGGCAGCCGCAGTTCTCCCGGTCGGGGCAGTCGGAACAGTTCATCAGGAATCCCTCCCATACCGATTTATATGCAAGGGAGGGCGGGCAGATGAATGGCCCCCGCCGAACGGAGGGAACGGCGGGGGCCGGAGAATGGAATTGGGAGTAAATCGGAATTATTTCCGCCCGAGCACCTGCATGACTCCCCGCACCGTGGTTTCGTTGACGGCGAGGTAGCAGTCGTTGGAGGGCGGGAGGGCGGAGCCGAAATTCAGCGTCGGATTCAGCAGGGTCGAGGGGTCGGAAACCTGCGCGGCGCCGCCAAGATGGACGCGGGAAACGCCCGTCTCCTCGACGAGGCGCAGGACGTTGCCCGCGCGCACGCCGACGCCGGCGAGGACCTGGATCCGGCTGCCGTACATCTGCTGGATCGCGCGGATGGCGGGCGCTCCGGTGAGCGCGTCGGCGCAGCCGCCGCTCGTCAGCACACGGGTCACCCCGAGGGAGACGAGCTTTGACACGGCGTCGAGCATGTTTTCGGTGACGTCGATGGCCCGGTGAAAGACCGTCTCGCAGCCGCCGGTACATTCGAGGAAGCGCGCGCACCGCTCATAGTCGAGGCGGCCGTCGGCGGTCAGGAAGCCAAAGACGACGCCGTCCGCCCCCATCCGGGAGAAGCGGCGCGCGTCCTCGCACATGACGGAAAAATCCTCGTCGGAATAGCAGAATCCCGCGCCGCGCGGACGAACCATGACGCTGACAGGCAGGGAAACCTGCTCCTTGACCAGTGCGACGAGGCCGGCGGAGGGGGTAAGCCCGCCCAGCAGGTGGGCGGATACCAGCTCGATCCGGTCGGCGCCCGCGCGTTCGGCCAGTTTGCAGTCCTCGAGCGAGCCGCAGCAAAGCTCTACGGACACGCGGTTATTCATGGGAACGCCTCCTGGGGAAGAAGAGGGGCTCACTTCTTATAGGTGATCGCCGCCGTCTTTCCGCCCTCGGCGGGGCCGGGGCAGGCGGTCATCGACTTGATCGCGTCAAGGTTGGTGATGATGCAGGGAGACATGGGAGAAAGGCCCTGCTCCCTGATGAAGCCGATGTCCATCTCCATGATCCTGTCGCCCTTTTTGACCTTCTGGCCGACCTCGGCAAAGCACTGGAAGCCCTTGCCCTCGAGCTTGACGGTGTCGATGCCCAGATGGACGAGGATTTCCAGCCCGTCGTCCGACTCGATGCCCATCGCGTGGAAGGTGTGGGCGATCTGGAAGATCGTCCCGTCGACGGGGGAGTAGACCGTCCCGTCGGTCGGGTCGACGGCGATGCCGTCCCCGAGCACCTTTTCCGCAAAGACAGGGTCGGGGACCTCGGTTACGGGGATCACCTTCCCGGTCAGCGGGGCCGCGATTTCAAGTTGTTTGCCTTTCAGAAAGTTCAGCATACCCTATTCTCCTTATACTGTTGCCCGCTGCCGGGGCTTTTGATGATGCAAGATATCCCTCTCCGCCACAGCGGAGAGGGATATCCGAAAGACGGATACGGTTTTATCAGAGGAACTTCTTCATCGCGTCGACGAGCAGCTCCGCCTTCATGCCGACGATGACCTGAGTGACCTGGCTTCCGGCCTTCATCACGCCCGAAGCGCCGAGGGCCTTGAGGTCCTTCTCATCGATCTCCTTGTTGCTGACAAGGACGAGGCGCAGGCGGGTGATGCAGCTCTCGATCTCCTTGATGTTTTCCTTGCCGCCGAGGACCGCGATATATTTCTGGGCCAGCTCGTCGAAGCCGATGTCGTCGGCCAGCTTGCCGAAGTCCGCGGTCTCCTCGTCTTCCTCACGGCCCGGGGTCTTGAGGTCAAACTTCTTGATGACGAAGACGAACAGGAAGAAGTAGATGACCGCCATGATCAGGCCGATGACGATCGACAGGGCGGGCTTGGTGGAAATGCCCCAGTTGAGGACCATGTCGAAGAGGCCGGCCGAGAAACCGAAGCCCATCTTGATGCCGAGCATGACGCTGACAGCCATCGAAACGCCGGTCAGCAGGCCGTGGATCACGAAGAGGCCGGGGGCGAGGAACATGAACATGAACTCGATCGGCTCAGTGATGCCGCAGAGGAACGCCGGGATCGCGACGGAGATCATCGCGCCGCCGATGGCGGCCTTGTTCTCCTTCTTCGCGCAGAAGTACATTGCCAGCGCGGCGGCCGGCAGAGCGAACATCATGATCGGGAAGAAGCCGGCCATGTAGTTTCCGGCGGTCGGGTCGCCCGCAAAGAAGCGGTTGAGATCGCCGTGGACCAGGGTGCCGTCAGCCTTGGTGAAGTCGCCGAAGTTGAACCAGAAGTAGGAATTGAGCACGTGATGCAGGCCGACGGAGAGCAGCACGCGGTTGAAGAAGCCGTAGATCGCCGCGCCGACCGCGCCGATGCTGGAGAGGAAGCCCGCGAAGGTGTCAAGGACCTTCTGGATGAACGGCCAGACAAAGCCGAAGCCGATACCGGCAAGCAGCGTGTAAAGGCCGGTCATGATCGGGACGAAGCGGCGGCCGCCGAAGAAGGCGAGCCAGTCGGGCAGCTTGGCGCTCTTGAACTTGTTGTAGGTGACGCCCGCTATGACGCCGGCGATGATACCGCCGAAATGCGCCATATTGACCGAAGCGACGCCCGCGTAGAGGCTCTGCGCCCACGCGAAGCCGCCGGACGCGCCGAAGAGGCCGGTGGCGCCCTCCGCAGCGGGGGTGATCAGCCAGCTGAACAGCGCGCCGGCGGTGCCGTTCATGACGTAGAAGCCGATGGCGCCCGCGAGGCCCGCGGCGCCGTTGTTGTCCTTCGCGAAGCCGATGGCGACGCCGATCGCGAAGAGCAGGGGCAGGTTGTCGAACAGCGCGGAACCCGCCGCGGAAATGAAGGGCAGGTTGAGCAGGTCGCCCTGGCCCAGACGCAGCAGCAGCGCCGCAACAGGCAGGGAGGCGATGGGCAGCATCAACGCTTTACCCAGCTTCTGGAGCTTTTGCAGGAACGTGGTCTTTTCCATGTGTCTACCTCCTAAAACAGTTTCTATTATGTACGGGGCGAATTCCCCGTATACAGACAGAACCGGGAACTACATCTGCACGAGCTGGCAGATGTGGACCGCCAAAAACGCCTTGTGATCGTCGGAAAGCTCGGCGCCGATCTCCCGTTTCATCAATTCGGAGACCGCCTGCGCCGCCCGGTAGTATTCCGTCATGTTCAGCCGGACATACTGTTTAACGGGCATCTCGAGCGGGGCGCCGCGCAGCGCGGAGCTGATCAGGCGGTTGAGGCTGGTCAGGAAATTTTTGCAGGCGGAGGAATTGGTGTCGAAGGTCCGCCCGAAGCACTGCCCGACCACGAGCACCGCCTGCTTGTAAAACCGGGCGTTTTTCATGGCGGTGTTGATGTGCTTGTTGCGGCGGGCGGAATAGAGGTGAAGGGCGATAAAGCCCTTTTCCGGTTCGCCGATGTCGACGTCGACCTCCCTGCGGATGAGCTTGGCGGCAATTTCCGCGACCTCGAACTCCCGCGAGCACATGATGGCGATCTCACCGATAAAGGGGTTGTCGATCGGCAGCCCCATCTTGAGGCGCTCAATCGCGAAGGCGATGTGGTCGTAGAGGGCGTCGTAGAGCTTGTCGTTGGTGATGTCGAGCTTCTCGCGCGCGATCTCCACGATCTCCCGGGTCACCTTCTCGACCTTTTCGATGTCGTAGTTGAGCCGCTTGATCTCGCCCGGGTTGACGTTCTCGTCAAGGATCGAAAAGACCTTGTTGTCCGGGTCGTCGCCGTTGATGAGATCGCCCCTGCGCGTACCGAACCCGACGCCCTTGCCGATCAGCACGATCTGCTTGCCGCCCGGCTCCTCGGCCAGAACCACGTTGTTGTTATAGACCTTCAACACTTTGTAGTGCATGCCGCGCGCCCTCCTTCAGGCCGTTCACCGTGAAAGCCGACCGCGCGCGCCGCCAAAGGCGGCGCGGCACTTACAGGTTTTCGGTGAGGAACTTTTTGATGGCCTCGGCGGCTTCGGTCTCCCGCTCGCCGTCGACGGTGACGGTGATCTCGTCGTTCTGCTTGACGCCCAGCCCCATCAGCGCGAAGAGGCGCTTGCCGTCGGCCGACTTGCCGTTCACCGAGATGGTGGCCGCGGCGGGGAAGGACGCGATGCACTTCACGAGCAGCCCGGCGGGACGCGCGTGGATTCCGAGGGCGTCGTTTATCTTGTAGGTAAAGCTCTGCATAAAAATGTTCCTCCTTTTGAGCGGATGCGGATGTACCGGTGAAGATCGGGAAAAAATAAAAGGCATAAACTTTCCGAACAATCCAAACCAATCGTCCGAAAGCTTATGCCTGATCGCATCAGTAACATCACTTTGCATCTTCTTCTGTTTGGTTTTAGTTTAACAGCCGAGATATATTTTGTCAATATTATGTACACATTTTGTTTACAATAACAGAAATTGGATGAAAAATTGTGGATTTATCCCTAAAAAATTCTTTTTTTAAGCAAGAGCCCTTGTAAAGATGGTTGGAGCCACTATAATGAAACTAAACGGCCCGCGGACAGGGCCGCAGCAAAAAGGGGGAACCGGTCATGAGAATATACGTTGCGAAGGACTACTACGACATGAGCCGCAAGGCCGCCAACATCGTCTCCGCGCAGGTGATCATGAAGCCCAACTGCGTGCTTGGGCTGGCCACCGGATCGACGCCCGAGGGCATCTACGCCCAGCTGATCGACTGGTACAACAAGGGCGACATCGACTTCTCTTCCGTCAAATCGGTCAACCTCGACGAGTACAAGGGCCTCCCCCGGGAGAGCGACCAGAGCTATTACTACTACATGAACGAGCATTTCTTCAAGGGCGTCAACATCAGGCCCGAGAACACCAACATCCCCAACGGCATGGAGCCGGACAGCGAAAAGGAGTGCGCGCGCTACAACCGGGTCATCGAGAGCGTGGGCGGCATCGACCTGCAGATTCTGGGCATCGGCGCGAACGGCCACATCGGCTTCAACGAGCCGGGCGAGGCGTTCGAGAAGGAGACCCACTGCGTCGCGCTCACCGAGAGCACCATCGAAGCGAACTCCCGTTTCTTCGAGAACCGGGACGACGTGCCCCGCTACGCCTATTCGATGGGCATCAAGTCGATCATGCAGGCGAAGAAGATCCTGCTCGTCGCCAGCGGGGCGGGCAAGGCGGACGCGATGTACGCGGCGCTCTGCGGCCCGATCACGCCGGCAGTGCCCGCGTCGATCCTCCAGCTCCACAACGATGTGACCGTTGTGGCGGACGGCGCGGCGCTCGCCAAAATCCAACTGTAAACAGGCCCCGCGCCGCGGGGACGGAGGTTCCAGATGATTATCAAAAACGCACAGGTCTATACCGAAGGATTCGCCTTTGAAAAGCGGGATGTCGCGGTGGAGGGGGAGCTGTTCGCCGAAACGGCGGGCGGCGATACGGTCGACGCGTCGGGGCTGCTCATGCTCCCGGGGCTGATCGATATCCACTCCCACGGCTGCGACGGCTATGATTTCTGCGACGGCACCGACGAGGCGCTCGACGCGATCACCGCCTACGAGGGCAGAAACGGCGTGACCGCCATCTCCCCGGCGTCGATGACGCTGGCGGAGGAGACGCTCGCCGCGATCTACCAAAACGCCGCGCGCTACTCCTACCGGGGCGGCGCGATGTACCTCGGCGTCAACATGGAGGGGCCGTTCTTCAACCCCGCCAAGAAGGGCGCGCAGAACGGCGTGTTCCTGCGCGAGCCGGACATCGGCATGTTCCGGCGGCTGTGGGAGGCGTCGGACGGCGGGATTAAGACCGCCTGCGTCGCGCCCGAGCTGCCCGGCGCGATGGAGTTCATCGACGAGGCGAAGCGGTACTGCGCCGTCGCGGTGGCCCACACCGCCTCGGACTATGACACGGCTATGGAGGCCTTCCGGCGGGGCGCCTCCCGCGCCATCCACCTCTACAACGCGATGCCGCCCTTTTCCCACCGCGCGCCCGGCGTGGTCGGCGCGGTGGCGGACAGCGGCGCGATGGCGGAGCTCATCTGCGACGGGGTGCACATCCACCCGGCGGTCGTTCGCGCGACCGTCAAGCTGCTTGGGGACGACAAGGTCGTGCTCATCAGCGACAGCATGATGGCCACCGGACTTTCGGACGGGGCCTATTCGCTCGGCGGCCAGCACGTCGACGTGAAGGGGAACCTCGCGACCCTTTCGGACGGCACGATCGCGGGTTCCGCCACCAACCTCTTCGACTGCATGCGCTGCGCGGTCAAATTCGGCGTGCCGCTCGAGAGCGCCGTCCGGATGGCCACGATCAATCCCGCCAGGGCGATCGGCGAGGACGGCCGCATGGGTTCGATCACGGCCGGCAAGCTCGCCAACTTCGTGCTGGCCGACCGGGAGCTGAATATCCGGGCGGTCTATGTGAAGGGGAAAAAGCTCTGACCCGGCGGGAAAACTTCGGGAGGTGCAGGAATGATAGTATTAAACGGCAAGAGCGTGTTCGGCGGAATCGCGTTCGGCAGGCTGGCGTTCTATGAGCGCCGCCAGCAGAACATCCACCGCCGCAGCGTCGGCGACCCGCAGGCGGAGATCGCCCGGTTCGAGGACGCGAAGACGAAGGCCGTCGAACAGCTCGAGGCGCTCTACCAGAAGGCGCTCGTCGAGGTGGGGGAGACCAACGCGATAATCTTCCAGATCCACCAGATGATGCTCGAGGACCTCGACTACTGCGATTCGGTCACCAACATCATCACCTCCCAGGGGGTGAACGCGGAATACGCGGTCGGCGTGACGGCCGACAACTTCGCGCAGATGTTTTCCGCGATGGACGACCCCTATATGCAGGGGCGGGCCGCGGACGTCAAGGACGTGTCCGAACGGCTGGTGAACGTGCTCTGCGGCGTGCAGAGCGCGGGGATCGACGCGGCGGGCCCGGTGGTCATCGCGGCGGACGACCTCGCGCCGAGCGAGACGGTCCAGCTCGACAAGAACAAGATCCTCGCGTTCGTGACCAGGCGCGGCTCGGCCAATTCCCACACCGCGATTTTGGCGCGCACGATGAACATCCCCGCCGTGATCGGCGTGGGGGAGGCGCTGGAGGAGGCGTACAACGGCCGCGAGGTCATCGTGGACGGCTTCTGCGGGCAGATTTACGTCGATCCCGACGCGGAGACGTCGGCGGCCCTGCACGAAAAATGGGAGAAGGAGAACGACAAGCGCCGCCTGCTCCAGGAACTGCGGGGCAAGGAGAACGTCACCCTCGACGGGCAGAAGGTGCTCATCTACGCGAACATCGGCAGCCCCTCCGACATGGGCGCGGTGCTCGCCAACGACGCGGGGGGCATCGGGCTCTTCCGCAGCGAGTTCCTCTACCTCGAGAGCAGCGGCTACCCGAGCGAGGAGGAGCAGTTCGCCGCCTACCGCACCGTCGCGGAGACGGCCGCCGGCAAGCGGGTGGTCATCCGCACGCTCGACATCGGCGCCGACAAGCAGGTGGATTACTTCCAGCTGCCCAAGGAGGACAATCCCGCGATGGGCTACCGCGCCATCCGCATCTGCCTGACGCGGGAGGACGTCTTCAAGACCCAGCTGCGCGCCCTCTACCGCGCGTCGGCGTTCGGCAACATCGCGATCATGTTCCCGATGATCACCTCCGTGTGGGAGGTCCGCGAGATCAAGCGGATCGCCGCCGAGGTGCGGGAGGAGCTGAAGGCGGCCGGCATCCCCTATTCCGAAGAGGTCGAGCTGGGCATCATGATCGAGACGCCCGCGGCGGCGGTGATCAGCGACCGGCTCGCGCCGGAGGTGGATTTCTTCAGCATCGGCACCAACGACCTGACCCAGTACACCCTGGCGATCGACCGCCAGAACCAGAAGCTGGAGCGGTTCTATGACGCGCACCACCCGGCGATCCTGCGGCTCATCAAGCTGGTGGCGGACAACGCCCACAGGGCGGGCATCTGGATGGGCATCTGCGGCGAGCTTGCCGCGGATCCCGAATTGACCGAGACCTTCCTCGCCATCGGGGTCGACGAGCTGTCCGTGTCGCCGCCCTATGTGCTCGAGCTGCGCCGCCGCGTCCGGGAGACGAACGTCGCGGAGGTGCGCGGAAAGCTGCTCGCGGCATTTATGGAGTAAAGCGGTTTTGCTTGACAGAAAGATAAAGCGGCCGTCACAGCCTCAATTGGCTGTGACGGCCGCTTTTATGTTGCTTCCAATACGAAGTTAAGCTAAATTGCTTTACAGATGAAAGCCGCTCAATTGCGCCGGCCCCAGAGCGCGGCGAGCTGTTTCTGACCGGCGGTGGTCATCCGCTTGGAGATATTCCCGCGGATGAAATCCTGGTTGTCGATGTAGAGGCCGAACTCCTTGCGGTCGTCCTCGTCGGCGAGGGTGGAAAGGTCGCGGCACCCGTTATAGAAGAGCAGGTTCACGCGGTAGATTTCATTGAGCACCCCGAAATAAAATTTATTCTGGCGGCTGTTGGACCTGGTGGCTTCAAGAATCTGCCGCAGGGCTGTCTGCATCGTCTCGTGCCGCTCCCGCACATAGGCGTCGCAGCCGCGCCGCAGGACCTCCTGCATCTCGGGGGACTGCTGCTCGAACGGGAGCATCCGGACCGTACCGTCCTCGAGCGTCTCGGTGGCAGGCTTACAGCGCAGCCCGGAGAGGGCGTGGTTGGCGGCCTCGGCAAAGGCGATGCCGAACGGGTCGCAGATCCGCCGGATCTTCTGGTGGGCCTGGTTGATGACGACGAAGGCGACGACGATCAGAATCAGCATCATTCCATAGGCCAGCAGGTATGTCGAATCCATAAACAGTTCCTCGCTTCTGGCCGCAAAGCGGCCTGATAATCTGTATTTTTTCTAGTATACCGCAGAGGAACGGGCACGTCTATATGGAATGTGCACAAAAATGGAAAAAGCCGGGCGCGCGAGATGTCGCGCGCCCGGTCTTCGTAAGTCCGTTATTTCTTCTTGAGCAGCCCGACAAAGGCGCCGAGCAGAAGGGTGAGCGCGGCGAGATTCGCATGGCGTTCGCCGCCGCGGCCGGTGTTGGGGCCAAGCTTGGTGGGGAGTGCGGACAGAGGCACTTCCTCGTCCTCGATCGTCAAGAGCCCCTCGGGGACGGTCTCATCCTTGGGCTTGAGGAGCGGGACGGAGGGGGTGCTGGGGCTGTCGCCGCCACCGGGGTTGCTACCGCCGCTGGGATTGCTGCCGCCGGTCTTCACATAGTGGAAGGTGACGGTGTAGCGGTTGGCGGGATCATACTGGAAGGTGTTCCCGGAGACTTCCACGCCGTTCGCATACAGGGCAATCGCATTACTTGACAGAAGCATCGGGGCCGACGCGGAGCGGAGCGCAGCATCCTTTTCGATCAGCTCGCCGCCGAGCTTGTGCTTGAGCTCGGAGCGGGCGTCGCGGTAGGACTGGATGTTCGATTCGAGCGATTCGATCTGCTCCTCGAGCGTCAGCTTTGTCCTTTCATCCCTGCGGCTGTCTTCCTGATCGCTGGAGCCCTGCTGGTCATCGGGGTCCTGCTGGTCATCGGGGTCCTGCTGATCATCGGGGTCCGTCTGATCGTCGGGGTCCTGCTGATCATCGGGGTCCTGCTGATCATCGGGGTCCTGCTGATCAT
>NZ_CABUCJ010000087.1 GCF_902490045.1 uncultured Anaerotruncus sp.
CTCGACGATGTAGATCTCGGTGCCGTCGCGCCCCCGCTGGGAGCAGTCGGCCAGCTTGCCGGGCAGCGACGCGGTCTCGAGCACCGATTTGCGGCGGGCGACCTCGCGCGCCCTGCGCGCGGCCTCGCGCGCCCGGGAGGCGCCCAGCGATTTCTCGATGATCGTGCGGGCGACCGCCGGGTTCTCCTCAAAATAGGTGGTCAGCTTGTCGTAGACGAGGGTGTCCACCAGGGTGCGCGCCGCCGTGTTGCCGAGCTTCGCCTTGGTCTGGCCCTCGAACTGCGCGTCGGTCAGCTTGACCGAGACGATCGCGGTCAGCCCCTCGCGGACGTCCTCCCCCTTGAGGTTCTCGTCGTTGTCCTTGAGGATGTTGTAGCGGCGGGCGTAGTCGTTGATCACGCGGGTGAGCGCCGCCTTGAACCCGACCTCGTGCGCCCCGCCGTCGGTCGTGTGGATGTTGTTCGCAAAGGAGAGCAGCAGCTCGGTGTAGCTGTCGTTATACTGCAGCGCCACCTCGGCGGTGTTGTCCCCCTCCCGCGCCGCGAGGTAGATGACCTCGTCGTGCAGCGGTTCGACGCCCTTCTGCTGGTGGATGTGCTCGACGAAGCTGCGGATGCCGCCCTCATAGTGGAGGTGCTCCTCCACCGGTTCGGTCCCGCGCTGGTCGCGCAGGACGATATAGACCCCCGCGTTGAGGAACGCCTGCTCGCGCAGGCGGCGCAGCAGGGTGTCGTAGTCGTACAGGACCTCCTCGAAGATCTCCGGGTCCGCCCGGAAGGCCACCTGGGTGCCCTTCTGGTCGGTGTCGCCGGTAATCGCGAGGGGCGCGCACTCCTTGCCGCGCTCGAACCGCTGGTAGTAGCGGTGCTCGCCGTCGCACACCTCGACCTCGAGCCATTCGGACAGGGCGTTGACGACCGAGGCGCCCACGCCGTGCAGGCCGCCCGACACCTTGTAGCCGCTGCCGCCGAACTTGCCGCCCGCGTGCAGGATGGTGAAGACGACGGTGACGGCGGGCAGGCCGGTCTGGCTCTGGGTGCCGACGGGGATTCCGCGGCCGTTGTCCGAAACCTTAATGATCTCGCCGGGAAGCAGGTCCACCTCGATCATCGAGCAATAGCCCGCGAGCGCCTCGTCAATCGAGTTGTCGACGATCTCGTAGACCAGGTGGTGCAGACCGCGCGGACCCGTCGACCCGATGTACATGCCGGGCCGCTTGCGTACCGCTTCAAGCCCCTCGAGCACCTGAATCTGCGAGGAGTCGTAATTCTGTTCCTCGGACGGGATTCCCGCCGGGTTGTTGTCCACTGTATCCAATTGTAACCGCTCCTTTCGGCCCCGTGCGGGCCTTTGTGTCCGCCCGATCGGGCGATTTTATCCGGTAAAGCCGTTTCCGGCCTTTTATCCGTGTTCGATGTTCGCCAGCCCGTCCACGAAGCCCGCCCGCTTTTTGAGGGTCGCGGAGGAGATCTGCGTGATGTAGACCTTCGGGTCCCGGCGCCCCCTGCCGCAGATGACAAAGGATTTCGGCAGCTCATAGGAGACGTTCACGACGAGCCCGCCCTTCTCCGACCTGGCGAGGAACTCCTTGGTGATCTTTGAGATCGAGGTGTTTTCCAGATCGAAGATGCCGATGATCTCATCGGTGCGAACCACCGTGTCCTGTCCGAGATGCAGGTACATAATCCCCGCCCCTTTACTCGTATTTCCTGGTCGTGAGGACGCGCCCGCCCTCCAGTTTGACGCTGACGCCGCTCGTCAGGTGCTTGAAATCCGCTCTGTCGCAGCAGGTCATGATGAGCTGCCGCCCGCTCAGGTGATTGAGCAGGTAGTCGCGGCGCGCCGCGTCCAGCTCGCTCATCACATCGTCGAGCAGCACGACGGGATATTCGCCGATCGTCTCCCGGATGAGCTCGCACTCGGCCATCTTGAGGGCGAGCACGCAGGAGCGCTGCTGCCCCTGCGAGCCGAACACCCGCGCGCTGTTGCCGTCGAGGGTGACCGCGATATCGTCCCGGTGGGGCCCCAGCCCGGTCACCCGGCTGCGGATGTCCTCCCCCCGGTGGGCGCGCAGGTCTTCGAGCACCTGCCCCTCGATCTCCGGGATCGAAAGCGCCGTGTCGCAGCGGAGCGACGACTGGTATTCCAGCCCGAGCGCCTCCTTTTCCCCGGAAATACCCGCATAGGTCTCCCGGGCGAAGGGGGAGAGGCGGTCGAGGAAGGAGGCGCGCGTCTTGATGAGCACCGCCGCGAAGGAGGCGAGCCGCGCGTCCCAGATATCCAGCGTATCGAAGAGGCTCGTCTCATACGCAATATCCTTGAGCAGGCGGTTGCGCTGGTCGAGCACGCGGGTATACTGGCCCAGGATGTGGATATATTTGGGCTTGATCTGGCAGATCGACGTGTCGATGAACTTCCGCTTTTCGAGCGGGCCGTTTTTGATGAGGGAAAGGTGGGAGGGCGAAAAGACCACCGCGCAGAAATGTCCCGCCAGCTCGGCGGCGGATTTGAGCGGAATCTCGTTGAGCGCCGCGCCGCGCCTTCCCTCGATGGTCACGCGGGCGTGCTGGTCGCGGCCCGCGGCGAAAAACTCCATCTCCAGCCCGGCCTGCGGCGCGCCGAAACGGACAAGCTGCCCGTCCTTCGCCCCCCGGAAGCTCTTGGCCCCCGTGAAGAGCCAGACGGCCTCGACAAAGTTGGTCTTGCCCTGCCCGTTGTCGCCATAGACGACGTTCGCGCCGTCCGAAAGCTCCAGCTCGAGCGCGGCGATATTTCGGAAATCGCTGATCCGGATGCGGTTGATCTTCACCTGCTACACTACCTCAATTTCGGTATCTCCGGCGGTTACGACGTCGCCGGGGAAGATCTTTTTGCCCCGCATGGCGCAGGCTTCCCCGTTGACCTTCACCTTCCCGGCGGCGACAAGCTCCTTGGCCTGCCCGCCGGTTTCGGCCGCGCCGGAGAATTTCAAAAGCGCGTCCAATTTAATAAAGGGGGGCCTGATCGTGATCTTCATAAACCTGTCACCCTTCCGCCGGTCATTCGGATTTCAGCCGCACCGGCAGCACGAGGAAGGTGAAGCTGTCCCCCTCGAGCGGGACGAGCTTGATCGGGGAGAGCGCCCCGTTGATGAGCAGCTGGATTTCGTCGCATTCGCTCGCCTTGAGCGCGTCGAGCATGTAGCGGCTGTTGAAGCCGATCTCCACGTCGTCGCCCGCCTGCTGGCAGGTGATCTCGTCGTACGCCTTGCCGATGGCCGTCGAGCAGGAAATCTTGATCACGCCGCCCTCGAATTTGAGCCGCAGGGGGCTTTTAATGTTGTCTGAGATGAGCAGGGAGGCGCGGTCGATGGAAGCGATCAGTTCGCGCGTGCTGATCTTGACGGTCGTCTGCCCGCCCGCGGGGATGGCCGCCCGGTAATCGAGGAATTCTCCCTCCAACAGCCTGGATATTACATTATAACTCCCGGCCTTGAAGATAATATGTCGTTTTGAGACGGCGATTTCAATGTCGCCCTCCTCGTCCCTGAGGAGCTTCGCCACCTCCGAGAGGGATTTCCCGGGGACGATGAAGGAGAAGTCGCTGTCGAAAGCGACCTTCTCCCGCCGCAGGGCGAGCCGGTAGCCGTCCACCGACACGACGTTCAGCTCCCCTCCCTTGATGTCGAAGAGGGAACCGGTGTGGACCGGCTTGCTGTCGCTCACCGCCACCGCGAAGAGGGTCTGGTTGATCATGTTTTTGAGCGACGCCTGCGGCAGGCTGATCTCGGTGGTCTGGTTGACCGCCGGCAGCTCGGGGTATTCCGACGCGGGGATGCCGAGGATGGTGTACTCGGTGAGGGAACCTTTAATCAGCGTCAGCATCTTTTCATCCGAGGTGATGCTGATCGTCTCGCTGGGCATCCTGCGGATCATATCGAGGAAAATCCGCGCCGAGAGGACGATCTCGCCCGGGGAAAGGACCTTCGCCTCGATCGCCGTGGAGATCGCAAGCTCGAGGTCGTAGCCGGTCAGGTAAAGACGCCCCTCCTGCGCGCGCAGCAGCACGCCTTCGAGCGCCGCGAGGGTGTTTTTCGCGGAGACCGCGCGGGAGACGTTGCCCACCGCTTCCACGAGAAGCTGTTTGTCACAGATGACGTTCATCAAAGCACCTCCTAGATGATAGAAGAATCCGCGGTGGGTTTTTCCACAGCGGGAAAACGGTTCCTGATTTGGATAGAGAGAGTAAAAGAAAATAGCCGTAGTAGTAGGGGCCGCGCAAAAGTGGAGACGGCCCGGAAAGGCGGATGTCCGGCTGTTTTGCGGGGGCGCGGGCGCCCGGAGAACCGGGGAAGGGATCGGTGGAAAAGGGAAGAGACGGAAGCCGTTTCCACCCGCGCGTGGAAAAACAGGGCGGAAAGTAGAGAAAATGTGGAAAACTTTGTGGAAATCGTGGAAGGTCTCAAAAATCTTCCACCGGATTTGGCAGATGTGAAATGTGGAAAGTGGAAAAATTGCCGCCGAAACTCAGCTGTCGCGGATATTCTTGACGATGTCCTCGATCGTCTCCTTATAGCGCAGGTCGTTCGCCATGTTCTTTTCGACCTGCTGGATCGCGTAGACGATCGTGCTGTGGTCGCGCCCGCCAAACTCCTCGCCGATGGTGGACATCGACATCTGGGTGATCTCGCGCACGATATAGATGGAGATCTGCCGCGCGGAGGAGATCTGCGCGCTGCGCTTGTTGGAACGGATGTCCTGCGGCGAGATGCCGTAGGTGCGCCCGACCTCCGATATGATCCGTTCGACCGTCACGGGCACCGGCTGGTTGTCGTTGAGGATGTCGCGGATCGCGTTCTGGGCGATGACGATCGACGGGTTGGTGCCCTGCAGGAGCTTGTAGGCCTTGAGCTTCTTGACGGCGCCCTCGAGCTGGCGGATGTTCGTCTTGAGACGGTTGGCGATGTATTCGGCCACGTCGTCGGGAATCTGGATGTCGAGCAGCTGCGCCTTGCGGCGGATGATCGCAATGCGCGTCTCGTAGTCGGGCGCCTGGATGTCGGCGAGCAGCCCCCATTCAAAGCGGGTACGGAGCCTGTCCTCCAGTGTCTTGATCTCCTTGGGGGGCCGGTCGGACGCGAGGACGATCTGCTTGCCCGCCTCGTAGAGGGTATTGAAGGTGTGGAAAAATTCCTCCTGCGTGCTCTCCTTTCCGCCGATGAACTGGATGTCGTCGACGAGCAGCACGTCCGCCTTGCGGTACCGCTCGCGGAAGGCGGCGGTGTTCTGGTCGCGGATGGCGGTGATGATGTCGTTGGCAAATTCGTCGCCCTTGACGTAAATGATGTTGCAGTCGGGCTTGTTCCTGCGGATTTCGGTGCAGATCGCGTGGAGCAGGTGGGTCTTGCCCAGGCCGGAGCCGCCGTAGATGAAGAGGGGGTTGTAGGCGTTGGCGGGGTTGGCCGCGACTGCGAGGGAGGCCGCGTGCGCGAACTTGTTGGAGGAGCCGACGATGAAGGTGTCGAAGGTGTAGTCGTACTCCCCGCCGCTCACAGAGCTATCCGCGTCGGCGGGCAGCGGCTCGACGGAGGAGGCCTGTCCGGCCGCGGGGCTGTCGCAGGAGACGTCGAGGGCGACCTCGAAGCCGAGGACCTCCTCGAAGGCGGTCCGAAGGATCGCGGTGTACTTCTCCTTGACGATGTTCATCTTGAACTCGGAGTTTACCTTTAAATAAGCGGTCGACTCAACGAGCCTGACCGGGACGATGTCCTTGAGCCAGAGGTTGAAGGCCACGTCGGAGATTTTCCCTTTGCAGTGGTCGAGCACGAGAGGGAACAGGTCGGCGAATGATTCCATGGGAACAGCTCCTTTGGTGAGTGTGGAGAACCGGTGCAAACCGGGACGGGACTGTGTGAAAAAGGAGAAAATCCACCGTTTTTCAACAGAGCCTGTAACTTTTTAATCATACCACAAAACGGGCGTTCTTTCAAGTATTCCACATACGGCAGAATCTACATATTTATATAGTAGTGGGGACGCGATTTCTATCCCCACGAGAGAGCCGCCGGCGGAGGAATTTGGCAAATGCGGGGCCATGCCTTGACAAACCGCCGCAAAGTGCGGTATAATGCTTATCTGCAAGGTAAAAAAGAATTCCCCGTGCACGCGGCCTCACGCCGCGGGCGCAGGATATGGAATCGACCGCAGGAGAGGAGGGTTGACAATGCTTCGGACCTATCAGCCGAAAAAGCTCCAGAGGAAAAAAGAACACGGTTTCCGCAAACGTATGGCGACCAAGAACGGCCGCAAGGTGCTTGCCCGCAGGAGGGCAAAGGGCAGGGCCCGCCTGACCCACTGATCCCGGTCTGTTCCCCGCGCTTCGCGCGGGGCGGCGGGACGCCTTCCCCGGCAGCCACTTTCGCGGCGCCGCGATGTTTGCATCGGAAAATAGACGGCCACAGCTCGCGTTGTGGTCTTTATTTTTATCAGGCGGCCGCGGGCCGGAGGGGTCCCGCTGCATGTTTGGAGGAAGATCATGCTCCACACCGAAACCCTGACGCTCAACAAGGAATTCCGCAGAGCCTACTATCGGGGCCGTGCCTTTACCACTCCTGTAGTTGTGGTCTACGTCCTCAAAAACCACAAAGGCATCAACCGCATCGGGCTGACCGCCACCAAGAAGATCGGCAAGGCGGTCAGGCGCAACCGCGCGCGGCGGGTCCTCAAGGAGGCCTACCGCCTGCTGGAGCCGCAGTTCCCCGTCGGGAACGACTACGTCTTTGTCGCCCGCACCAAAACGGTGTTCGCCTCCACGCAGGAGGTCATGCGGGCGATGCGGTCGGTCATTGAGAAGCTGGGCAAAAAATCATGAAACGGCTGCTGCTCTTCCTGATCAGGCTCTACCAGCGGCTGCTGTCCCCCCTCAAGGGAAAACCCACCTGCCGCTTCTATCCGACCTGTTCGGCCTATGCCTACACCGCCGTCGAGCGCTTCGGCGCGCTGCGCGGCGGCTATCTCGCGCTGAGGCGGATTTTAAAGTGCCATCCGTTTCACCCGGGCGGGATCGATCCCGTCCCCGAGACCTTTTCATTTCGAAATCAAAAAGAGAGGAACTAGAATAGATGGCTTGGCTATATTCCGTATTCGGTTACCCGCTCGGCTGGGTAATGTGGGCCTGCTTCAAGATGATCCCCATCTACGGCGTCGCCCTGCTGCTCTTTACCATTATCGTGCGCGCCTGCCTGGTCCCGCTTTCGATCAAGCAGCAGAAGTCGATGGTGAAGATGCAGATCTTCAAGCCCCGCATGGAGGAAATCCAGAAGAAGTACGCCAACAACAAGGAAAAAATGAACGAAGAGATGATGAAGCTCTACCAGGAGGAGAACTACAACCCGATGTCGGGCTGTCTCCCGATGGCGATCCAGATGCCCATCCTCTTCGGTCTTTACGACGTCATCCAGCGGCCGCTGACCCACCTGCTCCGGGTGGCCGGCCCGACCATTGAGAGTGCGACCGAGATCGCGGCGGGGCTCCTCAACAACGCGAACCTCGCAAAGGACTACTCCCGCCAGATCCGCATCATCGACGCGGTCAACCAGAACCCCGACGCCTTTTCCGGCCTGGGGGATTTCGTGCAGAAGGTGCAGTCGCTCGACCTCACCATCGGCCCCATCGACCTGACCCAGCAGCCGACCTTCGCGCTCAACATCCTGCTGCTCATCCCGATCCTCTCCTTCCTGACCTCTGTGCTCGTATCGTGGGTCTCGATGCGCCAGACCTCGGCCGCCGCGGGGGACAACGCCGCTGCCGCCGGCATGTCCAAGGGCATGATGCTCATGATGCCGCTGATGTCCGCGTGGATCTCCTTTGTGGTTCCCGCCGGCCTGGGCGTTTACTGGGTCATCTCCAACCTGCTCATGGCGCTGCAGACCTTCCTGCTCAACCGCTATATGAATCCCGTGAAGCTCGCGGAGCAGGCCCGGGTGGAATATGAGGCCAAGAAGGAAGCCGAACGCCAGGCCAAAATCGAGGCCAAAAAGCGCGCGCGCGAACGCGGCGAAAAGGACATCGACGCCGCGCTCTCCCAGAAGGAGATCAACCGCATCAAGCTGGCCGAGGCCAGAAAGCGCGACGCCGAGAAATACGGAGAAGTTTACGTGGAAGTAACCGACGACGACCTGAAGGCGTAAACAGGACTTGCCGCCCGATCATGCGGCAAATCATCACGGAGGTGTAAATAAGCCATGCGTGAAGTCATTAAGGAAGCGCGCGGCGTCGAGGAGGCCCTCGACCTCGCCTGCCAGGAACTGGGCGTCGAGCGCGACGCGATAGATTTTGAAATCATCACCCTGCCCAAGCGCGGCTTTTTGGGCCTGCGCAACACCCCTGCCAAGGTGCGCGTATTCATCGAGGAGCCCGAGGCGCCCGCCCCCAAACGGCGGGAGGAGCGGGCCGAGCGCTCGGATAAAAAGGAAAATACTGGAAAACAGCAGCGGCAGGAACCCCGCAGGGAGCCCAAGAAACAGGAGCCCCGCGCGGAGAAACCCGCCCCCAGGGCGGAGGATAAGCCGGCGCAGGCCGCGGAGCCGAAACCGGAAGCAAAGCCCGAGCCCGCCGAGCCGCAGCCGCCGCTGGAGTTCGTCTCCGCGGACACGCTCGAGGGCAAGGCGCGCACCGCCGCCGACTATGTCAAGTCGGTGCTGGCCGAGATGGGCGTGGCGGCGGAAATCTCCGTGGCGTTCACCGACAACGGCATTGTCATGCGCCTGTCGGGCGAGGGGCTGGGCGTCATCATCGGGCGCCGCGGCGAGACGCTCGACGCGCTGCAGTACCTCTCCGGGCTGGTCGCCAACCGCCAGGAGGGCGACTACATGCGCGTGACGATCGATTCGGGCAACTACCGTGAAAAGCGGGAGCGCACGCTCCAGCAGCTCGCGCGCAAGCTCTCCGCCTCCGCGGTCCGCTATGGGAGGCCGTCGACACTCGAGCCGATGAACCCCTATGAGCGCCGCATCATCCACTCGACCGTTTCGGGGATCGAGGGCGTGACCTCCTCCTCCATCGGGGAGGAGCCCAACCGCCGTGTGGTCATTTCCCCGACCAATCCGCGCCCGCAGCAGCGGGGCGGGAAGGGCCGCGGCCCGCGCCCGGGCGGCGCGGGCGGAAGCCGCCCTCCCCGCAGGGACGGACGGCCCGGCGAGGGTCGTCCGCGTGACGACAGGCCCCGTGACGACCGTCCGCGCGACGACCGCCGCGGAGGGGACAGGCCGCCCCGCAGGGACGGGTTCCGCAGCGACCGCGGCCCGCGCCGGGACGGCGCGCCGCGCGAGAGCGTCAAGCCGACCCCGACCGACGTCGACAGGGAATACATGAAGGAGCTCGAGCGGGAGCCCGAGCACTATGTGAAGCCCGACTCCGACGGGCAGGCCGCGCAGACGCGCAGCGAACCCGCGCGTCCCGCCGCCCGCGTCGAAGAGGATCTGCCGCTCTACGGCAAGATCGACCTGTAACACCGATTGTGACTGCGAGGAGGTTTCACGTGAAACCTCCTCGCTTGCACGTTCCGACCATTTTTTCAGGGAGGCCGACGGCCGGGAGGAGGAAGGATGCAGAGCATTGATACGATCGCGGCGGTAGCGACGCCGTTTGGAACCGGCGGCATCGGCGTGGTGCGCCTCTCCGGATCCGAGGCGGCCGTGGTCGCGGACCGGGTGGTCCGGCTGGCCGGGGAAAAGACCGTGGCCGGGATGAGGGGATATACCTGCGCCTATGGACGGGCGTGGGACGCGGATGGGGAGATCGATGAGGCGGTCGTCACCCGCTTTCGCGCGCCGAGGAGCTTCACGGGGGAGGAGGTCGTTGAAATCGCCGTTCACGGCGGCGTTTACCTCGTCAACCGGCTTCTGCGCGCCTGCGCCGCGGCCGGCGCCCGCCTCGCGCTCGCGGGGGAGTTTACCCGGCGCGCCTTTTTGAACGGCAAGCTCGATCTGACGCAGGCGGAGGCGGTCGCCGACCTCATCTCCGCCGAGGGGCGGCAGGCGGCGCGCGCCGCGCTGAGCG
>NZ_CABUCJ010000088.1 GCF_902490045.1 uncultured Anaerotruncus sp.
AGCGCCCCGGAGGGGCGCGTAAAAGCCCCGCCGGTCGGGGAAGGACAGCAAAAATGCCGCCCAAGGGCGGCATTTTCCAATATCAGAGCACCATCAGAAGGGTGCCGCCGGTGATGAGCACCGCGCCGATGACCGATTTGACGCTGACCGCCTCATGCAGGAAAATGAAGGCCATGACGATCGTGATCACGAGGCTGAACTTGTCGATGGGGACCACCTTGGAGACCTCGCCGATCTGGATGGCCTTGTAATAGCACATCCACGAGGCGCCGGTGGCCAGCCCCGAAAGGATCAGGAAGAGCATGCTGCGCTGGGAGATGTCGCGGATGCCGTGCTGGGAGCCGGTGAGGAAGACCATCCCCCACGCGAGGACGAGCACGACCACCGTGCGGATGGCCGTGGCGAGGTTGGAGTTGACGTTCTCGATGCCGACCTTGGCAAGAATGGAGGTCAGCGCCGCGAAGACCGCCGACCCGACCGCATAGACAGCCCACATATAAGATCCTCTCCTCACGCTTTTCTCAGTCCACCTGTCCGAGCGTCCCAAGGCTCGCCGCCTTGAGGTACGCGTTGATAAACCCGTCGATATCGCCGTCCATCACGGCGTTGATGTTGCCCATTTCAAAGCCGGTGCGGTGATCCTTGGCAAGGGTGTAGGGCATGAAGACGTAGGAGCGGATCTGGCTGCCCCAGGCGATCTGCATCTGCTCCCCCTTGATCTCGTTGATGTTCGCGAGATGCTCCCGCTCCTTGATCTCGACGAGCTTGGCGGTGAGCATCTTCATACACATGTCGCGGTTCTGGAACTGGCTGCGCTCGTTCTGGCAGGAGACGACGATCCCGGTCGGGATGTGGATGAGGCGGACCGCCGAGGAGGTCTTGTTGATGTGCTGGCCGCCCGCGCCGGAGGAGCGGAAGACCTCCATCTTGATATCCTCGGGGTTGATCTCGACGGTGTGGTCGTCGGGCAGCTCGGGCAGCACCTCCACCGACGCGAAGGAGGTGTGCCGGCGGCCGGACGCGTCGAAGGGCGAAATGCGCACCAGCCGGTGCACGCCCGCCTCCGAGCGCATGAACCCGTAGGCGTTCTCTCCCTCGATCATGATCGACGCGCTCTTGAGGCCCGCCTCGTCGCCGTCGAGGTAGTCGAGGATTTTATAGGTATAGCCGTGGCGTTCGGCCCAGCGGGTGTACATGCGGTAGAGCATCTGGGCCCAGTCCTGCGCCTCGGTGCCGCCCGCGCCCGCGTGGAAGGTCATGATCGCGTTGTTCACGTCGTATTCGCCCGTCAGCAGGGTGGCAAGCTTCTGGGTCTCGAGGTCCTGTTCAAACTTCTCAACGTCCGCGAGCGCCTCCCCGTAGACCGACTCGTCCTCCTCCTCGTTCGCGAGCTCGATGAGGGTGAGGGTGTCCCCGTAAAGGGCGTCGAGCCTGTCCCAGCCCTCGAGTTTCCCCTTGACGCGGGCGGTTTCCACCTGGTTTTTCTGCGAGCGTTCCACATCGTTCCAGAAGCCCGGCGCGGTCGTCTGCTCCTCCAGCTCGGCGAGCTTGCGTTTGAGGCCCTCGTAACCGATCGCCTGGGCAAGATCGTCCAGTTCCTCCCGGCGCCCTTCCAGCCGCAGGCGCAGCTCCTCAAATTGCAGCATATCGGCAACTCCATTCCACTATCGTTTGTCATTCTCAGAAATAATATTATAGTATTTTTTCCCGGGAAAGTAAAGCGGTTCCGGCGCAAAACCCCATGGAAAAGCCGTCCGCACGAAAAGTTCACAATTACGCTCTTGAATTTTCAGGGGATTGTCTGTATCATGGGTATTCAGAAAGCACTATCTATGGATTTATGATTCAGGGGTTGATTTTTTGGCGAACTATACGGGCGTAAAGTGCCCCGTCTGCAACAAACGCTTTACAGAGGACGACGATATCGTCGTCTGCCCGGTCTGCGGCGCGCCCCACCACCGGACGTGCTACCAGCAGCTTGGACACTGCGCGCTGAACGACCTGCATATCAAGGGGCACGCCTGGGAGCCGCCGCATGAACAGCAGGCCCCCGGTCAGGCTTCCGGCAGCGGCGCGGGCGGTTCCGCCTGCCCGGCGTGCGGCGCCGGAAATCCCCCGACCGGCCTCTTCTGCCAGGTGTGCGGCGCGCCGCTGCACCGCGGCGCCCAGGGCCAGCCGCAGCAGGGACAGCCCTTCTCCCCCTTTGGCGGACAGTCCTATGCCGCCGCGCCGCCGGCGCAGAATCCCTACAGCGCGGCCTTCGGCGGGCTCAACCCCTCGGAGGAGATCGACGGGGTGCCGGCGCGGGACCTCGCGCTCTATGTCGGGGAGAATTCCGGCTACTTCCTCCCCCGCTTTAAACAGATTTCCCAGGGGAAGCCCGTTTCTTTCAACTTCTGCGCGCTCTTCTTCAACTTTTTCTACTTTTTCTACCGCAAGATGTACGCGGTGGGGCTCGTCCTGCTGGGCATCACCCTGCTCGCGCAGATCCCCACCCTCTTCGTCATGCCCGAGGCGGTCCATTTCGCCCTTGACCACATGAACGACATCTATGCCGGGGCGAGCATGTTTGAATTCATCAGCGAGTTCCAGCCCACCCAGCACCTGTGGGCCTACGCCGCGATGGAGTACATGCGCTATTTCCTGCTCGCCGTGGGCATCGTCTTCTCCCTGTTCGCCAACCGCTTTTACCTGCGTCACGCGGTCAAAAAGGTCACCCGCGTCCGCGAAAGCCTGCTCGCGGCGCAGGGCGCGCTCGACGACCGCCGCTATACCGAGGCGATCGCCCGAGCGGGACGCACCAACCGCGCCGTCGTCGTGATCGCCGCCGTGGGCTGCGTGGTGGCCTACTTCGCCGTCTATATCCTGATGGTGATGGCGATCATGGTCGCCTGACCGGAAAAACAGATTGGGGAGCGGTTGTACCGCTCCCTTTTTTCCTGCCCGTCTTGCGTTTTCACCCGCGGGATGGTATGATGGCAGCAGAATGATGGCGCCGCGCGAAAGAAAGGAGCCCTGTCATGGCAGCTGAACGAATTCCCGAACCCGCCGTGGTCTGGAAGGACCGCAAACGCATCTGCGGAATGCCGATCACCTTTACGAAGTATTCGATGTCGGAGGACCGGCTCTTTCTCGAGACGGGACTTTTGAGCACCCGCCAGGAGGAGGTCATCCTCTACCGCGTGCGGGACATCAGCCTCACCATCAGCCTGTGGCAGCGGATTTTCCGGGTCGGGTCGGTGCTGGTGCAGTCGTCGGACAAGTCCCTGCCCAAGCTGCTGCTCAAGAACATCCGCGATCCCCGCGGGGTCAAGGAGCTCATCCACAGGCAGGTGGAGGAGATGAAGCTCGCCCGCCGCCTGCGGGTCGGCGAAATCCTCGACAGCGACGAGTGCGGCTGCGACGACGGGGACGGAATGCTCCTCTGAAAAGGAAAATCTCAAAAAGCCCTTGCAAATCCGGGGCGGGCATGCTAAGATGATGTGTAATCGAATAACGCTGAGATCGGGAGAGTAGCGCATCCGCGCCGCAGCAGAGAGGCCTGCCGCCGGCTGAGAGCAGACCGCGGGAAGCGTTTGCGTGAAGTTCACCCGTGAGCGGCGCCGCTCAAACCCTTCGGGGCGGTAGGCGGCGACGGTTCGCCCCGTTAAAAAGCGCAAAAGTGTCCAATACTTCTGGTATTGGGAATTTGGGTGGTACCACGGACTGGCGTCACGGCCGTTCGTCCCTCTGCGGACGGACGGCCTTTTTATTTTGCAGTATCACAGGGAAGGATGAAATACAATGTTAAACGCGCTGCAACAGATCAGACAGCAGGCGGCCGAGGCGCTGGCGCAGGCCGGCGACCTCAAGGCGCTCGACGACCTGCGGGTCAAATACCTCGGCAAGAAGGGGGAGCTCACCGCCATCCTCAAGCAGATGGGCAAGCTCTCGGCCGAGGAGCGCCCGAAGGTTGGGCAGCTCGCCAACGAGGTGCGCGCCAATATCGAGGCGCTCGTCGAGGAGCGCACCGCCGCGGTCAAGGCGGCCCTGCTCGACCAGAAGCTCGCGCTCGAAAAGCTTGACGTGACGATGCCCGGCAGGGCCGCGCCGCTCGGCAGGGCCCACCCGCTGACCAAGGTGCTCGACGAGGTCAAGGAGATCTTCCTCGGCATGGGCTTCTCGGTGGCCGAGGGCCCGGAGGTCGAGACCGACTACTACAACTTCGAGGCGCTCAACATCCCCAAGGACCACCCGGCGCGCGACACGCAGGACACCTTCTACATCAGCGACAACGTGCTGCTCCGCACCCAGACCTCCACCGTCCAGGTGCGCACGATGGAGAAGCAGAAGCCCCCCATCCGCGTCATCGCGCCCGGCCGGGTCTACCGCTCCGACGCGGTCGACGCGACCCACTCCCCCCTCTTCCACCAGATCGAGGGGCTTGTGGTCGACCGCGGCATCACGATGGCCGACCTCAAGGGCACGCTGGAAATGTTCGTCAAGCGGCTCTACGGCGAGGAGTCGGTCGTGCGCTTCCGGCCCCACCACTTCCCCTTCACGGAACCGTCCGCGGAAATGGATTTCCAGTGCTTCGCCTGCCACGGCGAGGGCTGCCGCCTCTGCAAGGGCGAGGGCTGGATCGAAATCCTCGGCTGCGGCATGGTGCATCCCAAGGTGCTCTCCATCTGCAACATCGACCCCGAGGAATACAGCGGCTTCGCGTTCGGCATGGGGCTCGAGCGGATCGTCATGCGCCGTTACGGCATCGACGACCTGCGCCTCTTCTACGAGAACGATCTGCGGTTCCTCAACCAATTCTAAGGGAGGGTAACTTATCATGAATCTGTCCATGAAATGGCTGGCCGACTATGTTGACATCGGCAATATCACGCCCCGCGAGTTCTCCGAAGCGATGACCATGTCCGGTTCCAAGGTCGAGGGCTGGGAGCGCGAGGGCGCGGAGATCAAAAACGTCGTGGTCGGCAGGGTCGACGAGATCGTCCGCCACCCCGACAGCGACCATATGTTCATCTGCCAGGTGGACGTGGGCGCGGAAAGCCCCGTGCAGATCGTCACCGGCGCGCAGAACGTCCGGCAGGGCGACTATGTGCCCGCCGCCCTGCACGACTCCTGGCTGCCGGGGGGCGTCCACATCAAAAAGGGCAAGCTGCGCGGCGTCGAATCCTGCGGCATGCTCTGCTCCCTCTCCGAGCTGGGCCTCACCGCCCACGACTTCCCCTACGCGGTCGAGGACGGCATCTTCATCCTGCAGGAGCCGGACATGAAGCCGGGGCAGGACATCCAGTCGGCGATCGGCCTCGACGACGTCTGCGTCGAGTTCGAGATCACCTCCAACCGCCCCGACTGTCTCTCGGTCACCGGGCTCGCGCGCGAGGCGGCCGCCACCTTCGGCCAGCCGTTCAGCCTTGCGGCCCCGAAGGTCCAAAAGACGGTGGACGACATCCAAAACCACCTCTCGGTCGAGGTGCTCGCCCCCGCCCTCTGCCCCCGCTACACGGCACGGATGGTCAGGAACATCAAGATCGGGCCCTCCCCCCGCTGGATGCGGGAGCGGCTGCGCGCCTCGGGCGTGCGCCCCATCAACAACATCGTCGACATCACCAACTACGTGATGCTCGAATACGGCCAGCCGATGCACGCGTTTGACTACAAGTACGTGGAGGGCGGCAAAATCGTCGTCCGCAACGCCAGGCCGGGCGAGACGATCATGACCCTCGACGGGGTCGACCGCACCCTCTCCCCCGAGATGCTCGTCATCGCGGACGCGAAGAAGCCCTCCGCCGTCGCGGGCGTCATGGGCGGCGAATACAGCGGCATCATGGACGACACCAATATGATCGTCTTCGAGTCGGCCTGCTTCAACGGCCCGTCGGTGCGCACCACCGCCAAAAAGCTCGGCATGCGCACCGAGGCGTCCGGCCGCTTTGAAAAGCAGCTCGACCCCGCCACCACCATCCCGGCGGTCGAACGCGCCTGTGAACTCGTCGAGCTGCTCGGCGCGGGCGAGGTCGTCGGCGGCATGATCGACGTGGACAACTCCGACCACGCCGAGCGCCGCATCAAGCTGGAACCCGAATGGATCAACAGCTTCCTCGGCATCGAGGTGCCCGTTGAGGAGATGCGCCGTATCCTCACCCGCCTCGCGTGCAGGATCGACGGCGGGGACGTCATCCCGCCCTCCTTCCGCGCCGACCTCGAGCACAAGGCGGACATCGCCGAGGAGATCGCGCGGTTCTACGGCTACGACAAGATCCCCGTCACCGCCATCCGCGGCACCGCCAACGGCCGCTATACCCCCGTCCAGAAGTTCGAGCGGCTCCTCAACCGCACCCTGCTCGCCCAGGGGCTCTGCGAGGTCGCGACCTACTCCTTCATCAGCCCCAAATACTACGACAGGATCGGCCTTCCGGCGGACAGCGATTACCGCAAATGCGTCGTCATCCAGAACCCGCTCGGCGAGGACACCAGCGTCATGCGCACCACTACCGTCCCCTCGATGCTCGAGGTGCTCTCCCGCAACTACAACAACCGCAACAAAGCCGCCGCCCTCTATGAGATCGGCAACGTCTACCTCCCCGTCGAGGGCAGCGAGCTGCCCGACGAGCGCGCCTGCGTCACGATCGGCGCCTACGGCGAGGGCCACGACTTCTTCACCCTCAAGGGCGCCGTCGAAACGCTGCTCTCGGCGGCGGGCGTGGAGGGCGCGGAATATGCCGCCGTCTCCGACGATCCCACCTACCACCCCGGCCGCTGCGCCGAAATCACCGTGAACGGCCAAAAGCTCGGCAGGTTCGGCGAGGTGCACCCGGCGGTCTGCCAGAACTACCAGATCGGCACGCGCGCCTATGTCGCCTGCCTCGACGAAGCGGCGCTGTTTGCAAACGTCTCGCCCGAGCGCGGCTACAAGCCGCTGCCCCGCTTCCCCGCCGCGACCCGCGACCTCGCGCTCATCTGCGACGACGAGCTGCCCGTCGCCGCGCTGGAAAAGGCGATCCGCGAGGCGGTCGGCAAGGTGCTCGAGGAGCTCAGCCTCTTCGACGTCTACCGCGGCGCGCAGGTCGCCGAGGGCAAAAAGAGCGTCGCCTATTCCCTCACGATGCGCGCCGACGACCGCACCCTCACCGACGAGGAGGCCGACGCCGCCATCAAGCGGGCGCTCAAATCGCTCGCGAACCTCGGCGCGGAAATCCGCAGCTGAAGCCATGCATTGAAAAAGCCCCGGTCCGCCGGGGCTTTTTTGATTGGAATATTCACGCGGGGAAAGTCATACAATATGAGAAATATACAGTTTACGCCTTGCCATAAGGCGAAATTTGTTGTAAAATGGTCAGTAAGAGGGAGGGGTGATGTCATGCACGAGCCGACGATATCCTTTTCGATCCATGAGGATAAGGAACAGCAGATGAAGGAAATCCTGACGGAGGTCTATGACGCGCTCCGCCAGAAGGGCTACAACCCGATCAACCAGATTGTGGGATACATCCTGTCGGAGGACCCGACTTATATCACGACCCACAACAACGCGCGCAGCCTCATCCGGAAAATCGACCGCGACGAGCTGCTCCAGATGCTGGTCAAAAGCTACCTGAACGACTAGAAAATTACGGACGCCCCCGCCCGCAGGACGGGGGCGTTGACATCCCGTGGAGGCTTTATGAAGACCGTCCTGATTACCGGCGCATCCCGCGGCATCGGCCGGGCGTGCGCCCTCGCCTTTGCGCGGGAGGGCTGTGCCGTCGCGGCCTGCTGGCACAAAAACGAGGCCGCGGCCCGCTCGCTTTTGGACGAGCTCTCCGCCCTCGGCTGTGACGCGGAGCTCTTCCGCGCCGACATCGCCGACCCCGCCGCCGTCGAGGCGGCGGTTTGTGCCGCCGAAAAGCGCTTCGGCCATATCGACGCGCTGGTCAACAACGCCGGCGTCGCCCAGCAGAAGCTCTTTACCGACCTCACGATCGCCGACTGGGACCGCATGATGGCGGTCAACGCGGGCGGCGTGTTCCACACCTGCCGCTGTGTCCTGCCCGGCATGATCCGCCGCCGCAGCGGCCGCATCGTCAACATCTCCTCCATCTGGGGAATCTCCGGCGCGTCCTGCGAGGTGCACTACTCCGCCTCCAAGGCCGCTGTCATCGGCTTCACCAGGGCGCTCGCGCAGGAGGTCGGCCCCTCGGGGATTACCGTCAACTGCGTCGCCCCCGGCGTCATCGACACCGAGATGAACGCCAGCCTCTCCCCCGAAACCCTCGCCGCGCTTCGGGATGACACGCCCCTCTGCCGCATCGGCTCCCCCGGGGACGTGGCGGACGCCGTTGTCTTTCTCTGCGGCGAACAGGCGAGGTTCATCACGGGGCAGGTCGTCAAAGTCGACGGCGGTTTCCTGAGCGGCGGTTGATCCGGGGGACCTTTTGGGAAAATGTCCCCCCGTCCCCCCGAAAACACATCAGGCCCGCCTCCCCGCCCCACCGCGGGACACTGCCGTGTTCAAAACTGTCGGGCGTGTTCAGCCGGGCGCCGCGCTCCGCGCCGAATCCACACATGCGTCCAGTTCCCCAGCCAGCCGCGCACACAGCCGGAATCCCTCCGCGAACGCGGTTTCACAGTGGATGCGCTCCAATTTGCATTGCGCGTCCACCACTGATTGCAGCCAGATAAGCTGTTTCTGTGTCAGCTTGCCCCGGACTTTGCGGATGCATCGGCCCCGCCGCGCCTCCGCCTCCTCAAATCCCGGCTGCTGTGCCGCCAGACCCGCATAATAGTCCAGGCTGTTCCGATAGAGCTGACGCAAATAATCTTCTGCCACCGTTCTTCGCCTCCAAGCATAATATGTAATAGAGTTTTATTTTGTCACCGATACGGTGACATCAATTATATTATAGTCACCAGATCGGTGACTGTCAAGAGGTAACGCCATGCCAGTCAAAAAAATGTTTTGCTCGCGCCTGAAGACGCTCCGTATCGCACATAAGGTCACGCTTGACGGCCTCGGGCAGGCGCTCGGCGTGACCAGACAGGCCGCAAGCCGTTGGGAAACCGGCGAGCGGCTTCCGAGCATTGATTACATTGAAGGTATCGCCGACTATTTCGGCGTATCGATAGACTATCTTGTCGGGCGGACCGACAAACCGGAGATCAACCGTTAAAGTAACAAAAGGAGGGCACTTCACGTGTTTGACCAAGACACCTTTGGGGACCGATTAAAATCTCTGCGCAGCCAGGAGGAAAAGTCGCCCGAAGAGATCGCAAAGCTGCTGGAACTGTCGACCGACCAGCTGCACAAGCTGGAAAACGGGAGTTTAGGCGCATCGCTGGATTTCCTTGTAAAGCTGGCGAACTACTTCCAGGTGTCGACGGATTACCTGCTGGGGCTGACGGACATTCCGCATCTCGAGCAGGGCGCGTCCGACTGAATTCGCCAATCGATAAAAAAAGCCGCCGTCCCGGGGGACGGCGGCTTTTCAGCGTGATTCAGGCTTTTTTCTCGTTGAGCTGGCGCTCGAGCCAGATGGAGGCGATGTTCATCGCGTCGAAGAGGTTGTTCTTCTCGGTTTTCTTCACGACGCGGTCGCGGGGGCGAAGCTCCTCGTCGGTGGACCAGATTTGGACCGAAACCTTGGTCGGGAGGGTCTCGCCGTTAAAATCGGCCTCGCTGAGGATCTGGAGCATGGCGACGTATTTGTCGCCCATGTCCCCGTAATAGATGGTATTTCCGCTGCGAACGAGCGGGCGGTCCTTGTAGGTCAGGGTACCGGGCTTGGTAATCTTCTTTTCCACAGTCATCACTCGCAATCTATCTTCATGAAATTTTGTACCAAGTTAAATCATACCATAAATTTGCCGGGCTGTAAAGCGCGGCGCGCTTTGATTTTCCGCCCTGCGGCCGGGGGGATTTTTACGCGTCCCTCCGGGACGCTTTAGAGGAGCCGCCTACGGCGGCAGGAATTGCCGGGTCCCGCCCCGGCGGGCGGGTCCATTTCTTGCGCGCCCAAGAAATG
>NZ_CABUCJ010000089.1 GCF_902490045.1 uncultured Anaerotruncus sp.
GCGTGCGACCGAGCCGGTGGAGATCGCGCTTGTCGGCAAATACGTCGAGCTGCACGACGCCTACCTTTCGGTCGCCGAGGCGCTGCGCCACGGCGGGTACGAGTGCGGCGCGCACGTGGGCATCCGCTGGGTCGACTCCGAGACGCTCACCGACGGGAACGTCGCCGAACGCCTCGCGGGCTGCGGGGGCGTCATCGTGCCGGGCGGCTTCGGCGGCCGCGGCGTCGAGGGGATGATCTGCGCGGCGCGCTACGCGCGGGAGGCCAAAATCCCCTATTTCGGCATCTGCCTCGGGATGCAGGTCGCCGTCATCGAGGCGGCGCGCTCGCTCGCGGGCCTTACGGGGGCGAACTCCCGCGAATTCGCCCCCGGGGCGGAGCACTGCGTGATCGACCTCATGCCCGACCAGCGGGGCGTCGTGCCCAAGGGCGGCACCATGCGGCTGGGCGCCTATCCCTGCGTGGTCGCGTCGGGCAGCCTGCTCGACCGGGCGTACGGCGCGCGGGAGATCCGCGAACGCCACCGCCACCGCTACGAGGTCAGCAACGACTACCGGGAGCGGCTTGTTTCGGCCGGATTGCGGCTCTGCGGCCTCTCGCCCGACGCGCGGCTCGTCGAGGCGGTCGAGCTGCCCGAGCACCCCTTCTTCGTCGGGGTGCAGTACCACCCCGAGTTCAAATCCCGCCCCAACCGGGCGCATCCGCTCTTCCGGGAGTTCGTCGCGGCGAGCCTGCGCGCGGGGAGCGGGGGCGGGTAAAATTTGCTTTCGGCGGTTGACACGGAAAAGCGCCGGTGCTATACTATGGAAAAATCCAGAAACCGATGAGCGAGAGAAGTAGGGACCGCCGGGTGTACCAAGAGAGCCGACGCGGGTGGGAGTTCGGCAGCACAGGCGATTTTGAATGGACTCGCGAGGGCGGCCCGAAACCGGGAGGGAGTAGGCGTCGACGGGAATCCCGTCCGTTACCAGTGGGATGCGCGTGTCTGCGCGCAAGACGAGCGGACGGCTTTGGCCGTCAATCTGGGTGGTACCGCAGAAGCGAAGGCTTTTGTCCCTGTTTGGGGACAGAAGCCTTTTTTAACGCAATTTTACCCGAAGGGAGTCGATAGAGATGTCAAAGGGACGGTTCGGCGTCCACGGGGGACAGTATATCCCCGAGACGCTGATGAACGCTGTAATCGAGCTGGAGGAGGCCTATGCCCGCTGGAAGGACGACCCCGGCTTTAAGGCCGAGCTGGAGGGGCTGCTGAAGAATTACGCGGGGCGGCCGTCGCTGCTCTATTACGCGGAAAAGATGACGGACGACCTGGGCGGCGCGAAGGTCTACCTCAAGCGGGAGGACCTCAACCACACCGGCTCCCACAAGCTCAACAACGTCCTCGGGCAGGTGCTGCTCGCCAAGCGGATGGGCAAGACCCGCGTGATCGCCGAGACGGGCGCGGGGCAGCACGGGGTCGCCACGGCGACCGCGGCGGCGCTGATGGGAATGGAGTGCGAAGTCTACATGGGCGAGGAGGACACCCTCCGCCAGGCGCTCAACGTCTACCGGATGGAGCTGCTCGGCGCGAAGGTGCACCCCGTCAAAACGGGCACCCGCACCCTCAAGGACGCGGTGAATGAGACGCTGCGCGAGTGGACGGCGCGGGTGGCGGACACCCACTACGTGCTCGGCTCGGTGATGGGGCCGCATCCCTTCCCGACGATCGTGCGGGATTTCCAGAGCGTGATCGGCCGGGAGGTCAAGGCGCAGCTGCTCGAGAGGGAGGGCCGCCTGCCCGACGCGCTGCTCGCCTGCGTGGGCGGCGGCAGCAACGCGATGGGGCTCTTCCACGAATTTGTCGGCGACCCCCAGGTGCGGCTGATCGGCTGCGAGGCGGCCGGGCGCGGGGTGGAGACGGGCGAGACCGCCGCGACGATCGCAGTGGGCACGCCGGGAATTTTCCACGGCATGAAGAGCTATTTCTGCCAGGACGAATACGGGCAGATCGCGCCGGTCTACTCGATTTCGGCGGGGCTCGACTATCCGGGCATCGGCCCCGAGCACGCCTGGCTGCACGACACGGGGCGGGCGGAATACGTCTCGATCACCGACGGCGAGGCGGTGGACGCGTTCGAGTACCTCTCCCGCACCGAGGGGATCATCCCCGCGATCGAAAGCGCCCACGCTGTGGCCTACGCCAGGAAGCTCGCGCCGCAGATGAAGAAGGATCAGATTCTGGTCGTCAATCTTTCGGGCCGGGGCGACAAGGACGTCGCCGCCATCGCCCGCTACAGGGGGGTAGCGCTCTATGAGTAAGCGGATACGGGAGGCGTTCTCCCACGGCAAGGCGTTCATTCCGTTCGTGACGGCGGGAGACCCGTCGCTCGAGGTCACCGCGCGGCTGGTGCCCGCGATGGCGGCGGCCGGGGCGGACCTCATCGAGCTGGGGATTCCCTTTTCCGACCCGGTGGCGGAGGGCCCGGTCATCCAGCAGGCCGACGAGCGCGCGCTCGCGGCGGGAGCTACCGCCGACCGCATCTTCGAGCTCGTGCGGCGGATCCGCCGGGAGACGGATGTTCCGCTCGCCTTCATGACCTATCTGAACCCCGTCTTCACCTATGGGGCCGAACGGTTCCTCAAGGCCTGCGGGGAGACGGGCGTCGACGCGCTGATCGTTCCCGACATGCCCTACGAGGAGAAGGGGGAGCTTGCCCCCTGTTGCAGGCGGTACGGCGTGGACCTCGTGTCGCTCATCGCCCCGACCTCGAAGGAGCGCATCCGCATGATCGCGGCGGAGGCGGAAGGTTTTCTCTACTGCGTCTCCTCGATGGGGGTGACGGGGGTGCGCAGCCGGATCACCACCGATATCGGCGGCATGGTCGCCGAGGCGAAGCGGGTGTCCGACGTCCCCTGCGCGGTGGGCTTCGGCATCTCGACCCCGGAGCAGGCCGCCGAAATGGCGAAGCACGCCGACGGCGCGATCGTCGGCAGCGCGATCGTGAAGCTCGCCGCGAAATACGGCGCGGACTGCGTGCCCCATGTGGAGCGGTACGTCCGCGAGATGAAAGCGGCGCTCAAATCCCTCGGCTGATCCGCGGGGCGCGGGCTGAAAAAATTTATGCGGGCGGTGTCCCTTTTGAAAGGTCAGGATGGTTTATAAGATAAGACGCTTCCAGCGGTTCCAGTATTTGCTATGGCGCTGTAGGATTATTCACAATTTGGTCACAGGAATGACAATCCTGCAACAAAAAAATCGGGTATCATTGGAAGACGGACAGAGAAGGGCGGTTGATCGCCGCACGACAGACAAACTGATTTTTTTCAAGGAGGAACCCACATGAAGAAGTTACTGAGCATCTGCCTCGCGGTGCTGGTCGTGGTGGGCTTAGTGCCTGTCTACGCGCTGGCCGCCGAAGGCGACCCGATCGACGGAAACGCGGGCGGATCAGACACGACGGTGTATTACACCGTCAATGCTGCCGCTACAGGCGGCAGCATTAGCATCTCGTCGGCCACTCCCGACGCGGTGACCGGAGCTGGCCCTTGGACCGTCGCGGCCGGGACGATGATCAACGTCAAGGCCACTGCGGACGAAGGCTATGAGTCCATTCCCACGAGTCTGACAGCCACGACGGGCGGCCAGACGACCGATATCACAGGCCCATTTGCGGTCACCGGAAATACCGCAATCAACGCGGTCTTTGCGGAGATCGAAAACGAGCCGGAACCGACGCCTGAGCCGGAACCCAAGCCGGAACCCAAGCCGGAAGAGACGGGAACTACGACCACGCCGGCTGCTCCTTTGCAGTCGCCGTCCAACAGCACCCCGCCGCCGACGAATGACGGACTTGGCGGCCCTATGCCGAGCGCGGGAGGCCCCCACAACGTCACGGCTGGTTCTGTCACGGGCGGTCAAATTACGGGAGTGCCGGTTGGCGGTACCATCAACGATGGTGAATCGCTTACGCTCACTGCTGTGGCTGATGAAGGTTACGAAGTCAAGAGTTTTACGGTTACCATGGTGGGTGACAGTTCTACCAACCTGGCGACCGGAAACACCGCAACGATCTCGTCGGTAACAGGAGCGGTCAATGCCACTGCCGAGTTTAAGCTGATTGACCGAAAGATCACGATTAACTCGACCGGCAGCGGCACGATTGTGGTAACAGATACTGATGATGGCAATAAGACCATAAATAGCGGGGATACCATCCCCAACGGACACAAAATCAAAGCCGTTGCGACCCCGAACAGCGGGAACCTCTTAACGGCGTTTACCGTCGGGGCGTCCACTCAGGATGTGGGCGATGGCAAACAGGCTAAAACGGTTGACGGCTATGAGGTGAAAGAAAATATTACGATTTCGGCGACCTTTGAGCCCGTTCCTGCAAATGTGACAACCCACAAGGTCACCATCAAAGCGCCGGAAGACGGCAAGATTACCGTGGCCTATACCGACAAGGACGGCAATTCCAAAACCGCCACGAGCGGCAGTGTTGATATCAAAGACGGCACCAAGATTGATGTGACGACGACCCCCGACACCAACTACAAGCTCAAAACCCTGACGATTGGCGGCACCAACCATAACACGGACCAGACGGGCGTGGCGGTTACCGGCGATATCACCGTTTCCGCGAGCTTTGAGTATAACGGTGGGGCGTCCACCCCGACGTATGTCCACCGCCCGCTGGGCGTCTATGACGACGAGGGCGACTGGCTTGAGGACAACTCGGGCAGCAGCTTCCCGCGTCCTTCCAGCGACGGCAAGGTCGTGCTCGACGGCGTGCTCCCCAACCAGACCTTCTATATCAAGCTGGGTGACGCGAACAGCGACCTTATCACCACACTCAGCGGCGGCGGCAAGGCCCACGCCAGCGACCTCGCCGACGACAGCCTCTTCAAGATTTCGGTCGACAAGGACGGCGACGGCAAATCCCTCATCAGCAAGATCGAGCAGGTGGATGAGAAGCGCCTGGGCGGCATGACCCGCGCCAGCTACCTCAAGGTCACGCTGAAGGACATGACTTCGACTGACGAGCGCAAGGCGAACGCCGAGATCGAATTCAAGGCGAAGAAGGATAAGAGCGGCAGCTGGGCGAAGGGTGAAACCGCCATCCTGAACCTCAACATGTGGATCAGCAACACCAAGATCTCCGGTTCCGACGGCGACGCCGACACGGGCGACAAGATCTACTTCAGCCCCGAGGCCAACGAGAACAACGTCCTCATCTGGGGCGACGACCGCGCGGCGCTCGAGTTCACCGCCGATGACGACGCGAAGGACTTCTACGCCCGCCTGTCCACCCGGTCGATGAGCGACATCTACGCCGAGTACGGCGACCCCGTCGACGCCGACCTCTGGTTCTACAACTTCGTCAATAATCCGACCGTCCCCGCCACCTCCAAGGCGACCCTGACGCTGGGCATCCCGTGGGATGACGACGACGATTACACCCCCGACCCGGAGAGCTGCTACATCTACACGCTGGATTCCGACGGCTATCTCACCGACGTGACCGCCTCCTTCACCTACTCGGAGGACGACTATGAGATTCCGGGCTGGTCGATCCGCACCCGCCAGCTGGGCACCTACATCGTCTCGGACACCGAGCTCGACGTCTATGCCTATGACGACGACGCCGAGGATTCCGCCTCCGAAGACGTCTCGGACGACGCCGTCAGCGACGGCAAGGACATCCCGAACACCGGCTCCGGGGACATGGTGAACGTCGCGGTGCTGGCCGCCGTCCTGTCCCTCTCCGCCGCGGGCGCGGTCGCCTTCCGCAAAGCCGCGAAATAAGATTTCTGACACCCCCCCAACATCTCTCTCATCATCCAGGAAAGGGCCTTCGGAAAACCGGAGGCCCTTTTCCCCACGCGGCGCAAAAACGCCCCGCCAATTTGGCGGGCGCCCGTAAGACAGTAACCCAAGAAACCCAACGCCAGATGGCAGCTGTCGTGCGGGATTAGGTAACAAAAAGGACACGGAACAGGTGATTTTTCACCTGTTCCGTGTCCTTTTTTCGTTTAGCGGCGTTTCTTGCCCTTGCCGTGGACGTGCAGAGGATACGGGCTTGACCGCCCCCGCTGGCTGCGCACTTGATGGATACGGTTTATATCCGCTTTCTGCAATATCCCGATCAGTGTCACAAATTCCTCTTTGGTCAGTGCGTCGTAGTCGATGGACAAACCTGCAAGGTATGCCCTCGCCTGTTTTTCCTGCGGGCTGCCCTCAAAGTTCACGGCCTCTTGTATCCGTTTTGCCGCTTCGGCGGCGGGGGAAGCCTCATCCGCCGTAGTTGTGTCCTTGCCGTGAGCGGCCCGAATGTCCCGCAGGATAGCGGAGAGGTCATCCCCCACCACCCCGCTGAAATACTCCGTGGACGTGATTTGCGCCAACTCCAGCGTCCGCATATTCAAATCGTTTTCGCCAGGGGCGTACTGCTCCATGACCTGTTTCCGCGTACCCTCCAACAGCACATTCAGGTCGTTGATCCGCTGGTCGGCAATGCGGTCAACAAATATCTCCGCATCCACCATCAGTCGTTCAAATTCCTTGTGACAGAGGATTTCAGACAGTAGCCGGTGATTGAATTTTCCAGACCTTAATACTTCTATTGCCTCGTCCTGCAAATGCAGAGTCTGCACCTCTGCGTTTGCGGGATTTTTGTTTTCTGTCTGGCCTAATAAGTAGTCAATGGACACGCCGTAAACCTCCGCAAGCTGGCAGAGAGCATAGCTGCTGATGTCCACGCTCCGCGCCGCCTTCGGGCCATCATCGATCTCATACCGGCCCAGCGCGGCGGCAGACAAGCCCGTTTTCTTCGCAAGCTGCTCCAGCGTCAGCCCTTGTTCTACCCGCAAATCCTTTAATCTTTCGGGGATCGTCAGCTTGGTCTGCATAGAAACCTCCATTTCCAAGAGCGTGGAAATCACGCCGTTTTTTAGCCCATTTCCAACCTTTTGGATATACGGGAAAGGGCGCATTTTTTCGCTATGATGTAAGTACAGCAAGACCACTGTACTTTGAAAACCACATGACCGTCCGAATGGGATATGCCAGCTGGCGAAGCGTCGCCACGATACCGCAGCTTCGGGACACTTTGTCCCAGCAGCGGCGGAGCGCGCCAAGGCCGGACTACGCCGGGGTGAGAGTCCCGGGCAGGAACGACATTCGGAAAGAGCGGAAAAAGCGATAAGTAAAATTCAAACCATGTGAAAACGGCGAAAAACAGTTTTGTTTTCTATCTTTGGCCCTATCAATGGGTGAATGCCCCAACAGCAAACGCCGTACAGCGTCCAGCGCGGGATTTTGCGAAGGGGCAAAATCCCACCCCCAACGGTGAAGCCGGACACCCCTGCCAGCGGACAGGGCATCGGCAAGGGAAATTGGAACGGAAAGCCGCTTTCACGAGAACAACGCCCTGCGGCGAAATGGGCTTGCCAATGGACAAGCCCATTATACCACAGAGCGAACAAAAAAAGGAGGTTTTTACACGATGAAGATGAGAAAGGCAGAGGATTACCGGAACGAGATCAAATCCTACATCGTCCGGGCAGGCATGACCATGAGCGAGTTAATTGAAATTCTGGCCGATGAATACGGCTGGAGCGCCAGCGTCCCCAACCTCTCCGGCAAACTGCGCCGGGGCAGCCTGCGCTACGGCGAGGCCGTGGAACTGGCCGACGCGCTGGGCTATGACATTGTGTGGCAGAAGCGGAGAGGTTAAAGCGGCAGACACAAAAGCAGGATGAATTATCAAAGAAATAAGGGTATTTGTGTGTGAATGAAACGGAGGGATGTGTTTGTCAAATACTTACGGATATATCCGCGTCAGCACGCGGGAGCAGAATGAGGACAGGCAGCTTATTGCCCTGCGGGAGATGTCTGTGCCGGAAAAGAACATCTTTATGGACAAGCAGAGCGGCAAGGACTTTGACCGCCCAGCCTACAAGCGGCTGCTGCGAAAGCTGAAAAAAGACGATCTGCTCTACATTAAGAGCATTGACCGCCTTGGAAGGAACTATTTGGAGATACAGGAGCAATGGAGAGCCATCACGAAGGACAAGGGCGTAGATATTGTGGTGCTGGATATGCCCCTGCTGGACACCCGGCGGGGCAAAGACCTGGTGGGGACATTCCTGGCGGATATTGTATTGCAGGTGCTTTCCTTCGTGGCGGAGAATGAGCGGACGAACATCCGCCAGCGGCAGGCGGAGGGTATCGCGGCGGCGAAAGCAAGGGGCGTGCGGTTTGGGCGGCCACCCAAACCGCTGCCGGAGGGCTTTCACTGCGCCTACCAGCGATGGAAATCCGGAAAATGCACCTGCACAGCGGCGGCAAAGGAGTGCGGGATGCCGCTGGCCACCTTTCGCTACCGGGCGGAGATTTACGAAAAATCGGCTATTCTGTAAGTATGCCTGATTTACAAGAATGTGTAACTTTCCTGTAAATCAGTACACCAATCCAGTCTGCTTTATTATAGCACAATTCGGAGCCTTTGTATATATCATTCCGGTTAAAAATTTCGCTTTTCAGCGTTGTGGTGCGGAGCGCCAAAACCCTTGCAGGAAAGTACACTATCCTGCAAACAACGCTACAAGTAAGTACAATTTTCCGCCAACCAGAACGGGTACGCTGTCAACACACGGTTCGGGAGAAAGCGGGGATTATATAGAAAAGGAAGTTAGAATGCTATGCGAATTACTGTTGTAGGCGCAGGTTATGTTGGGTTATCTCTTGCCACTCTGTTAGGACAAAAGCATGAGGTAATAGTGCTTGATATTGATGAAGAAAAGGTTGCGAAAGTTAATTCCCGCATTTCTCCCGTTCAGGATGTATATATTGAAAAGTTTCTTGCCGAAAGAAAACTAAATTTGACAGCTACTGTAGATACGGCAATAGCATATAAGGCTGCCGAGTATGTGATTATTGCAACACCTACTAATTATGAGGATGAAACCAATAGCTTTGATACGCGTGCGGTTGATTCCGCCATAGAAATTTGTATGGCAAATAATAATCATTGCATCATGATTATCAAAAGTACGGTTCCTGTTGGGTATACAAGGAGTGTGCGAAAAAAATATAACACCAGCCGCATTCTATTTTCCCCTGAATTTTTAAGAGAAACGAAAGCCCTATACGACAATTTGTACCCTTCCAGAATTGTTGTTGGTACAGATATTGCAGACCCTGCTATGGTTATCCATGCACAGGTTTTTTCAACCATCTTGCAAGAGTGCGCAAATAAAGAAGATATTCCCGTCTTGATTATAGGGCTTGATGAAGCAGAAGCCGCTAAACTTTTCGCTAATACTTATTTAGCCATGCGTGTTGCGTTCTTTAATGAATTGGATACCTTTGCAGAAATGAATGGGTTAAGTACAAAGAACATCATAGATGCAATTTGTCATGACCCTCGAATTGGTAAGCAATATAACAATCCATCTTTTGGCTATGGCGGATATTGTCTACCAAAAGATACAAAACAGTTGAAAGCAAATTTTCATGACATTCCTGAAAGTTTGATTACCGCTGTGTGTCAGGCAAACCACACCAGAAAAGGTCACATCGTAAGAGAAATCCTAAATAAGCATCCTGCTACAGTTGGTATTTACCGCTTAACTGCAAAGTCCAATTCTGACAATTTCCGTTCAAGTGCTGTTTTGGGGGTTATAGAGGGACTTTCCAAAGCAAAACGAGGGATCGTAATATATGAACCTTTATTGGGTGATGCCACAGAGTTTATGGGTTATAAGGTCGTACATTCTTTTGCGGAGTTTAAGCATTTGTGTGATGTTATTGTTGCTAATAGAGTTTCCGATGAACTCTCGGAAGTTATGTATAAGGTTTATACAAGAGACATCTTTGGAAGAGAATGACCCGGCGAAGCGGTGATTGTAATGTACACATTTTTCTTGATGGTCGAGGATTATATCAAAACTC
>NZ_CABUCJ010000090.1 GCF_902490045.1 uncultured Anaerotruncus sp.
CCGCACGGCTCTTTCGTGTTTTTTGGTCAGATGCGCGCCGCGCCGCAGGAGGCGGCGGACTTGCTGCCCTGAAAACGCCTGTTTTTTCACGGCCGACAAAATCTCTTTCGTTTTCGGGGAAAAAGAGATATAATAGGAGAGACATCACAGGGAGGCGGCCCGCGCAGTTTGAATACGCGCGCGGATCGCGGATTTCCGGACGACCGGGGGATTATCGAAAAACACGGTCCGCTCAGAGCAGGATCGAAATGAGCATCATCTCCAAAAGGCGCGCGTAGATCGGCTCGAGCTCCTCGATGGGCAGGGGATTCTGTCCGCGTCCGATTTCGATCGTGAAGGCGGGCCGGTGCAGGTGGTCGATGAACCAGTCCTTGAACCCGCCGTGAGAGGCGGTCCCCTCGGGGGAGGCGAGCCGGTAACCGGACGCGGACGCGAGCACCTGCGCCATCAACTGGGAGCGCACCGGCGTGTGCGGCCCGTAGCGGTAGTAGATCTCCTCCCCTTGGGAGTGGAAGGCGTACGCCTGCCGCAGGTCGAACGCGCAGCAGAAATTCACGAGGGAGCGGGTCTCCGGCTCGCTGTGGGGGGAAGTTCCGCCGTAGCGCGTCGGGCCGGGAACGGTAAAGCCCGCTTCCTCCTCCAGTTTTTTGAGCTGGGGGAAGCCCGCGTCGAAATTGTGGTTGAGGTCGATGCCCCGCGCGTTGGCCTGCCAGTGGGAGGTGTCCCCGCCGCCCGCCTTTTCGACGAAGGCGCGGAGCTGCCCCGCCGATTCGGCCCCGTGCAGGCTGATCTCCACCCCGTCGGGGTTGAGGCAGGGGATGATTGCAATCGAGCGGTTTTCCAGCGTGCGGGCCATATCGATGTCGGCGAGCGGCTCGCCGGTGGTCATCGCGCGCAGGACGTCCTCGCAGAAGCGGAAGAGCAGCAGGGTGGTCAGCCATTCCATCCCGTGCACGCCTCCGACAAAAAGGGTGCCCCGGTAGACCTCCCCGATTCCCAGCGCGTAGATGCTGCGCCCGAGGACCGATTTCCCGATCGGGAAGGTCTTTAAAAAGGGGAACCGTTCCTTCAGCTCGCACACCGCGCGGCGGATGTTGTCGTAGCCGGGAGGCTCCCTGTAAAATCCGTCAAACATACCGTCTCACCTCTAAGCCCAGTCTATGTGGCGCAGGGCTCGTATTAGTACGGCGGGCAAGCCGGAAAAAGCGCCGCGCGGGCGGCTTTCACGGAGAAACAAATCGGAACCGAGATACAGGAGGAAATTGGGATATGGCCCACTATGAAAAAACAATCGATTCACGGGTGATTTATGAAGGCAGGATTTTGAGCCTGCGCCGGGACACGGTGGAGCTGGAAAACGGCTCGACTGCGGCGCGCGAGGTGGTCGACCACTCGGGCGGCGTGGCGGTGCTCGCGCTCGACGAAAACGACAACATCCTCTTTGTCTCGCAGTTCCGCTACCCGTTTGGGGCCGTGCTGCTCGAGCTGCCCGCCGGCAAGCTGGAGAAGGGGGAAAACCCCGCCGAATGCGGCATGCGGGAGCTCGGGGAGGAATGCGGCTGTGCCGCCGACCTCTTCCAGCCGCTGGCGAAGCTGTATCCCACCTGCGCCTACGACACCGAGATCATCCACATTTTTTTCGCAGCGGGGCTGCGTCCCACGCGGCAGCATCTTGACGAGGACGAGTTTTTAACCGTCCGCCGCATCCCGGTGGAAAAAGCGGTGCAGATGGTGCTGGACGGGGAAATCCCCGACGCGAAAACCCAGATCGGCATTTTAAAATTTTACGCGCTGCGCCAGGCCGGAAAGCTCTGAACAAACGGGGACCGGTTTGTTATGGGAAATCATTCCTCGCGTCCGGGCTGTTATTTTTGACCCGGATGCATACAATAACTGCGAAATAACCACGTTATTTCACCGGTTTATGCTGGTTTCCCACTTCAAATGTGAAAGGAAGAATCCAATGAAATCAACCAAAGCGTTCATCGCGACGGCATTGGCGCTCGTTATGCTCGTTTCGTTGACTGCGTGCACCTCGCGGAATGACAACACGTCCTCCTCGAGCGTCGCGCCCTCTTCGGCCCCGGCCGCTTCTTCCATGGCTCCGTCTTCCTCTGAGCCGGACGATCTGATGTCCAGTATTGAAGACGGCGTCTCGGATGCCGCGTCCAATATCGAAAGCGCCGTGACCACTACCATGAGCACCGATTTTGACAAAATCGGTGCTCTTGGCAGCGATCAGGTCAAGTGGGGACCCGGCGTGCTCGTCGACGAGTCAAACCGCACCACCGAGCCGCAGGTGCACCAGGAAGAGTACGGCCGGTACGGCGCCTACTTTATCGCCCCGGCCGACTGCGGGAAGTTCTACTTAACCTTTGACGAGGGCTACGAAAACGGCTACACCCCCCAAATCCTCGACGTACTTAAAGAGAAAAACGCCAGCGCGGTCTTCTTTGTCACCCTGCCGTTTGTAAAATCCTGCCCCGACCTCGTTCAGCGGATGATCGACGAGGGGCATGTCGTGGGCAACCACACCAGCCACCACTGGAACCCGACCCAGAAATCCCTGGACGACGCCTATGAGGACATCCGGGAGCTCCACGACTACATGCTGGAAAACTTCGACTACGAGATGACCCTCTACCGCCCGCCCGAGGGCGCGTTCAGCGAGAAGACGCTCGCCATGGTCCAGCAGACGGGCTACACGACGGTGCTGTGGAGCTTCGCCTACAAGGACTGGGACCCGAACAACCAGCCGGGCGTGGACACGGCGCGGGAGCGGACGGAAAAATTCATCCACGAGGGCGCGATCTATCTGCTGCACGCGGTGAGCCATGACAACGCGGAAATCCTCGGCGATTTGATCGACGAGGTGCGGGCGCGCGGACTGGAGATCTGCGAATGGGATCTGCCCTACGTCCCGCCCGCCGACGCGACGGCTTCTTCGGCCGACGATTAACGCCAAAAGTTTCGTCCACCTTTTTAAAGGTGGCGGGTGAGAAAAAGGCCGGCGCTTCTGACGAAGCGCCGGCCTTTTTCCAGGGCGGAGCCCTCGGCCCGGGCCCGCAGGCCCTGCTTCAGGCGTATTTTTGGGGTTTGGGGGCCTTTTGCAAGAGAAAGGGCCCTCAAGGGGGCGTTCCGCTCGCTGCGGCGAGCGGCGCGGGGCGCTGCCCCGCGGCCCCGCCGCCTTTGGAAAAGGCGGGCGAAACTTTTCATTTTTAGATAAGCTGTTATTCCGACGCCGCCTTCTTTTTCAGGCGGCCGTAGTACTTCGCCGTGTAGGCGGTGTACTGCGCCTGGTAGCCGCCGTCATGCTGGTCCCCGCGCAGGCGCTTGTACTCGTGGCGGTCGATCTCCTCCAGCCGGCTGTCGTAGGTGAGCACCGACTCGCCCACGTTGGAGCAGAGGTCCGCGATCCGCTCGATGTTCGAGAGCGCCTCGACATAGGGGAACGCCGCGTCCACCGTGCACTTGCCCCGCCGCAGGCGGTCGATGTGCTTGTCCTTGAGGAGCTGCTCCATCTCGTCCACGACCTCCTCGAGCGGCGCGATGCTCGCCGCCGCCCTGCGGTCCACCTTCTGGAAGGCGTCAACCGCCAGGTCGAGGATCTCCTTGACCGCCTCGCAGATCGTCTGCATCTCCTCGGTGGCCTTTTTGGAAAATTTCGTCTTGGTTTCAAACATCCGGTCGGCGCATTCGCAGATGTTCTCCGCGTGATCCGCCACCCGCTCGAACTCGCCGCAGGTGTGCAGCAGCTCGGAGATGCTGCGGTTCTCGCTGTCCGAAAGCTCCCGCTCGCCCAGGCGCAGCAGGTAGGTCTCCACGCGGTCCTCGAGCTTGTCCACCACGTCCTCGTTCTCGTTGATCCGCTCAACAACCTTGGGGTCGTACTCGAAGAGCAGCCCGATTGCGCTCAGATAGTTCTGCCGCGCGATGTTCGCCATCTGCACGACCGCCTCGCGGGCGTGCTCCACAGCAAGTCCCGGGGAGACGAGCAGGCGTTCGTCCAGCGTGATCGCCGTGATCTCCTGGTCGCGGTCGCCCGGCTTGTCGCGGACGATCGTGCGCGCGATCTTTTCCAGCAGGCCGACCAGCGGGATAAAGATCAGCGTGACCGTCACGTTGAAGATCGTATGGAAGTTCGCGATGCCGCCCTTGTCGATCGGCGCGTCCCAGAAGGAGAAGCCCACAAAGTGCTGGAAGGTGTAGCAGCCGATGACAAAGATAATCGTGCCCAAAATGTTGAAGCTCACATGCACGGCGGCGGTGCGCTTCGCGTTTTTGGAGGCGCCGATCGACGCCAGGATCGGCGTGATGCAGGTGCCGATGTTCTGGCCCATGATGATCGGGAAGGCCATCGAATAGGTGATCAGCCCGGTGGAGGTCAGCGCCTGCAAAATACCGATCGACGCGGCCGACGACTGGATCGCGGCGGTGACGAAGGTACCGACCAGTATGCCGATGACCGGGTTGCGGAAGGTCGCGAAAAGACTTGTGAACCAGGGCTCGTTGCTCAGCGGGGCGACCGCCCCCTCCATCGCGAACATCCCCGTGAAGAGGACGCCGAAGCCGAGCAGGATGACGCCGATGTTCTTCTGCCGGTCGCGCTTGGCGGACATGAAGAAGAGGATGCCCACGATCATCGCCAGCGGCGCGAGGGACTTGGGCTTTAACAGCATGAGGAAGAAGTTGTCGGTCTGCAGATCGCTCAGGCGCAGGATGTGCGCGGTGATCGTGGTACCGATGTTGGCGCCCATGATGACGCCGATGGCGTTGCGCAGCTTGAGGACCTGCGCGTTGACGAGGCCGACGACGATGACCGTCGTCGCGGAGGAGGACTGGATGGCCGCCGTGACCAGCGCGCCGAGCGCGACTCCCTTGATCACCGTGTCGGTCATCTTCTCAAGCGTCCGCTCGAGGCGGCCGCCCGAAGCGCGTTCCAGGCCGGACGCGAGCATCGACATGCCGTAGAGGAACATTGCCAAGCCGCCCAGCAGGCTGATAAACCCAAAAATATCCAAGTTGTTTCACCACTTCATTTTACGTAGTTTTTTCTTATTTTTTACCATACGAAACAATTATATCGAAAATTTCCGGGCTTGTACAGGGCTTTCGGGCGTTTCGTCTGAATTTTGCGCGAAAACTCCCGATTGCGCGCAAAAAATCCCCGGGACACGGGCGGATGCCCGCGTCCCGGGGACAGTTTCGCTTCTCAGGAATCGCTTTCCTCCGGGGCCGCCTCATCGGCGGAACCCTCCTGCTCCCCGTCGGGGGCCTCCTCGTCGGAAGCCTCCTCCCTGGGGGCGCGCGCCAGCGTCACGACGCGGCTGTCCTCCGCCACGCGCATCGCGCGCACGCCGCCGCCGTAACGGGACTGCACGGTGATCTCCTGAACGGGGATGCGGATGATGACGCCGTCGTCGGTGATGAGGATCACATCGTCGTCGCCGTCCACCATCTTGACCCCCGCGACGGGGCCGTTGCGGTCGACATAGTAGTTGCGGATGCCCTTGCCGCCGCGGCTCTGCAGGCGGTACTGGCCGACCTCGGTGCGGCGGCCGAGCCCGCTCTCCGACACGGTGAGCACGGTGGCGTCGCCGTTCCCGCGCACCCGCGCCATGCCGACGACCTCGTCGCCCTCCTCGAGCGTGATCGCGCGCACGCCGCGCGCGGAACGGGAGAGGGGCCGCGCGTCCTGCTCGTCGAAGCGGATGGCCATGCCGCCCCGCGTCGCGACGATCAGTTCGCTGGTGCCGTCGGTCTGGCGGACCCAGGCGAGCTCGTCGCCGTCGTCGAGCCCGATCGCGATCAGCCCCATGCGGCGGACGTTGCGGTAGGCCGACAGCGGGGTGCGCTTGATCACGCCCCTGCGCGTGACCATCACGAGGTAGCGGTCGTCCATGTCGTACTCGTCTGCCCCCACCTTGATGAGCGCCGTCACCTTCTCGTCGGCATCCATCTGGAGGAGGTTGACGATGTTGGTGCCGCGCGAGGTGCGGGAGCCCTCGCTGATTTCATAGCCCTTGAGCCGGAAGCACCGGCCCTTGGAGGTAAAGAACATGATATAGTCGTGGGTGGAGCAGATGAAGAGCTCCTCCACGAAGTCCTCCTCCCGCCTCGTCATGCCCGAAACGCCGCGGCCGCCGCGCCGCTGGGTGCGGTAGGCGTCGACCGGCTGCCGCTTGAGGTAGCCGAAATGGGTCAGCGTGATGACGCAGTCCTCGACCGGGATGAGGTCCTCGATGTCCACCTCGCCGCTCACCGCCACGATTTCGGTGCGGCGCTCGTCGGCGTATTTCTGGCGGATCTCGCCCAGCTCCTCCTTGACGATCGACATGACGCGGCCGTAGTCGCCGAGGATCGCCTCGTACTCCGCCACCCGCTCGAGGATCGCGGCCAGCTCCTCCTCGATCTTGATCCGCTCCATGCCGGAGAGCTGCCCCATGCGCATCGCCACGATGGCGGACGCCTGGATATCGGTGATCGAGAACCGTTCGATCAGGTTCTGCTTCGCGTCCGGCACGTCCTTCGAGTGCCGGATGATCGAGATGACCTCGTCGGTGTTGTCACAGACGAGCTTGAGACCCTCGAGGATATGTTCGCGCTCCCTGGCCTTGCGCAGGTCGTATTTCGTGCGGCGGATGACGACCTCGCCCTGGAAGTCGATGTAGTGGGTGAGGATCTCCTTGATCGGCATGACCTTGGGCACGCCGCCCGACAGCGCCAGCATGATGACGCCGACGGTGTCCTGGAGCTGGGTGTAGGAGTAGAGGCGGTTGAGCACCACCTGGGCGTTGGCGTCCCGTTTGAGCTCGATGACGATGCGCATGCCGTCCCGGTCGCTCTCGTCGCGCAGGTCGGAGATCTGCTCGACCCGCTTTTCCTTGACGAGATCGGCGATCGACTCGATCAGGCGCGCCTTATTGACCATGTACGGGATCTCGGTGACGACGATCCGCTCACGGCCGTTCGGCATCTCCTCAACCTCGCAGCGGGAGCGCAGGGTGATCTTTCCGCGGCCGGTGGCGTAGGCCGCGCGGATGCCCGCGCGCCCCATGATGATGCCGCCGGTCGGGAAGTCCGGCCCCTTGATGTACTGCATGATCTCCTCGAGGGAGGCGTCGGGGTTGTCGATCAGCATGCAGGCGGCGTCGATCACCTCGCCGAGGTTGTGGGGCGGGATGTTCGTCGCCATGCCCACCGCGATGCCCGTCGACCCGTTGCAGAGCAGGTTGGGGAAGCGGGAGGGCAGTACGACCGGCTCCTTGAGGCGGTCGTCGTAGTTGGGCATGAAGTCGACGGTGTCCTTCTCGATGTCGGTGAGCAGGGAGAGGGACATCCTGCTCATGCGGCTCTCGGTGTACCGGTAGGCGGCCGGCGGGTCACCGTCGACCGAACCGAAGTTGCCGTGGCCGTCGACGAGCGGGTAGCGCATCGAAAAGTCCTGCGCCAGACGCACCATCGCGTCGTAGACCGACGCGTCGCCGTGCGGATGGTACCGGCCGAGCACGCTGCCGACCGTGTCGGCGCATTTGCGGTAGGCCTTGTCGGGGGTGAGGCCGTTTTCGTGCAGGGTGTAGAGGATGCGCCGGTGCACCGGCTTGAGGCCGTCGCGCACGTCGGGCAGCGCGCGGCTGACGATGACCGACATCGAATAGTCGAGGAAGGATTTCTTCATCTCGCTCTCGATGTCGATGTTATGCATACGCTGTTCGATCAGTTCGGGGTCGAACACGTCGTCCTTGGAATCATGGGTTTCCTTCTTCATCTGTATCATCTCCTATTCGGGCCGCAGGGAATCGCCGGAAGTTCATTTCCTCTTTCCGAAGAGGGGCCGCCGTTGTTCCTCGGCCACCTTCTCAAACCGGTCGCCGAGCCCCTGGCGCAGAACGCCGCAAAAGCGTTCGGCGGTGGCCTCGTCGAGCTGGTTCTTCGGGACGGTGACGACCCTGTTCTTGTCGTAGCAGACCGCGTAGACGCCCTTGTAGTCGTAGACGCTGCAGGAGCCCGAGAAGTCGATGCGGTAGCTGCCGCCCCCCTCGCGCACGTCGATGCCCTCGCGGGTGGCAACGAGCTCGAAGCGGGGGGAATGCTCCCTCAGCCGCGCCGCGTATTTGCGGTTGTTGTTCGCGGGGAACTTGAGGATCACATAGAGCAGGACGAGCGCGGCGATCACCATCACCCAGCTTACGAGGGTCTGCATCCCGTTGTTTTTGAAGAGGTCCCCCCAGAACATCCAGATCACGACGAACACGCCGAGCAGCTGGATGTTGCGGTGCGCGTCGATCCGGCTCTTCCTGTCGGAGATTTCGAGCCCGTCGAGCACGTCCGCCTCATGCGTTTCAAAGGAGAACTCCACCCGGCCGTAGTCGACCCCGGCGTGGCGGCGCTCGTATTCCCCGTCGTCGATTTCCTCCTCATCGGGTTCGCCGCCGGCTTCGTCCGGCGGCGCCGCGGCCTCCTCCTCCGGCTGGGCGCAAAGGGCGGCTTCCGCCTGCGCCTCCTGCTCCCCGGCCACGGCCTGCTTCATTTCTTCGCTCATACCTGATACCTCGGCTTTTCATAGTTTTCGCACATCTCCGCGAGGAACTTCTCCACCGCGTCGATCTGCGGCTCGATCTGGGACTTGGGGACAAGCAGGCAGCGGCGGGGCTCCAGCATGATCAGGAAAAGCCCCTCCGACTCCTTCACCGAATCGATCGTGTGCCAGTAGGTTTCGACCTCCTTGTCCTGGATGTGCTCGACGCACTTGTTGGGGTAGAAGTCGATCAGCATCTTTTCCTGCAGGCAGGCGTTCTTCTGGTACTCCCTGCCCACCGCCTTGGAAAGCGCACGCTCGTAGAAGAATTTGTAATAGAAGAGGCTGCGGAAGCCGAGCAGGAAAATCACCGCCAGCAGCGCCCACGAGAGGGGCGTCGCGCTGGAATAGCCCAGCGCCACCGAGAGGACCAGCAGCAGCCCGACGCCGATTTCGACGGCGCCCATGATGGTCATCTTCTTTTTGCTCTTCTGCACGTTCGCGGCGTTCATGATGCGGTAGAAATCGAGGTAGTCCTCCAGCGGCAGGAAGAAGTTCAGCGTAAACAGCTTCTTGACCTCCGGCCGGCTCTCCGCGGCGTCGAGGTCCCCCTCGTCCGCCTCCGCCCGCAGCTCCTGCGCGAGCGCCTCTCCGGTATCGCTGGCGGCCGCCTCCTCCCCGGAGATTTCCGCGGCTTCCTCCACCGTTGCGGCGGCGTCCCGCGTCTCAAAATTGTCCTGTTCCCGCATAGCGCGTCTCCTCTCTTCCGAACGTTAAATATCCAGGTTCTGCACGTATTTCGCGTTCTGCTCGATAAAGTCCCTGCGCGGTCCGACCTTGTCGCCCATCAGGATCGTGAAGATCTCGTCCGCCTTGACCGCGTCCTCCATCTGGACCCGGATCATCGTGCGGTTTTCGGGATTCATCGTCGTCTCCCACAGCTGCTCGGGGTCCATCTCGCCGAGGCCCTTGTAGCGCTGGACGTCACATTTGCCGTTGCCGTCGGGGCAGAGCTCCCGGATATAGTCGTCCCGCTCCTTGTCCGAAAAGGCGTAGCGCACCTGCTTGCCGCGGCTGATCTTGAAGAGGGGGGGCTGCGCGATGCAGACATGCCCCTCCTCGATCAGCGGGCGCATGTAGCGGAAGAAGAAGGTGAGCAGCAGTGTGCGGATGTGGGAACCGTCGACGTCCGCATCGGCCATGATGATAATCTTGCCGTAGCGGAGCTTTTCGAGGTCGAACTCGTCGCCGATGCCGGTGCCCAGCGCGGTGACGATCGGCATGAGCTTGTCGTTGCCGTAGACCTTGTCGAGCCGGGCCTTTTCCACGTTGAGCATCTTGCCCCACAGGGGGAGG
>NZ_CABUCJ010000091.1 GCF_902490045.1 uncultured Anaerotruncus sp.
CCTGTCCGCCCGCCTCGCGGGGCTCAAAATGAGCCTCTTCGGCGAGGGGTATAAGGTCTGCTTCGTGCCGTCGGAGGAGGACCTCGCCAAGGCGAAGGAACTCGGGAAAGCGTTCGGCGAGACGCTATAACATCCGCGGGAAGAGAGGAGGGATTCCACGGAATCCCTCCTCTCCTTTTTCCTTCCCTTGAAAAAAGCCGTCGAAAATGGTATGATAATACGGTATGCAAATTGATTTCGGGGAGGACGCGTTTTGGCAACGGAACAGGCGGCGGCATCGTCCGCACAGATCGCGCGGCAGCAGGAGTACGCCCGCCGGGTGCGGGAGCTTCTGGCGCGGCGCTACGGCCATCCCCCGGCGGCGTTCGTCCACTCGTTCGGCTGCCAGCAGAACCAGTCGGACGGGGAAAAGCTCTCGGGGATGCTCGCGGAGATGGGCTATGGCTTCACCGATTCCCCCGGCGATGCGGACTTGGTCATCTACAACACCTGTGCGGTCCGGGAGAACGCCGAGGACCGGGTGTTCGGCAACGTGGGCGCCCTCAAAAAGGTCAAGCGCACCCGCCCGGGCATGCTGATCGGACTCTGCGGCTGCATGATGCAGCAGCAGGCGGTCGCGGACCGGATTCAGAAGAGCTACCCCTATGTCGACCTCGTGTTCGGCACCCACGCGCTGCACACGCTGCCCGAGCTGCTCTTCCGGCGGCTTTCGGGGGAGCGGCGGCAGTTTTCGGTGGAGCAGGGAGACGGGGAGATCATCGAGGGTCTTCCGCTGCGCAGGGACGGCGCCATCAAGGCGAACCTGCCGGTCATGTACGGGTGCGACAACTTCTGCACCTACTGCATCGTGCCCTATGTGCGCGGCCGCGAGCGCAGCAGGAATCCGGAGGACGTGCTGCGGGAGGCCCGGGAGATCGCCGCCTCCGGTTACCGGGAGATCACCCTGCTCGGCCAAAACGTCAACTCCTACGGCAAGGGGCTCTCCGAGCCGGTCGATTTCTCCGGCCTGCTTAGCCGCGTCGACGCGGTGGAGGGGGATTTCTGGCTGAGGTTCATGACGAGCCACCCGAAGGACTGCACGAAAAAGCTGATCGATACGATCGCGTCGAGCAAAAAGGTCTGCCGCCACATCCACCTGCCGGTGCAGAGCGGCAGCGACCGTGTACTCGCGGCGATGAACCGCCGCTATACGGCGGCGCACTACCTGGAACTCATCGACTACGCGCGCGGGGCGATCCCCGGCGTGACCTTTTCGAGCGACATCATCGTCGGCTTTCCCGGCGAGACGCGGGAGGACTTTGAGGAGACCCTCGCGCTGGTGAAGCGGGTGCGTTACAACACCCTCTACACCTTTCTCTTTTCCCCCCGCGCGGGGACGAAGGCCGCCTCGATGGACGACCCGGTCCCGGCGGAGGAAAAATCCCGGTGGTTCCGCGAGCTGCTCGACGCGGAGAGCGAAATCCGCGGGGAGCTTCAGGCCGGGATGGTCGGCCGGACGGTGCGGGTGCTCGCCGAGGGGGAGGGCCGCTCCGGCGGGGGCTGGCTTACCGGGCGCACCGAGAGCAATGATATCGTCGAATTCACCGGCCCGCGCGAGGCGGTCGGCCGGTTCGTGGACGTCAGGATCGAGCGCGCGCTCAACTGGGCGCTCTTCGGGCGGCTGGCATGACCGGCGGGAGACCGGGAAAGATCGATGCGGCCAGCCGTTCGCATCACAGAAACACGCACAAATCAAATATCAAATAGAAAGCAGAGGAAAAAACAATGGAAGTTATTGCAATGGCACGCCAGCTCGGAAAGGCGATTCAGCAGGACGAGCGTTATCTCCGCCTCATGGTGGCGCAGCAGATGAACGATTCGGACGAGGAACTCCAGTCGCTCATCGGCAAATTCAACCTCAAGCGGATCGACCTCAACGGCGAGATCAACAAGAGCGAAAAGGACCAGGAGAAGATCACTGCGATCAACGACGAGATCAAGGCGCTCTACGCGCAGATCATGGCGAACAAGAACATGAGCGCCTACAACGACGCCAAAAACGAGGTCGACGGCCTGGTCGATTTCGTCATGCAGATCCTGCGCGGAAGCCTTGACGGCGAGGACCCCGACCAGATCGAGCAGAAGAGCGGCGGATGCTCGGGCAGCTGCTCCTCCTGCTCCGGATGCCACTGAACCACTGACAAAATAACCTCCGGAGGTCGGCGTGGATGAACGTTGATATGCAGAAGCTCTCCCCGATGATGCAGCAGTATTTCGCCGTGAAGGAACAGCACAAGGACCACATCCTGTTCTTCCGGCTCGGCGATTTCTACGAGATGTTTTACGACGATGCGATCCTCGCGTCGAAGGAGCTCGAGCTCACCCTGACGGGGCGGGACTGCGGGCAGGAGGAGCGCGCCCCGATGTGCGGCGTGCCCTACCACGCGTGCGACGCGTACATCTCCCGGCTCATCAGGAAGGGCTACAAGGTGGCCATCTGCGAGCAGATGGAAAATCCCGCCGACGCCAAGGGCGTCGTCAAGCGCAGCGTCATCCGCGTCGTCACGCCCGGGACCCTCATTGAAAGCAACATGCTTGCGGAGGACACGAATAATTTCATCGCCTGCATCCTCTGCGACGCGGGCGGCTGGGGGCTGGCCTGCGCCGATATTTCGACCGGCCAGCTCTTTGTTTCCCAGTTTGAAGCGGGGGCGCAGGGCGAACTAATCAACGAGCTCGGGCGGTACAGCCCGAGCGAAATCATCTTTAACGACGGGCTGCTCGACAAGAAGGAGGTCACCTCCTTCATCCGCGAGAAGCTCCGCTGCGTCGCCGACCTGTGCGACTCGGAACGGTTCGAGCCGCGGGAGGCCGCGGCTCTCATTGAAAGGCACTTTTCCAAAGAGCCGAAGGAGCTGGGGCTGGAGGGGAAGGAGAGCGCGGTCCGCGCGCTTGGCGCGCTGCTCTCCTATCTCTACGAGACCCAGCAGAAGGGGCTCGAACGGATTACCGACGTCGGCTATGTGAACCCCGAGCAGTATATGGTGCTCGACCTGACGGCGCGGCGCAATCTCGAGCTGACCCAGACGATGCGCACGGGCGAAAAGCGCGGGACGCTGCTCTGGGTGCTGGACAAGACCAAAACCGCGATGGGCAAGCGTCTGCTGCGCAGCTACCTCGACAAGCCCCTGGTGAACCCCGCCGCCATCAACAAGCGCCTCAACGCGGTGGAGGAGCTTGTGAACGACACGATCCTGCGCTGTGACATCGCGGACGCTCTCTCCGGCATCTTTGACCTCGAGCGGCTGATGACCCGCGTCATCTATGGAAACGCCACGCCGCGCGAGTTTAAATCCCTCGAATTCACCTGCCGGGCGCTGCCCGGCCTGCGGGAACGGCTCGCCGGCTGCGCGAGCGCCTACCTGAAGGAGGTCCACGACCGGATCGATCCGCTCGAGGACGTCTGCGGGCTCATCGCCCGCGCGATTGTCGACGAGCCGCCCATCGCGCTCAAGGACGGCGGCGTCATCAAGGAGGGCTTCGACGCGGAGCTGGACGGCCTGCGCTCCCTTGTGCACAACACCAAGCAGGTGCTTGTGGAGATCGAGTCGCGGGAGAAGGAGCGCACCGGCATCAAAAACCTCAAAATCGGCTACAACCGGGTGTTCGGCTATTACATAGAGGTCACAAAATCCAACCTGTCGATGGTGCCCGGCGACTATATCCGCAAGCAGACGCTTGCGAACGGCGAGCGGTACATCACCCAAGAGCTCAAGGAGCTCGAGGAGAAAATCCTCACCGCGGGGGAGCGGATCACCTATCTGGAGGCAAAGCTCTTCGACGAGGTGCGCGAGGCCGTTTCTGCCGAGCTGCACCGGGTCCAGGCCACCGCCTCGGCGGTGGCGCGGCTTGACGTCTACTGCGCGCTGGCCGCGGTCGCGCAGGAGAACGGCTACTGCCGCCCCGACGTCAATTTCTCCGATGAAATCTGCATCCGCGAGGGGCGGCACCCGGTCGTCGAACAGCTCATGAACGGCGCGCCCTTCGTCGCCAACGACACGGTGCTCAACAATTCCGACAAGCAGATCGCGATCATCACCGGCCCCAATATGGCCGGGAAATCGACCTACATGCGCCAGACCGCGCTCATTGTGCTGATGGCGCAGATGGGCTCCTTCGTGCCCGCCGCGTCGGCGTCGATCGGCGTGGTGGACGGCGTCTACACGCGTGTGGGCGCGTCCGACGACCTCTCGTCCGGGCAGTCGACCTTTATGGTCGAAATGACCGAGGTCGCGCAGATCATGAAGGAGGCCACCCCCAAGAGCCTGCTCATTTTGGATGAGATCGGCCGGGGAACTTCGACATTTGACGGCATGAGCATCGCGCGCGCCGTGATAGAATATATTGCGGACAAGCGCCATGTTGGGGCCAAGACCCTCTTCGCCACCCACTACCACGAGCTGACCGAGCTCGAGTCTGAGCTGCCCGGTGTCAAAAACTACAACATCGCCTGTAAAAAGCGGGGGGACGAGCTTACCTTCCTGCGCAGGATCGTTCCGGGCGGCGCGGACGACAGCTACGGCATCGAGGTCAGCAAGCTCGCCGGGGTGCCCGACTGGATCATCAGGCGCGCCCGGCAGGTGCTCGGCCAGCTCGAGGAGGGGAAGGAAGTTTCTCCCGCGAAGAAAAAGCGCGCCGAGGCCGTGGAAGGGCCGCAGATCTCCTTCGAGGCGGTGATTCCCTCGGAGGTCGAGGCGGCGCTCAAACAGGTGGACGTCAACACGCTGACGCCGATCGAGGCGCTCAACAAGCTCTATGAGCTGAAATCGCTGCTCAAGTATTAGGACGAAAGGGGGGACGCGGAGTGGCAAGGATCAACGTGCTGGATAAGCAGGTCGCTGAACTGATCGCGGCGGGCGAGGTGGTGGAGCGCCCCGCGTCGATCGTCAAGGAGCTGGTGGAAAACGCCGTCGACGCGGGGGCGACCAAGGTCACCGTCGAAATCCAGGGCGGCGGCATCCGGTATATCCGCGTAACCGACAACGGTACGGGCATTGCGCGGGAGGATGTGGAGAACGCCTTTTTGCGCCATGCGACGAGCAAGGTGAAAACCGAGGAGGACCTCGCCCGCATCATGACGATGGGATTCCGCGGCGAAGCGCTCGCCTCGATCGCGGCGATGTGCCGGGTCGAGCTGCTCACCCGCACGGCGGACGAGGTTGCCGGGACGCGCTATACGATCTCCGGCGGCGAGCCGGGGGAAGTTTCAGACGCGGGCTGCCCGACCGGCACGACGATCACCGTGCGGGACGTCTTCTTCAACACCCCCGCGCGGATGAAGTTCCTCAAAAAGGACGTCTCAGAGGGAAACAGCGTCGCGGCCGCCGTCGAAAAGGCGGCGCTCGGCAATCCCGGCGTGGCCTTCAAGTTCCTGCGCGACGGCGTGGCCCGCCTGCAGACGCCGGGGGACGGGCAGGTGCTCTCGGCGGTGCGGTGTGTGCTCGGCCGGGAGTTTTCCGAAAACGCGGTGCCCGTCCGCTACGAGGCGAACGGCCTCGTTCTCGACGGGGTGATCAGCAAGCCCTCCTTTGCGCGCGGCTCGCGCGGGCTCCAGAATTTTTTCATCAACACCCGCTTCGTGCGTTCCAAGACCTGCATGGCCGCGCTCGAGGAGAGTTACCGCAACGCCCTGATGACCGGGCGTTATCCCTCCTGCGTGCTGAACCTTACGATTCCGCCCCACGCGGTCGACGTGAACGTGCACCCCGCAAAGATCGAGGTGCGCTTTGCAAACGAAAAGAGCATCTTCGACCTCGTCTATTACGGCTGCAAGACGGCGCTCGGCGCGAACAGGCTCGCGCCCGATATCAAGGCGGAGGATGTAAAGTATAATCCCTTTTCGGCGAATTTGGACAAAGCTGTGCCGGTGCAGCAGCGGCTGAGCGTCGGCGAATACAGGGAGCTGCTCGAAAAGCAGCTCAAGGCGGAACGGGCCCCTTCGGTGCTCGAATACGCGACTGTGACGCGCCGCTTGCGGTCGAGAGTCCGCCGCCGGCGCTCACCTTCCACGCCGAGCCGGTGACCTTCTATTTCGACAAGGAGCCGGCGCCGGATGCGGCGGGACCCTCCCACCCGGATATTCCGGAGGAACCCGCCGCGCCGTCCGACCCCTACGAGAACGCGCGGGTGATCGGGGAGCTGTTCGGTACCTATGTGCTGCTCGAGCGCGGGGACGAGCTGGTGCTCGTAGATAAGCACGCCGCGCACGAGCGCCTGCTCTTCAACCGGATTGTGGCGGGCGGGGTCGGGGAGGACCGGCAGATGCTGCTTTCGCCCGTCTCGGTGAAGCTCTCCCCCGAGGAGCACGCGGCGGTGCTCGAAAACGCCGCGCTGCTGGAGCGCGCGGGAATTCCCGTAGAGGACTTCGGGGACGGCTTCGTGCTGGTGCGGGAGGTCGCGCCGGTCCTGGCGGACGCGGATATCGCGGGGATCGTCTCCGAATGCGCGGACAAGCTGCTGCGCGGGGGCGGAAAGCTGCTGCCGCGCCAGCTCGAGGACTTCTACCACACGGTCGCCTGCCGCGCGGCGATCAAGGCGCACGACAAAACCCCCGCGCCGAGCCTCGCCGAGCTTATCGAGATGCTCCGGCAGGACGGCGACGCGGACCACTGCCCGCACGGACGGCCGGTGTCCGTCCGCATGCGACGGCATGAGATCGAAAAGAAATTTGGCAGGCTGGGCTGATATGGACAGACAGGATACGAAACGCCCGCTCGTCGTGGTGGCGGGCCCGACCGCCTCGGGCAAGACGGCGCTGGCCGTCGAGCTGGCGCTCCGGTTCGGCGGGGAGGTGGTCTCCGCCGATTCGATGCAGGTCTACCGCGGCATGGACATCGCGACCGCCAAACCGGACGAAGCCGAGATGCGGGGGGTCCCGCACCACCTGATCGACTTCATCGAACCGGACGACGCGGCCTTCTCGGTGGCGGATTACACGCGGCTCGCGCACGCGGGGGAGGCTGCCGATACTCGCGGGGGGGACCGGGCTCTATATCGGCGCGGTCGTCGACAACCTCGACTACGGGGACATCCCCGCCTCGCCGGAGGTGCGGGAGGAGCTGAAAGCACAGGCGCGGGAGCGCGGCGCCGGGGCGATGCTCGAAGAGCTGCGCGGGGTGGACCCCGCGCTCGCGGAAAAGCTGCACCCCAATAACCTCGGCCGGGTGCTGCGCGCGCTGGAGGTCTACCGGGTGACGGGGATTCCGATGAGCGAGCACCAGCGGCGTTCCCGGCTCGCGCCCGCACGCTATGAGCCCTGCATGCTCGGAATCTGTTATCGCGACCGTGAAAAGCTCTACGGGCGGATCGACCGACGGGTGGACCTCATGATGGAGCGCGGCCTGCTCGACGAGGCGCGGGAGATCAGCCGCCGGTATGGCGGGACGGCGCGTCAGGCGATCGGCTACAAGGAGCTGCAGCCCTATTTGGAGGGGCTGGCGCCGCTTGAGGAGTGCGTGGCGCGGCTCAAGCAGGCCACCCGCAACTATGCGAAGCGGCAGCTCACCTGGTTCCGGCGGGACGGGCGCATCCAGTGGCTCTGTGCGGACGAGTTTTCCTCCCCCGCGGAGCTGGCACAAAAGGCGGCGGAACTGGTTCACAACAGCAAAATTATGTGATATAATATTGAGAAGGCAACACGCCGATACAGAAAGAGAAAACGGACACAACACTGATTTTGTTGCTCTGCAACAGGGGAGGTACCATGAAACAGCTGAATTTACAGGATGTTTTCCTCAACCAGGCCCGCCGCGAGAAGATCACTGTGACGATCTACCTGACCAACGGCTTTCAGTTCAAGGGGGTCGTGCGCGGCTTCGACTCCTTCACCGTCATCCTCGACTGCGAGGGGCGGCAGAACCTGGTCTACAAGCATGCGATTTCCACGATCATTCCCTCCAAGACGATCAGCATCCTGGAGTCGGTCGAGGGCGACAAAGAGAACGATTAGGAATCAGGCGGAACACCGGATATGAAAAATACGTTGACCCAAAGGCTCGTGATGGGGCTGCTTGCGCTTTTTCTGCTCAGCTATGTCGGCTATCAGGCGTGGCGGTATTTCACCTCCCAGTATAAGACCGAGACGGTGTATGCCTACACGGTCGCGGAAACCGCCGGGATCACGGGCATCGCCCTGCGCGAGGAACAGCTGCTCGACGACTGGATCGGCAAGGGCGTGGCGGCCTACCTGACGAGCGACGGCACCAAAGTCTCCAACGGCACCGCAATCGCCGAAGTCTACCGGAGCGAGAAGGACGCGGAAAACGTGCGGATGGTGCGGGAACTCTCCCACCAGCGGGAACAGCTTGAAAAGGCGCAGGACCCCGGCACCACCTCCTACGCGCACACAGACGTGCTCAACCGGCAGATTTTCAGCGAGCTGGGCGGCATCATCCGCCAGGTGGACGGCAACAGCTTTTCTCAAATTTCCAGCGGGGCGGACAACCTGCTCCTGCTGCTCAACACCAAGCAGGTCGCGACAGGGAAGCAGAGTGGCTTTTCCGGCGAGATCGAACGGCTCGAATCGGAGGAGCGGTACTACTCCTCCCAGGTCAAGGAGGAGCCCGAGAGGATTACGGCCCCGCGTCCGGGGTATTTCATCCGGACGATCGACGGGCTCGAGGGAAAGGCGGATTTGGAAAACCTTGACGAGCTGCTTCCGGACGACCTGGCCCGCCTGATGAATACGCCGGTCAAGACGAATTCCACGCGGGTGGGAAAGCTGATGCTCGGTCACAACTGGTACTTTGCCGCTGCCGTCCCGGAGGAGGAGGTCTCCAAATACCGGGAGGGCGCGCTCGTCACCCTTGATTTCCACCTCAGCGGGACAAGCCCGGTGGAGGCGGTGGTGTGGAACGTCAACAAGGACCAGGAGAAGGGCGGCGCGGTCGTCGTCTTCCGCAGCGATTATATCAACGAGGCGCTCGTCAACCTGCGCACCGCGCAGGCGGACGTCAAATTCAAATCCATCTCCGGGCTGCGGGTGAGCAGCTCGGCCATCCGTTTTGAGGGCATCCAGAAGGGCGTTTACATCATCCGGGGCGAAAAGCTCGCCTTCCGCCCGGTGGATGTGCTCTATGAGGGAGCGGGATTCGTGGTCTGCCGGGAAGCCAACCCCGAGGCCGAGCCCGACTGCCTCCAGCAATATGACGACGTGGTCATCGAGGGGGCGCAGCTTTATGACGGAAAACCGGCCTGACGGAGGGACCGTCGCGGCGACGGTCAGGGATATTACCGAGCGTATAGCCGAGACCTGCGTGAAATGCGGCAGGGACCCGGCGGATGTGCGGCTGATGGCGGTGACCAAGACGGTCGAGGCCGCGCTGGTCAACGAAGCGATCGGCGCGGGGGTGCGGCTGCTCGGCGAAAACCGCGCGCAGGAGCTGCTCTCCAAATATGACGATTACCACAGGGACGGGGTGGAGATTCACTTCATCGGGCACCTGCAGACCAACAAGGTGCGGCAGATCGCGGACAAGGTGACGATGATCCAGTCGCTCGACAGCCTCCCGCTCGCACGGGAGATTCAAAAGCAGTGCGCCAAGCTCGGGAAAAAGATGGACTGTCTTGTGGAAGTAAATATTGGAAGCGAGCTGACAAAATCCGGCGTGTCACCCGAGGCGCTTCCGGAATTTTTGGAAGAGGTTTCCTCGATTGGCGGGATTTGTGTGCGGGGGCTGATGTCGATCCCGCCGG
>NZ_CABUCJ010000092.1 GCF_902490045.1 uncultured Anaerotruncus sp.
GGCGCCGCCGACTTTGGCCAAAGGCCAACCGGAGGCGGCGCGGGGGTCAAGGGGGCGATAGCCCCTCGCGCCCTTCTTTGGATACTTTCTTTGGCGCAAAGAAAGTATCCCGCCTGCCGGGGCGGGACCCGGCAAGCTCCGCCGCTCAATGAGTGGAAAATCTAAAGTCACGGCCGCCGGCGAGCCCTCCGACCATCGGGCGGCAAACCTAAGCCGCCGCCCTGCGCCGGGCGGAAACCAGCCTCCCGACGGCGACGATCAGGAACACCGCGCCGAGCATGAGGGTGCAGAGCGCGTTGATCTCGGGGGTGACGCCCATCTTGAGCATCGAGTAGATCTGCAGCGGCAGGGTGCTCGTCTGCGCGCCGGTGGCGAAGAAGCTGATGACCACGTCGTCCATGCTCATGGCGAAGGCGAGCAGCGCGCCCGACAGGATGGAGGGCGCGATCAGCGGCAGCGTGATGTCGAAGAAGGCGCGCGGCGCGGACGCGCCGAGGTCGCGGGCGGCCTCGCCGATGGCGGGGTCAAGCCCGGAAAGCCGCGCCTTGACGTTGATGAAGATGTAGGGCACGCAGAAGGTGGTGTGCGCGAGCACAAGCGTCAGCATGCCGAAGGGCAGGCGCAGGAAGGAGAAAAACGCGAGGTACGCCATGCCGAGGATGATTTCGGGGACCATGATGGGGATGAGCGAGAGGTTTTCGAGCGCGCCGCGGCCGCGGAAATGCCTGCCCGCGATGCCCACCGCGCCGACGGTGCCGAGCACCGAGGCGGACAGGCTGCTGAGCGCCGCGAGCTCGAGGCTGTTAAAGAAGGCCGTGATGATATTCCGGTTGTGGAGCAGCTTTTGGTACCAGGAAAAGGTGAACCCCTCCCAGCTGAACAGCTTGGTGTCGTTGAAGGAATAGACCACGACCACCACGATCGGCAGGTACATGAGCAGGAGCAGGAGCGTCACATAGATTTCGGGGATTTTGGTCCGCCGTCTCATACGATCCCCTCCAGACTCTTTTCACCCGACAGCTTCTGGTAGAGGCCGATCACCAGCAGGGTGGCGGCCATCATGACGACCGAAAGCGCCGCGCCCATCGGCCAGTTACGGGCGGTGAGCAGTTCGTTTTTGATAAGGTTGCCGAGCAGCATCGTCTTTGCGCCGCCGAGCAGGTCGGAGATGAAGAAGAGTCCGACCGACGGGATGAAGACGAGCACGCACCCGGCCATGATGCCCGCGCGGGTCATCGGCACGGTGACGCTCCAGAAGGCGCGCCACTTTCCCGCCCCCAAATCGCGCGCCGCTTCGGTGAGCGCCGGGTCGAGCTTGGAGATCGAGTTGTAGACGGACAGGATCATGAAGGGCAGCAGGGCGTAAACCATGCCGACCAGCACGGCCCCAAAATTATACAGGAGTTTGAGCGGCGTGTCAATGACGCCGAGCGCGATGAGCAGGGTGTTGACGACCCCCTGGCTGCGCAGGAGGATCATCCACCCGTAGATGCGCACGAGCGAGTTGGTCCAGAAGGGCACGATGACGAGCAGCAGCGCGAGGGAACGCCGCCTGGGGGAGAGCTGCGCCGTGAAATAGGCGAACGGATAGCCGAGCAGCAGCGTAAAGCCGGTGGTGAGCACCGACAGCCAGAGGCTTTCCCCAAAGACGCGCAGGTAGGCGGGGGAGAGCATCTTGGCGTAGCTGCCGAGCGAAAACTCAGCGACGACCCCCCAGGTGGCCGCGCGCTTCAAAAAGCTCATGCAGAGGATATAGATGAGCGGGATGGCGACAAAAAACGCCGTCCACAGAAGAAACGGGACACCCGCGGCGGGAAAGCCGCGGCCCTTACGCGCGCGCTTCATTTTCACCGCCCCTTTCCACGATGGCGGCGCAGGCGGGCTTCCAGTAGATGTGCACCGTCTCGCCGACCTCGGCGCGGTCGCCTCCGCCGCCCATGCCGCTGACGATCAATTCCTGCCCGTCGGAAAGCCCGAGGGTCGTGCGCAGCATGCCGCCCGTATAGCTGTGCGCCCTGACGAGGCCGGTCAGCGCGAACCCGTAGCGGCATTCCTCGCCGAACCGGATGCGCTCGGTGCGCACCGAAAGGGTCACCTTCTCGCCCGGCGTCCCCTCGCCGCACGCCTTGATGACGCCGCCCGCGTAGAGGAGCGTCAGCGTGCCGTCCGGTTCCCGTCCCGCGACCTCGGCGGTAAAGATGTTGCTCTGCCCGATGAACTCGGCGGCGAACCGCGTCTGGGGCCGCTCGTAGATCTCGTCGGGCTTGCCGAGCTGGAGGATGCGCCCCTCGTTCATGATGCCGATCCGGTCGCTCATGTTGAGGGCCTCCTCCTGGTCGTGGGTGATATAGATGAAGGTGATGCCCAAATCCTTCTGCAACGACTTGAGCTCGGTCTGCATCTGGCGGCGCAGCTGCAAATCGAGCGCGCCGAGCGGTTCGTCAAGCAGCAGCACCGCCGGGTCGTTCACGATCGCGCGCGCGATCGCCACCCGCTGCCGCTGCCCGCCCGAAAGCTGGTTGGGCATCCGCGCGCCGAAGCCGGGGAGCTGCACCAGGCCGAGCATCTCGTCCACCCGGCGGCGGATTTCCTCCCTGGGCGTCTTTTTGAGCCGCAGGCCGTAGCCGATGTTTTTGGCCACGTTCATGTGCGGAAAGAGCGCGTAGCTCTGGAAGACCGTGTTGACCGGCCTGCGGTTGGGCTCCCAGCCGGTCATGTCCTCCCCCCGCAGCAGCACGCGCCCGCTGTCGGGGCTTTCCAGCCCCGCGATGATCCGCAGGGTGGTGGTCTTGCCGCAGCCGGAGGGCCCGAGCAGCGTCAGGAATTCCCCCTCGCGCACGTCGAGGCTGACCCCCGCGAGCGCCTCGGTTTCCCCAAACGCCTTGCAGATCTCCTGTAATGATAATAGTACGTCCTCCATGCCGATCCTCCTGTATGGTTTCCGCAGATCTCGTTATTTGATGATGATGCCGAGCAGCCTTGCCAGCCCCACCGCCTGTGCCGCGGTGAAGATGCCGCCCCGCAGGTCCTCCGCCGCGACGACGAGCCCGTCCGTCTCGCAGGTGGTGAAGTCCACCCCCGCGAGCTTCGTGTGGAAGAGCTCGGCCCCGGCGAGCTTACATTCCGAAAGGGTGAGGTCCCGCAGCTTGAGCTCCTGCATCGCCGCGCCCGAGAGGTCGCACCCCTCGAACCGCACCGCGCGCAGCCCCGCCTGAAAAAACTGCGCGTACCGCAGGCCGCACCGGGAAAAGCGGACGTCCCGCAGCACCCCTTCGGAGAAGTCCGCGCCCACGAGCTTGCAGTCGTCGAACCGCACCCGCGTCAGCGCCGCCCTGGAAAAGCCGGCGTTCGAGAGGTCGCACCGCCGGAAGACGAGGTCGGTGAGCCCCGTCTTCGCGAGGTCCGCCCCGGTCAGCCGCATCCCCTCGAAGACGCAGCCCTCGAAGCTCGCCTCCTCGAAGCCGAGCCCCGGCGCGGCGCCGCGGAAGAGCAGCCCGCTCACCGCGTCGATCTCCCCCGAGGCGTACCTCGCGGGCTCGTCCGCGAGCAGGCCCTCCGGGAGCTCCCGCTCTAGCTTCGGCTCCGCCGGCAGGGCCGGCGGCCGCTGTGCAGGCCGTATTTCCATGCCGCTCACGCTTTCACGGGGGATGCGGGGCGGGGCGCGCCGTTCACGACGCAGATGCCCGCGCAGACGAGCAGCAGCGCCGCGAGGTTCCGGAGGTTCCAGATTTCCTCGCCCAGAAAAAGCCCCGAACAGAGGGTGCCGAAGACGGGGATGAGGGAATTGAAGATGCTCACCCGCGCCACCGGCTGGTATTTGAGCAGCAGCGTCCAGATGGTGAAGGCCACCGCCGAGAGCGCCGCCATGTAGAGGAGCAGAAGCCAGGCCGCGCCGCCTGCGGGGCGGATGCGCCCGCCGCCGAGCGCGCCGGCGAAAAAGAGCACCGCGCCGCCCGCCAGTAGCTGCCAGCCGGTGACCACCATCGGGTCGTTGCCGGGCGCGACGCGCGCGCTCACCACCGCGCCGAGCGCGGAGGAGGTGGCGGCCAGCAGCATGAACCCCTCGCCGGTGAGGACGAACGCCCCGCCCAGGCCGCCGCCGAGGTTGAGCACAACCACCCCCGCGAATCCGACCGCGCAGCCGAGCGCCTTGCGGCGGGTCATGCGGTCCCCCCTGCAGAGGAAGTGGGCGAGGATGACGCCGATGAAGGCGGCGGAGGCGTCGATGATCGAGCCGCGGCTGCCCGTCGTGTTGGCGAGGCCGATGTAGAAAAAGACATACTGCGCCGCCGTCTGCACAAGCCCGAGCAGCAGGATCCCGCCGTAATTTTTCCGCGCGGGCAGCGGCGCGCGGCGGCCCGCGGCGGCGCCGAACGCGAGGGTCAGCAGGCCTGCCAGCAAAAACCGCGCCCCCGCGAAGAGCATCTGGGAGGCGGTGTCGCCGCTTCCGATCGCAAAGAGCCGGTACCCCAGCTTGACGCAGGGGAACGCCGTGCCCCACAGGAAGGTGGCGAACACCGCGAGCGGCACGACCGCCCCGGCGCTTTGCAGGCGGCCCTTCAGCCGTGCGGTCATTCCGTCTCCCGCGCCAGCCGCGCCAGATCGTCGGCGAACCGCTCGACCGCCGCCTCGTCGGTCGCCCACGAGGTCACGAACCGCACGACGGTATGCCCGGCGTCCGGCTTGCCGTTGCGTTCAAACTTGTATAGCCCGCCGAGCGCTTCCACCAGAGGGTCGGGCAGCACGGCAAACTGCTGGTTGGTGTGCGAGTCGCTCGCGAAGGAAAAGCCCGCCTCGGAGATCGCCCGCTTCATCCGCATCCCCAGCCGGTTGGCGCGCGCGCCGAGCTCGAGGTAGAGGTCGTCCGCGAAGAGGCTTTCAAACTGAATGCCGAGCAGCCGCCCCTTGGCGAGCATGCCGCCCCGCTGCTTGATGAGGTAGCGGAAATCGGGCTTCAGCGCGTTGTTCACGATGACGACCGCCTCGCCGAAGAGCGCCCCGCATTTGGTCCCGCCGAGGTAGAAGACGTCGCACAGCCGCGCGAGATCGGGCAGGGTGAGGTCGTTCGTCCCGGCGGTGAGCGCCGCCGAAAGCCGCGCCCCGTCGAGGAAGAGCCAGAGCCCCCGCGCCCGGCAGACGTTGTGCAGCGCCTCGAGCTCCGCCTTCCGGTAGAGGGTGCCAACCTCGGTCGAATCGGAGATGTAGACCATCTTTGGCTGCACCATGTGTTCGTCGGTGTGCAGATCGCACGCCTCCTCCACCATGGCGGGGGTGAGCTTGCCGTCGGGGGAGGGCATGGCCACCACCTTGTGGCCGGTCGCCTCGATCGCTCCCGTCTCGTGCACGCACACATGCCCCGTGTGCGCCGCGACCACCGCCTGGTGGGGGCGCAGCGCCGCCGCCACGACTGTCAGGTTGGCCTGGGTGCCCCCCACGAGGAAATGCACGTCCGCCTCCGGGCAGGCGATCTTCTCCCGGATGAGCGCCCGCGCGCGTTCGCAGTGCGGGTCGGTGCCGTAGCCGTCCGTCTGTTCGAGGTTGGTGTCGAGCATCGCCTGCATGACGCGGGGATGCGCGCCCTCGCTGTAGTCGTTCTTGAAGCTGTACATGTCCGTCTCTTCCTCCCCTGGATTGAATCTCTACCATTATAGTACGGTTTCCCGCGAAAAACAACCTCCCCCGGCGAATTCTTCCCGGGAAAACAGCCAGAGCCCGTGCGGCGCGCCCCGGTATTCCATCCCGCGGGCATACCGCATCCCAAGCCGCTTCGCGGCCGCCCTCATGCGAGCGCCCGGTAGGTGAAGTTTTCCCACACGAGCCGCACGCCCTCGTCCGTCTCGGGCGGGAGCAGCGCCATCGCCACCGTGTTTTCGATTCCCTCGTCGGTCACCATGACCGCGTAATCCCCGTCGATGCGGGTCACCGTGTAACAGGTCGGTCCCATTGTCCGCCCTCCTGCTGTAAAATTTTTATAAAATCCGGGCCGCCGCAATTGTAATTGCCGCGCGTTCGGGATAGAATGATTCCATAAGACCAAAACGAAAGGACGTAACCATGGTAACATTCGACCAGATCGCCCATAACGAATCCATTAAAACCTACATACGCAAGGCGGACGACGCGCTGCGGGTGCTGGGCTATACCGAACACAGCTTCGCGCACGTGACCAAGGTGGCGGGGAAGGCGCGCGAGATCCTGCTGACGCTCGGCTACCCCGAACGCACGGCGGAGCTCGCGCAGATCGCGGGCTACCTGCACGACATCGGCAACGTCATCAACCGCGCCGACCACGCCCAGAGCGGCGCGGTCATGGCCTTCCGCATCCTCGACAAGCTGGGCGCGGACGCGGAGGACACCGCCACGATCATCAGCGCGATCGGCAACCACGACGAGGGCACCGCCGTCGCGGTCGACGCGGTGGCCGCCGCGCTCATACTGGCCGACAAGACAGACGTGCGCCGCTCCCGCGTGCGCAACCGCGACATGGCCACCTTCGACATCCACGACCGCGTCAACTACGCCGTCGAGGAGGCCTCCACCGAGATCGCCTCCGACAAGTCCGCGATCACGCTGCGCATCCGCATCGACACCGCGAGCGCGTCGGTGATGGACTATTTTGAAATCTTCCTCCAGCGCATGCTCCTCTGCCGCAAGGCGGCCGAGCGGCTCGGCCTGCGGTTCGGGCTCGTCATCAACGACCAGGTGGTTCTGTAGGCCCGTACCACGCGTACCGCTCCATGTCCACAAAGCCCTCGCCGTCCACCGCGACGCCCTCTGCCTCAAGCAGCTTCCGCTGGGCGTCCGTCCCGCCGAACGCGAAGGAGGGCGCGAGCCGTCCTTCGCGGTTCACAACCCGGTGGCAGGGGATTTCCTCCCCCGGCGCGGGGTTGCGGCGCAGCGCCCAGCCCACCGCGCGGGAGGCGCGCGGGTTCCCGCAGAGCAGCGCGACCTGCCCGTAGGAGGCCACCCGGCCGCGCGGAATCCGCCGCACGACGTCATAGACCAGATCGTCAAAGCGCATACGAGATCCCTCCCCTCGTTTTTTTATTGTAATGCCTTTTGCCGAATCCTGCAACTGCATAGAAAGGGAGTTTTCCATGCCAAGACCGTTCGGCGCCCTCCAGGTGGCGCACCAGTTCATCGCGTCCCATGTGAAGCCGGGCGCTTTCTGCATCGACGCGACCGCGGGCCGCGGCAACGACACCGTCTTCCTCGCCTCCCTCGCCGGGGAGACGGGAAGGGTGCTCGCCTTCGACATCCAGCCGGAGGCGGTGGAAAGCACCCGCGCCCTCATCGGGGAACGCGGGTGCTCCGGGTTCGCGCGCGTCGTTCAGGACAGCCACGCCAATATGGCCCGCTACGCCGACCCGGAGTCGGTCGACTGCATCGTCTTCAACTTCGGCTGGCTGCCCGGCGGCGACCACGCCATCAACACCCGCGCCGAAAGCAGCATCGCCGCCATCGACGCGGGGCTTTCGCTTTTAAAGCCCCGCGGCATCATGAGCCTCATCATCTATTACGGGCGGGACACCGGCTACGCCGAGCGGGACGCCCTGCTCGCCTACCTGCGCACGATCGACCACCGCGCCTTTACGGTGGTCGTCGCGGACTTCTGCAACCGGCCCAACGACCCGCCCCTGCCCGTCTTCATTATAAAGGACGCGTGAGGCGGGGAGCTTTTGAAAAAGTTCCCCGCCGCCTTGGAGCGGCAGAGTGGCTTAAAAAAATTTCAACTTCTCCCTTGACTCTCCCATTGTGGGATGGTGTAAGCTGGCGGTGAGCTCAAAAACAGACGGGAGGACGTAACATGTTCAAGATCGGCGAATTTTCCAAGCTGACGATGATCAGCATCAAGATGCTGCGCCACTACGACGAGATCGGCCTGCTGGCGCCCGAGACGGTGGACTCCTTCACCGGCTACCGCTATTACAGCGCAAAGCAGCTGGAGGCGGCGGGCAAAATCCAGGCGCTCAAGTCGATGGGGTTCGGATTGGCGACGATCCGGGAAATCCTCGCGCAGTACGGCGACGCGGAAAGCTTTCGCCGCTATCTGGCGGTGCGCCTCTCCCAGATGCGGGAGGAATCGCGGGACCTCGGCGCCCGGCTCGCGATCCTCGAAAACACCATCGAACGATTGGGAAAGGACGATAACAGCATGAAGTACGATGTAACCCTCAAGGAAATTCCCGCCATGCAGGTCATGAGCCTGCGCGGCACGATGCCCTCCTACGACCGCGAGGGGGACCTCTGGCAGAAGCTCTACGCCGAGACGGCCGGCCAGCATGTCCAGGCGGCCTCCCCGGCCTACGCCATCGCCGTCTTCTTCGACGAGGGATTCAAGGAGTCGGACGTCGACGTGGAAATCCGCACGGCGGTCGCCGGCAGCTATCAGGACACCGAACACGTCCGCTTCAAGGAGGTCCCGGCCGTGAAGGTCGCCTCCTGCGTCATCCGCGGCAGCTACGCCAGCGTCTCCGACGCGTGCGCGGCGATCGGCGAATGGATCGACGCGGGTGGCTGGCGGATCAGCGGCCCGATGTTCAACATCTACCACGTGAGCCCCGCCATGGACCCCAACCCCGAAAACTGGGTGACGGAGATCTGCTTCCCGGTGGAAAAGTAAAGACGCGGAGAGACGCCGAAGCGCCCCGGCTTTGCCGGGGCGCTTTTATTTGCCGATTGCCCGGCAGGCGCGCGAACGCGTCCGCCGCGCCCTCAGGTCCACTCCTTCCACACGTCGGGGCGGTACCCGACGGTGGCCTGCTTCCCGTTTCGCACGATGGGGGTTTTGAGCACCGAGGGGTATTCCATCAGCTTGTCCGCGATGTTCTCCTCCCCGGCGAGGTAGGCGATGAAGGACTTGTCGTAGTCCTTCGATTTTTCGTCGACGAGCGCCCTCACGCCGCCGACGGCGCGCCTGACGCTCTCGAATTCCCCTCTGCTCATGCCGTAGCGGAGAAGGTCGACGCTCTGGAATTTGACGCCGCGTTCCTTGAAGTAACGCTCGGCCTTTTTGGTGTCAAAGCACTTGGCCTTGCCGAAAATCTGAATGTTCATACCCTGCTCCTGAAAAAGGTTTCGATCTCCTCCCGGCTGCCCGAAAGGGTCCCCTGCACGAGCTCGGGGCTTCCGCCGCCGCGCCCCGAGAAGGCGGCGTTCAGCTCCCTGCCGAGCGGACGCACGTCGCCGCGCGCGCTGCCGACCGCGTATTTCCAGCCCTCCCGCTCGCTTCCCGAGAGGACCGCAGCCACCCCGCACCGCTCGCAGAGCGCGAGGCAGAACCGCCGCAGCGCGGGCGGCTCCATCCCATCCTCGAAGAGAAGGGCGTAGGTCGCGCCCTCCTCGACCTCGCGGGCGCGGTAATGGAAGAGCTCCTCCTGGAGGCGCGCGGCGCGCAGCTTCAGCGCGTCGTTTTCCGCCTGCATCCGCTCCACCGCCCCGGCGAGCTCCCCGACCTTGGCGGAGAGCATTCCCGAGACCGCATAGGCCTGCGCGTTCTTTTCCCCGTAGTCGCGGAGCGCGCGGTCCCCGCAGAGCAGCCACACCCGCACGCCGCCCTTGTAGCGCTGGCTGGTGAGCAGCTTGATGACGCCGATTTCGCCCGTGCGCCGCACATGGGTGCCGCAGCAGGCGCACACGTCGCTGCCCGGCACCGTCACGATGCGCACCCGGCCGGCAAGCTCCTTCTTGCTGCGGTAGTCGAGGGCGGCAAGCGCCCCGGGGGAGGGG
>NZ_CABUCJ010000093.1 GCF_902490045.1 uncultured Anaerotruncus sp.
CGCCCGGCCCTTCTACATCTACATGCTACATGTCTCCGGGATTATTTTGCCAGCGGAAGCCTTGCGGCGCGCACCTCTTTCATCGTCGGGATCGAGGAGGACGCGCCCTTTTTGGAGACCGCGAGCGAGGAAGCAGTCGACGCGAGCCTCAGCGCCTCCTCCACCGTCTCCCCTCCCAGCGCCGCCGCGAGGAAAAAGCCGGTGAAGGTGTCGCCCGCGGCCGTCGTGTCCACGACGGGCACGTCGTACACCCCATGGGAGAGCCGCCGCTCCCCCGCCCCGTAGAGGACGCCGCTCTTCCCCAGCGTCAGCACGATACGGGCGCCGGGAAAGCGCGAAAGCATCTCCGGCAGAATTTCCGAGGGGTCCTCCCTGCCGGTGATCTGCGCGCCCTCCACTTCGTTGAGGAGGAAGATGTCCACCTTTTCGAGGCCGCACGCATGCATCCGCTCGTCGAAGGGCGAGGGGTTGAGCGCGATGGTCATCCCCCGCTCGTGCGCCCGGTCGATCAGATAGTCCACAAGGCTGATCTCATTCTGCAGAAGGAGCAGGTCCCCCGTGCCGAAATCCGCGAGGACCGCGTCCGCATATTCCCGCGTGATCGCGCGGTTCGCGCCGGGGTAGAGCACGATGCTGTTCTGCCCCTTCGCGCTCACCTGGATGATCGCGTTGCCGGTGCGGGTGCCGACGGTGCGCACGCGGCTCACGTCCACGCCCGCCTCCCGGCAGACGTCAAGCAGCATGCCTCCGTCCTCCCCCACCATGCCCGCGTGGCAGACCTCGGCGCCCGCGCGCGCGAGCGCCACCGACTGGTTGAGGCCCTTGCCGCCCGGGAAGACCTCGAGGCCGCGCGAGGTGATCGTCTCGCCGGGCGCGACGATGTGGTCGAGGGAATAGACATAGTCGATGTTGAGGGAGCCGAAGTTCAATACACGCATCGCGGGCCCTCCTCAGTATTCGAGCGCGACCGGCCCGCCGCTCACCGGCAGCCAGTCGGCGGGACGCTCCCCCGCCTTCGCGAGGTAGTAGTACCCGGCGGGCTTCCCGAGCCCGCGGCAGGCGTCGTGCCAGACCTCCCGCGCCATGACGGCCGCTTCCCCGGGGGAGAGCACCACCGCGCGCACATCCTCCGCGCGCGGCGGCTCGCCGCCGCGCGGCAGCGCCACGCAGAGGATGACCGGCTCCGCCATGCAGAAGATCGCCTCCTCGGTGTGGGAGTGCTTCTCCATCGAGCGCACCTCGCAGGGCGCCGCCCCGCCGATCGTGTAGCCCAGATGTCCGGGGGTGTCGATGAGGGGCGTTCTGGTCATGTGGTCCTCATAGACCTCGGTTTTTGTGTGGGACACCCGTTCGGCGTCCTCCTTCAGATTGTAGTAGGTCCCGTAGGGGGAAAAGTCGAACTCCCCGATGGGGATCGCCTTGATGGTCATCCTATCCAACCCTTTCCGGCCGTCAGACGGCGTTTTTCTTGAGCTGATCGAGGTTCGTCAGGCACATCACCACGACGGTGGCGATATAGGGGGTCATCAGCACGAGCTGCGAGGGGATGTTGAAGCTCTGGAGGCCGACCGACACCGCGTCCGCGAACGCGAAGATCAGGCAGGCGAAGAACGCCTTGAAGGGGTCGCCCTTGCCGATGCGCGCGGCCGAGACCGCGAGGAAGCCCTTGCCGGCGGACATGTTCTCGGTGAACATCGAGATGCCGCTCAGCGGCAGGCAGGCTCCCGCCGCGCCCGCGAGCACGCCGGTGATGATCAGCGAGGCCCATTTGTACTTGGTCACCGAGACGCCCGCGCTCTGGATCGCCTTCTCGTTAAGGCCGACGCCCCGCAGGCGCAGGCCGAAGCGGGTCTTGTACATGACGATCTGCGAGACGATCACGACGGCGAAGGCCGCGTAGACAAGGATGTTGTGGTTGTTGAGCAGCTCTCCCACGAAGGGGATCTTCCCCAGCAGCGGGATATCGATGCTGCCGAAGCTCTTGATGCGCGGATCCATGATCGAGCCGCGGATGTGGAAGATGTTGAAGAGGAGCAGCGAGGTGAGTCCCCACGCGCTCAGATTCATCGCGATGCCGACGACGATCGGGTCGGACTTGAAGTGCAGCACGAAGGTGCCGAAGATCGCGGACATCACGACGCCGCTGACCATGCCGAACAGGAGTCCCATGAACGCGCTTTCAAAGAGGTAGCTGCCCCAGGTGGCGAAGAAGGCGCTCGTGAGCACGTAGCTTTCCAGCCCGATGTTGAAGATCTTTGCCTTGTGGCCGAAGACGCTGCCCATCGTGGCCAGCGCAAGCGGCGCGGACAGGCGGACGGTCGCCGCCAGCGTGGAGGTGCTCAGCAGAATTCCCAGCATCTCACTGCACCCCGCTTTCCTGTTTGCGCAGCATGCGCAGTTGTTTCTGGTCGCAGAACCACTTGTAGAGCGCCTCGTAGTCGATCGCGACAAGCAGCACGAAGAGCGCCTGGAGCACCGAAATCACCAGCCGGTTGGTCTCGGTGACGCGTTCCATGTGGAAGGAGCCGCTCTTGAGCGCGCCCCAGATGAAGGAGATGAAGATGACCGCGATGGGGTTGTTTTTGGCGATCGAGGCGATCATGACGCCGTCCCAGCCGAGGTTGGTGGCGAAGCCGGGGCGGAACTTGCCGAAGGTGCCCATCATCTCGGTGCCGCCGCACATGCCCGCGATGAACCCGCTGAGCAGGAAGATCGTCAGGAAGGTGCTCTTGTAGTTGACGCCGCCGAACTTGGAGAACTTGAGGTTTTCACCGACCATCTTGAGCTCGTACCCCTTGACGGTGTACTTGTAGAGCAGGTGCACCAGGACCGCGACGCCGATGGCGATGAAGATGGCCGTCGTCGCGCTCGTGCGCGGCAGCAGCACCGACAGGCGCGCGGTCGGCTGCATGTCCGGGGTGGCGATCGCGTCGGCCAGTTCGGACGCGTCGAAGCCCATGTACTTGAAGGTCAGGTACTCGGTGAAGAGCAGCGCCGCATAGTTGAGCATGAGGGTGCTGATGAGCTCGTTGACGTCGAGCAGCAGCTTGAGGATGGCGGGGATGAAGGAGAAGATCATGCCGCTGAGTCCTGCCACCAGCAGGCAGACGACGATATGTACCCCGCGGGGCATGAGCAGCTGGTAGCCGACGACCGCCGAGACGAAGGCGCCGAAATACATCTGCCCCTCGATGCCCACGTTCCAGATGCCCGATTTGAAGGCGATGACCGCGGAGATGCCGGTGATGATGCTCGGGGTTGCCCAGCGGATCGTCGTGCCGATCGCGCTGACGCTGCCGAACGCGCCCACGCCGAGCGCCTTGAAGGCCTCCGCCGGGCTGTTGCCCTGGGAGAGGATGATGATCGATCCGATGACCGCGACCAGCAGCGCCGCGACGAGGTATTTGAGAACGGTGAGCTTTCCGTTCGTGGAAAGCCTGAGGTTAAGCTTCATCCCTTTTCCCTCCCAACATGTACATGCCGACCGTCTGCTCGTCCAGCTCGCCGGTATTCAGCAGGTTTCCGGTGATCTCGCCGTTATACATGACGAGGATGCGGTCGCTGAGCTCCATGACCTCGCCGAGCTCGTGGCTCACGAGCAGCACCGAGACGCCCGCCTCCGCGATCTGGATGATCTTCTGCCAGATAAACTCGATCGCGCCCACGTCGATGCCGCGGGTGGGGTCCTCGACGACCAGCAGGTCGTTCTCCTGGCAGAACTCCCGCCCGACGACCACCTTCTGGATGTTGCCGCCCGAGAGGGTGCCGATCTGCGTGTAGACGCTTTCGGTCTTGACCGAGAAGTCGTCGACCACCTGCCTGGAGAACCCTTCGGCCTCCTTTTTGTTGACGAGCAGCGGGTTTTTGAACTTGTGGGCCACATGGTAACCCATGATGCAGTTTTCCAGGATGCTCGAATCCCGGGCGCAGCCGGTGCCGAGGCGGTCCTGCGGGACATAGCCGATCTTGTCGACCCGGTGGCCGCGCGGGGAGAGATGGGTGATGTTCTCCCCCTTGTAGCGGATCTCGCCCGCCTCGGGCCTGCGCAGCCCAAAGAGGCTTTCGATCAGCTCTCCCTGCCCCGAGCCCGCGACCCCGGCGATGCCGACGATCTCGCCCTTTTTCACCGAGAAGCTCACGTTTTTGACCTTGACGACGCCGTCGTCGCTCCTGACGGTCAAATCCTTCACGGCCAGCAGGTCCCCGCCGATCTCCTTTTCCTGCTTCTGGGTGTTGAAGAGCACCTCACGCCCGACCATCAGGCTCGCGAGCAGCTGTTCGCTGGCCTCGGCGGGCGTCAGATTGCCGGTGACGCGGCCGTTTTTGAGCACCGTAATATAGTCAGAGATCTCCATTACCTCTTTGAGCTTGTGGGTAATCAGGATCACAGTTTTTCCGTGTTCAGTCAGATAGCGGATCGCATCGAACAAGCCTTCGATTCCCTGCGGGGTGAGCACCGCGGTCGGCTCGTCGAGGATGATGATGTCCGCGCCCTTGTAGAGGACCTTGACGATCTCCACCTGCTGAAGGAGCGAAACCGGCAGGTCCTGCGCCTTTTCGTCCAGCGGGATGGAGAACTGGTACTTGTCGCAGATCTCCTGGATATCCTTCCTCGCCTTTTTCCTGTCCAGAAAATATCCCATGCGGGTGGTCTCAAAGCCCATCATGAGATTTTCCAGCACCGTCAGCTCGGGATAGAGCATGAATTCCTGGTGAACCATGCCGATCCCGCATTTCGCCGCGTCGTTGGGGTTGCGGAACACGACCTTTTTGCCGTTGACGAACACCTCGCCCTTGCTCGGCTTATAGATGCCTGCGATCATGTTCATCAGCGTCGACTTGCCCGCGCCGTTCTCCCCGATGATCGAATGCACCGACGCGCGCTTCACCGTCATGTTGATGTCCTCGTTCGCCACAAGCGAGCCGAAGTATTTGCACATCCCCTTGACTTCCAGAATGACATCTTCCATAATTGCCTCCATCCTGAGCGGAACCATTCCGTCCGTTGGATTATTCGGCGGGCGGCAGGAGCCTTCCTGCCGCGCCAGCTTGTCGAACATGTTTTTCGACAAGCCGAGCGCCCGCTGCGGCGGGGTGATCCGCTCGCTGTGCTCGCTCAACGTGCGGTAGGAACCTACGGTTCCCCCACACACGCCCCCTCCCTTTCGGTCTGATGGGGCTTGCCGGCCATGATTTTCGACGGTCGGCGGGCGGCAGGAGCTTTCCTGCCGCCCACCGGAGCGTTCGGGGGTTATTTTACGACGTTTTCGTCCTCAGTGACCTGGATGGTGCCGTTCTTGATGCCCTCGACGACCTCGAGCACGCCGTCCTGCAGCTCCTTGGGGAGCTTGTCAAAGTCGCGCTGATCGTACATCGGGAGCCCCTGCGCCAGGCCGTAGGGCTTGTCGCCGCTCTCGTAGGTGCCGTCGAACACGCTCTTGCCTTCCACATAGAGGGCCTCGTCGAACGGCTTGAGGGCGGACCAGAAGACGCACGGGTCCACTTCGCCCTGCCAGTCGTCGCTGCCGATGCACTTGATGCCCTGATCGGCGCAGCCCGCGATGACGCCGAGGCCGCTGCGGGAGGCGGACTGGAAGATGAGGTCGACGCCGTTATTCTGGATCATCAGCTTGGCGACTTCCTGGCCCTTGACGGGGTCCTGGTCGTTGCCGACATAGGCGACCTCGACGGGGATGTTCTCATCGACATAGTGCACGCCGGCGATGAAGCCGTCACGGTACCGGCGGCTGACGGGACGGTCCGCGTGGGCGATGAAGCCCACCTTCTTGACCTCGGTGGTGTTCGCCGCGAGGTAGCCCGCGATGAAGGAGGAGGCGTACGGGTCGACCGAGATCGAGCTGACGTTCGGCTCGTTCGTCTTCATGTAGACGTCCGCCAGGATGAACTTGGTGTCGGGATACTCGGGAGCCACCTTGACGGCCAGCTCGGACAGGTCGCCCCACATACAGTAGACGGGGTTGGCGCCCAGCTCGGCCATCGCGCGGACCTGGTCCTCATATTCCGCCTTGTCGAGCGTCTCAATGATCTTGAGCTCGGCGCCGGTCTCGGCGGACAGCTTCTCAAGTCCCTTCACGCACAGCGCGATGAACGGGTCGCCCACGGGGGACGGGATGAGCAGCGCGATCGGCTTGTCGCCGGTCGGGACGCTCGTTTCGGCGGGGGCGGCGTCCTCGGCGGGGGCGGCGTCCTCGGCGGGCGCGGGGGCCGCTTCGGAAGCGGGGGCCTGGCTGGCCTGCGAGGGGGCGGGGGCGGTCGCGCAGCCCGCGAAGACGCCCGCTAAGAGCGCGAGGCAGAGAAGCAGAGAGATCGATCTTTTCATTTTTTCATAACTTCCTTTCTTCCTAGCTTATCGTTAAGAGGCTTCCTTTCCTCCTGGGGCCGTTATTCCTGCCAGTGTTTCAGGATCGCGTCGGTCGTCTTTTCCGAAAGGGAGGTGATGCTCTGGGTCTCCATCGTGCGCACGTAGGTGTCCAACCGGTCCTCGAGCGGTTCGGTGAACTTTTTGTCGAGCGCCGCCGTGCCAAGCATCGCGCCGTAGGCGTGCCCGATCGGGCCGCCGGTGCAGTCGTTGTCCTGCCCGGACATCATCAGGATGCTCATCGCCTTGCGGTAATCGTTGCCCGCGAAGTAGATCGCGATCACCTCCGAGGCCATGTTCGGGTAGCAGTGCACCCAGTTGTAGTGCTTGTATTTCTCCTCGCAAAGCTCCCAAGCCTCGCGGTAGGTCGCCGATTTTTCGCACGCCTCGAAGGCGAATTCGAGCACGGTGTAGAACTCGCTGTCCATCGGGATGGCGCGCATCGCCTTCTCGAGCACGGTGCGCATGTCGGTTTCGACGTAGGCCATCGAGACGAGCACCGCGTTGAAGACCTCCGCGAGGATGCCGTTGTTGTGGTGGGAAACCCGCCCGTCCTTCCAGGCGAGCTCGGCGGCCAGCTTCGGCCTGCCGGGAGCGAGCGCGCCGCAGATGGCCGCGCGCATCGCGGCGCCGATCATCTCACGGTAGGGGTTGACGAGGTAGCCGCTCTGCGGCGGGTAGATGCCCGAGCGCATGTGGCGCAGGGCGACCTCCTCGGCCGTGTAGGCGAAGGGGATGAGCCCCACCCACTTGTCGGCGATGTCGTCGGAATCGATCGCGTAGCCCTTTTCGCAAAACGCCTCGAGCAGCGCCAGCTCGAAGGTGATGTCGTCGTTGAGGGTCTCGGGGGGCTTGACGTAGCCGTCGATCTCCCCGAACACCTCCCACAGCCGGGAGGATTTGAAGCCCTCCACCGCTGTGCCGAGCGCCGAGCCGATGATCTCCCCCAGCCAGCCCGCATGCACCCGGTCGAAGAGCTCCTCCCGTCCGGGAAGCTGGTAATCGGGATACTCGCAGAGCTGCACGTTCTGCAGGTACTGCTCGAAGCTCTCATAGACCACATAGGACCAGTAGGGGTGTCCCTCGATCCTGGGGGCCTCGGCGAGCGCCTTGAACACCCGCGCGTTGAGGACCTGCAGGTCGATGAGGCGGTCCTCCCGGATCGCGTCGAACGCCAACGGGATGAGCTTGTCCGCCTCGGTGACGTCGTAGCCCATGTTCGCCATGCTGCTGATCGCGCCGAGCATCTTGGAGTAGGGAGCCTTTGATTCGGGCAGGGGCTTGGTCCACGCGCCCTTGCCGTTTTCGAGCATCTGGCGCGCCTCCTCGAGGAACTTGCCCTCCAAAAGGTTGTCCCACTCGATCAGGTCGGTGCGGTCCTTCACCGGCACCGCGCCGCTGAACATTTCATAATCCCATTCCCACGCTTGTTTCATGCGGTAACACTCCTATCTGTAAAATTATGACATGGTCAAAAATTGAGGGTTGTATTATAATGGGCCTGGCCGTTTCAGGCCGGGCAGGATCCGGTCTTTTGTAAATATCGCTTTCCTGCTTTTGAAAGGAGGACGCCCCATGTCCATCTCCTGCGCGGACCTCAAGGGCCTCAGGCACTTTAAGCAGATCCGGCTGGTCGCCGGCGAAAAGGGGCTCTACCGGCAGATCTCCTGGCCGTTCATCTGCACCACCTCGACCATCTCCCAGTGGCTGCACGGCGGGGAGCTGCTCTTCATCTCGGGCGCGGGCCTCGACTGCGGGGAGGAGAGTCTGCTCTCCCTCATGCGCGAATCGGTCTCCAAGGGGCTGGCCGGCATGGTCATGCTCACCGGGGAGCGCTACATCCCCGAGATTCCCCCCTCGCTGGTCGAGCTGGCCGACGCGTCCTGCTTCCCGCTCTTTGAAATGCCCTGGGACGTCAAGCTGATCGACGTGACGCAGGAAATTTCCGAAAACATTATGTACCGCAAGGAACAGGCGAAGAAGGGACAGCGGTTTCTGGAGCAGTTGCTCTTCTCCGCGGACGAAAGCCGCACCTTCGAGGAGCTCTCCGGGCTGTTCGGGATTCCCCAGCGCGCCTTCCGCTTCATCGCGGTGGCGGAAATCCAGGCCGGGGACCCGGCGGCCGCCGCCCTGGACACCATCAAGGGCGATCTCTCCCACACCCTCAAATCATGCGGCGAGGGGGAGGGGCGCGGCGTTTTGGCGATGGGGTACTTAAACACGGTCGTCTGCCTCGCGCTCGGCAAAACCGAACGGGATGCCGACATGCTCGACAAATGCCTCACCGAGGCGTTCGGCGTGCTCGCCGGGCGCTACCCCCACGCGCCGATGCGCCTCGGCTTCGGGCGGGTGTGCCAGAAGGGCTGCCCCATCCGGACAAGCTACCAGGAGGCCAAAAAGGCGCTGGCCACGATGGCCAAGGGGATCAGCCGGGAACAGGTGCTGCACTACTCCGAGCTCGGCATCTTCCGGCTCTTCTTTGAAATCCAGAACCCCGAGGAGATCCGGAAGTACTCCCGGGAGAATCTCGGGCCGCTGCTCGAGGCGGACCGGAAGAACGGCTCCGACCTCGTGGGCACGCTACGCAGCTACCTCTATAACAACTGCAACCTGCTGCGGACCTCCCAGGCGCTCTATATCCACCGCAACACCCTCATCTACCGTCTCAACACAATCAAGGGGCTGCTCGCCAAGGATTTAGACGATGCGTTTGTTCGGCACGAACTCTTCAACAGCATCCTCGCCGCGGAATTCATAGACAAATAGCGGCTCCTCCCGCAGAAAACCCCGGTCGGTTTCGACCTGCTCGAACCGCCGGAAGAGGAATTCCCCCCGGCGCACCGAGCAGGCGACGCTCGCGCGCTCGCAGACCGCGTCGAATTCGTCGACGGCGTTCAGCACGATGAAGTTGGCGTCCCGCCCCGGCGCGATGCCGTAGGAATCCTGGAGGTGCAGCGTCCTCGCGCCGTTCACCGTGATCAGGTCGAGCGCGTCGTAAATCTGCTCGATGCTCGTGAGCTGGCAGGCGTGCAGGCCGGCGTCGAGGATGTTCATCAGGTTCCCCGAGCCGAGCGGGTACCACGGGTCGGAGATCGAGTCCTGCGCAAAGCAGACGTTGAGCCCCTCCGCGAGCAGCTCGGGCACGCGGGTCACCCCGCGGCGCTTGGGATAGCTGTCGCACCGGCCCTGCAAGTGCATGTTCTCGGTCGGGCAGGAGATGAAGTTGAGCTTCGCGAGCTTCAGGAGCTTAAAGAGCTTGGCGGTGTAGGCGTTGTTGTAGGAGGCCATCGCGCAGGTGTGGCTGGCGGTGGTCAGCTCGCCGATGCCGCTG
>NZ_CABUCJ010000094.1 GCF_902490045.1 uncultured Anaerotruncus sp.
GAGCATGCGGCTGTTAACCGCAGGGTCGTCTGTTCGAGCCAGACAGGGGGAGCCAACAAATTGTACCGCTGCCGAGGCGGTGGCGGTACTCCTTCTTTTTACGGGCCATTAGCTCAGTTGGTCAGAGCCACCGGCTCATAACCGGTTGGTCCGGGGTTCGAGTCCCTGATGGCCCACCACAGGGATCAAGGATTTCCCGTGCATGGGGATACATTCGGGTGGGCAACATAGGGGTATAGCTCAGCTGGTAGAGCAGTGGTCTCCAAAACCACGTGCCGAGGGTTCAAATCCTTCTGCCCCTGCCACTTTTCCGCAGGCTGGGCAGCCTGTACATGCTGATATAGCTCAGTCGGCAGAGCACATCCTTGGTAAGGATGAGGTCATCAGTTCGAATCTGATTATCAGCTCCAAAGAGAATTCCCGCAAATTGGCTGGACAAGCTGGTTTGCGGGAATTTTTTATATTTTGATTTGCAGTGACGCGGTCTGTCGCCCTCTTTCGCGCAGTTTTTTCCCCGTGCCGGGGTATACTGGGCAAGGAAATGTTGGAAGGACATTCCCCAACCGGTAAGATGAAGGAGGATTTCACAATGAAAAAAGTATTGGCTTTGCTTCTTGCGCTCGCGTGCGCGCTTCCGCTCGGCGTGGCCGCCGCCGCTGCAACGGGAGACGCGATCCCCTACCCGAATATCGGCCTTGTGGTGGAGAGCGACCTCTGCGACGGGGACGGGGCCGTCTACTCCGCCGATGATGTGATCGCGCCGGACACCACCGTCTACTTTGCGATTGAAGAGGCGGCGGTCAGCAAGCTCACCGACAAGGATTTCTTCAAGGTCAAGGCCGACAAGGGCGACGACAACTCGAAGATGATCCAGAAGGTCAGCGTGACCGAAAAGAACTTCGGCACGGGCGGACAGATCAAGGGCCGCTGGACCGCGGTGAAGATCGAGCTCAAGCAGGACATCACCGATAACGAATATAAGCTCACCCCCGAGGTGACCTTCACAGCAAAGGAGAAGGTGACGATCGGCGGACAGGAGTACCCCGAGGGACAGAAATTCTCCATCAAGTTCAAATTTTTCATGGGCAACACGACCGAGAACGCCGATCAGGACTATCTGGCGGGCGACGGCGGCGTGATCCTCGAGCCGAACAAGAACGAGGACAACGAGATCACCTGGGAGGACGAGAACAAGACGCTCGCGCGGCTCGCCTTTGAGAGCGACGACGACGCCAGGAAGCTCTTCCCCAAGATGACCACCAAGTGGGATGACCAGGATTACGCCGATTACTTTGCCGACCAGGACGCCTTCCTCTTCGACTTCATCGGCGCGCCCCGCATCTCCTCCACCAGCCGCGCCATCTTTGAGATTTACAACCCCTACTACGACTCCGACGAGGATACCCTGACGGTCGACCCGTCCGACGTTGTGATCTACCAGGTGATCGACGGCGAGCTGGTCGACGTGACGCCCGCCTTCTCGGCGGTCGAGACGGACGACGGAGACTATGTCTTCCGCTCCAAGACCCGCCAGCTCGGCACCTATGTGGTCGCCGAGATGCCGATCGCGGCGGCGGTGCGCGCACAGCGCCCCGCGGAGAAGCCCGTCAGGGAGGCGCCCGCCAAACCCGCGCCGTCCGAAAAGGCGATCCTGCCTTCCTTCGCGAAAAAATAACAGCACCCCACCCTTCGTGCCCGGTCGATCCGGCGGGTGGGCACGGGGAAAAGCAGCCGCGTTTTGCGCGGCTGCTTTTCTTTTTTTACAGCATCTGGATAAAAGTGACAAAGCGGTTACAAATGGAATTCCATAAAATGGAATGGTTACAATGTGGTTACATCGAGGTTACAATCTCGTTACAATTATGAAAATAATTTTAACAAATTTGAATTTTCCTCTTGATTTCTGCATAGAATGTGGTATATTATAAGTAAGCGAAATACAGAACGTAAAATGGTCTGTAGAAATTATCGTAAAAGTTACAATTTGTAACTTTTAAAGGAGGCAGTAGCCGTGAAAAGACAAAATCATCCGCTCCGCACCGGGGTTCTCGCGGCCGTTGCCGCGTTCATCGCCCTCTCCGTTTTCGCAGGCGGCTTCATCGAGATCTCCCGCGATGCAGGCCTCGCCCGCTGGTTTACCGATACCGCCGTCTACCTGATCATGAACAAGTTTGGCTCCAAGCTGTTCGCTTCGCTCGTGATCGGCTGCGGCGCGGCCTTTGCCAACAGCATGATCGCTTACGGCAGGGCCGTCAAATCCCAAAAGCGCGCGCGGGCGACCCGCGTGCGGTTTACCCCCGGCGATTCGGGCATGGAGCGCACCGCCTAAACCGCTTTTCATTTTTTTCTCCTAATTCATAAAAAGAGCGCCGGCATTCGAAAGAATGCCGGCGCTCTTCTTCCGCCCTTTTGCGGGTGGATTTTTAGGCGAGGATGTAGGGCGCGAGATGCCCGAGCAGGAGCAGCACCCCCAGGGAGAGCACGCAGTAGAGCAGAATTTTCCAGGTGGGCGGCGTGGGCCGCTTGAAGATAGACATACCAATGCCCCCAATGCACAAAATACCTCGTTCAGTTTAGCACAAGTTCGGCAAAAAGGGAAGGGCTCGTCGGAACCCCTTGTACGCCGCCGGGGATTTATGGTATACTGGAACCACTCGTGAAAAGGGCGGCCGAGAGCGGCCGCCCGGGGGACGCGTCGGACGCCTGCCGGATTCCGCGCGGTGCAGGTTCGCGCCCTCCGCCTTCCCAAAATATGTGCCGGAGCGCGGCGGCGGAATGGATGATTGTGATGTATCAGGACATGATGGACACGATTGGGTTCGTCTCCAAAATCGACCCCGAGGTCGGCGCGGCGATGGGACGGGAGCTGGCCAGGCAGCGCCGCAACATCGAGCTGATCGCTTCGGAAAACATCGTCAGCCCCGCGGTGCTCGCCGCGATGGGCTCGGTGCTCACCAACAAGTACGCCGAGGGCTACCCCGCCAAGCGGTATTACGGCGGCTGCCAGAACGTCGACGAGGTGGAGAACATCGCCATCGAGCGCGCCAAGAAGCTGTTCGGCGCGGAGCACGCGAACGTGCAGCCCCACGCGGGCGCGCAGGCGAACCTCGCGGTCTATTTCGCGCTGCTCGAGCCGGGCGACACCGTGCTGGGCATGAGCCTTGCCGACGGCGGCCACCTGACCCACGGCTCCCCCGTGAACCTCTCGGGCAAGTACTATAAGTTCGTCTCCTACGGCGTGGACCCCGTCACCGAGGTCATCGACTACGACAAGGTGCGGGAAATCGCGCTCGAGTGCAAGCCCAAGCTGCTCGTCGCGGGCGCGTCGGCCTATCCGCGCGTCATCGACTTCGAGCGCCTCGCGGCGATCGCCAAGGAGGCCGGAGCCTACTTCATGGTCGATATGGCGCACATCGCGGGACTGGTCGCCGCGGGCGAGCATCCCAGCCCGGTGCCCTACGCCGACATCGTGACCACCACCACCCACAAGACGCTGCGCGGCCCGCGCGGCGGCATGATCCTCTGCCGCGAGGAGCTCGGCAAGAAGATCGACAAGGCGATCTTCCCCGGCATGCAGGGCGGCCCGCTCGAGCACATCATCGCCGCCAAGGCGGTCTGCTTCGGCGAGGCGATGACCCCCGAATTCAAGGCCTACCAGCACCAGATCGTCCTCAACTGCCGCGCGCTCGCCAAGGCGCTCACCGCGCGCGGCTTCCGCCTCATCTCGGGCGGCAGCGACAACCACCTCGTGCTGCTCGACCTGCGCAACTTCGGCATCACCGGCAAGGACTTTGAGAAGAAGCTCGACGAGGTCTACATCACCGTCAACAAGAACGCCATCCCCAACGACCCGCAGAGCCCCTTCATCACGAGCGGCGTGCGCGTCGGGACCCCGGCGGTCACCAGCCGCGGCTTCGTCGAGGCGGATATGGAAAAGATCGCCGAGTTCTTCTACCTCACTGCCACCGATTTTGAGGGCAGGGCCGACGAGATCCGCGCCGGCGTCGAGGCCCTCTGCGCCAAGTACCCGCTCTACGCCTAAGGGAACTTTTGAAAAAGTTCCCTTAGGAATCCTTCAAAACGTTTGGTTCAGGCGGCGCGCCCTGCCCCGGAACCGTCCGCCGTCCGTGCGGCAAAGTTGCGTTGTGCGGCCGCGGACGGCGTTTGGCCTGAATCGAAAGTTCCGCGCCGCTTATGGAGAAGCGGCCGTATCGCAATCGGCAGGCGGCGGCTCGTTTCTTTCGGAGGTGATTTTTATGGCGGCTCCGCTGGCGGACCGCATCCGTCCGCAGACCCTCGACGACGTGGTGGGGCAGGAGCACCTGCTCGCGCCCGGGATGGTGCTGCGGCGGATGGTTGAGACGGGCAGCATCCCCAACCTGATCTTTTACGGCCCGTCGGGGGTCGGCAAGACGACCGTCGCGTCGATCATCGCGAAGAAGGCGGGCAAAAAGCTCGTCCGCCTCAACGGCACCACCGCCTCGACGCAGGACATCCGCGACGCGGTGGCGGCGCGCGACACGATCGACGGGATGGGCGGGGTGCTCCTCTACCTCGACGAGATCCAGTACCTCAACAAGAAGCAGCAGCAGTCGCTGCTCGAGTGCATCGAGGACGGCTCGGTCACGCTGATCGCCTCCACGACCGAGAACCCCTATTTCTACGTCTACGGCGCGGTGCTCTCCCGCAGCACGGTGTTCGAGTTTAAGCCGGTCACCCCGGCGGATACGGCGCGCGCCGTCCGGCGCGCGTTCGAAGCCGCTGGGGAGGACGGCGGGTACCTTCTCGCGGAGGGCGTGGTGGAATACATCGCGCAGGCGTGCGGCGGCGACGTGCGCAAGGCGGTCAACGCGGTCGAGCTGCTCGCGCTCGCGGCGGGAGACAGGCGGGAGATCACCCTGGAGGACGCGAAGCAGGTCGCGCAGAAGAGCGCGATGCGCTACGACCGCGAGGGCGACGAGCACTACGACCTGCTCTCCGCGCTGCAAAAATCCATCCGCGGCTCGGACGAAAACGCCGCCCTCCACTATCTCGCGCGGCTTTTGGAGGCGGGCGACCTGCTCTCCCCCTGCCGCCGCCTGCTCGTGATCGCCAGCGAGGATATCGGGCTGGCCTACCCGATGGCGATTGCCGTCACCAAGGCGTGCGTCGACGCGGCGGTGCAGATCGGCCTGCCCGAGGCGCAGATCCCGTTGGGCGAGGCGGTCGTGCTGCTCGCGACCGCGCCCAAGTCGAACGCCTCCTGCGCGGCGATCGAAGCGGCGATGGCCGACGTGCGCGCCGGGAAGTCCGGCCCGCCGCCCCGCTGCCTTCAGAATAAGCACTTCGACGGCGCGGACGTCAAAAATCCCGGCCAGTTCTACCGCTACCCGCATGACTATCCCAACCACTACCTGCGCCAGCAGTACCTGCCCGACGCCCTGAAGGACCGGGTCTACTACCGGTTCGGGGACAACAAGACGGAACAGGCGGCCAGGGCCTACCGCGAAAAGCTCCTGCGCGAGGCCGCCCCGGAGAAGGGAGATTGAAGAGATGAAACGGCTGACTGCCCTTGTCCTCTGCTTCTGCCTGCTTCTGGCGGGGTGCGAAATTCCCGCGCCGCCCCGCCCCGCGCCTTCCCGCCCGGACGCGCCCGTCGCCGTCCGGGTGCCCGAGCAGACGGCCTCCTCCCACCCGGAGGCGCCGTCCGCCGAGCAGCCGGACATTGAGGCCGAGCCGCCGCAGGAGGAAGGCCCTTCCCCGGCGCGGACGGCGGAGCGGCTTGCCGCCGCGCTCCGGGAGGGGGATATCCCCGCGCTTGAGGCGCTGGCGAATCCCGCGTTCGGTGTGGAGGGCAGGCTCGACTACTGGAAGACGGCCGCGCTGGACAGCGTTTCCTGCGAGGAGCCGGTGCAGGACGGCGGGGACTGGCTCTGCCGGTTCACGCTGGAGGTGTCCGACCCGGGTGAAACGCCGCTCAAGGCGGGGCAGAACATCTGTTACGCGCAGATCGGCTACGCGCCCTACGGCATGTGGGACGATTATTCGGTGCTGGTATTTTCACCCGCGCAAAACTACTATTCCACGTCGGATTTGCAGGACGACCCGGCGCGCCTGGCCTGCTGGATGCGCGACTTTGCCTTCTTCGAGACGTTCGACGACCCGGCGGAGATCGACCGGGAGGCGCTGCTCGACTTCCTGCTCGGCCTGGCCGCGCGGGACTATCCCGAAGCGGAGGCGACGCCGCTTAAAATCGGTTCCGGACTCGGCTATACCCAGGCGCAGCTCGACGCGGTCGCAAAGCGCTATTTCGGCTTCAACAGCTTCATCATGACGGACTCGCGCCTTTACGACGCGGAAAGCGGATGCTATGTGCTCAACGGGCACGGCGGCAGCTACCGCAATGAGCGGGTGGTGCGCGTCTCGGAAAAGGAGAGGATCCATACCGTCTGGATCGAGCAGTATGACGACCCGTTCCAATTTGTGCCGAACGGCGCGCTGGAATGCGCGTTTTTGCGCAGCGACGACGGCGGCTTCCGGTATCTCTCGGTGAAAGCGTTCCCGGCGGCGCCGGAATCATAGCGGAAAGAGGTGATCGCGGGCAATCAGGCCCGTTCACATAACAATACGCGGGGATAAAAACACGGTCCGGTTGGTAGTCCGGGCGCGGCGAAAGCCGTCAGTAACCTGCCTCCTAAGGTTGTCCGTTTCCCGCGGCGAACACTTTTTTAGGAGGAACGGCAGATGGACATTCGCGGCAGGACAACGGTTTATTTCGAGGACCCGTTCTGGGTTGCGGTGTGCGAGGTTTCCGAGGGCGGAAAGCTGCGCGCCGTGCGGGTGGTATTCGGCGCGGAGCCGAAGGACTACGAGGTTTACGGGTATTTCCTCGATCACTGGCGGAGGCTGCGGTTCAGTCCGCCCGTCCCCGATGGGGAAAGCGCCGCAAGGCAGGTAAGCCCCAAGCGGATGCAGCGGGAAATCGCGCGCGGGCTTGCCCGGACGGGTACGGGAACCAAGGCGCAGCAGGCGGTAAGCCTGATGCGCGAGGAAGCGGCGCGCGAGCGCAAGGTAAACGCCAAGGCGCGCGCCGAAGAGGAAAAGGCGCAGCGGTACGCGCTGCGCCAGCAGAAGAAAAAGGAAAAGCACCGGGGCAGGTAACACCTGCCCCGGCGCTTTTTTACGCTTGGGATTCTTCCGGCTCGGCGGAAATGTAGAGTTCTTCGGCCTTCTGCTGTAGAACCTGCATCTGCTCGATGACGTCGGTGATGCCATTGAAAAGCTCGTGGTAAAGTTTTTGATAGTCGGGCATACAATCACTCCACTTACAGTAATTATTTGTCACCGTATGACAAGAATTGAGGTTATTGTATCATATCGTGCTCTAATTGTAAATATAGCAACTGGTGACAAGTTTACGATTGGAGGCAATGATATGCCGATTGATCTTGATATTTTGAGGGAGCTGCGCAAAGACCATAATCTGACACAGGAGCAGATGGGGGCTCTGTTTGGGATTAAAGCATCATCGTATTCGAATTACGAAACAGGCAGGCGGAAGATATCGATTGGCATGTTGGAAATCATTGCCGACAAGCTGGAGACCTCTACGGATTATCTTTTAGGCCGCACAGCGGTCGAAAAGCCTTATCCGCCGAGAAAGCCAAGCAGATAAAAATCCCCGGGACGGCGCCGTCCCGGGGCGTTTTTTATGTAGTTTTCAGTCTCCGTCGAACACCGTTTCGATCAGCCGGTCGGAGCAGTCGGGCGAATAGCGCCAGCGGCTCAGGTGGCCTTCGGTGAGAAAATAGCGGGTGGGCTGGGCGCGCCAGGAGGCCTCGAAGGAATCGACAATGATGAGCTTTACCTTCATCTTTTCGGGGATGAGGCTTTTGATATAAACGCTCGCGTGCTGGCCGACGGCCACTCCTTCGCGCGGTTCCGCAAGCCCGGCGAGGTTGGGGGAAAGCTCGACGAACACGCCGTAGTCCTCCACCGAGCGCACGATGCCCGCCACCGTTTCGCCCGCCGAGAACATCGCGGCGTTTTCGCTCCAGGTGCCGAGCAGCTCCTTGTGGGAGAGGGAGACGCGCCCGCCCGGCTCGAGCGATTTGACGACCGCTTTGATGTCCTGCGCGGGGGAAAAGCGGTCGCGCGGATGGGAGATGCGGCTGATCGATATCGCGTCGATCGGGATGAGGGAGGGGATGCCGCAGCCGATATCCACGAAGCATCCGAACGATTCCAGATGTGTGACCCGCGCGTCGATGACGTCGCCGGGGGTGAGGGACGCGATATAGTTGTCCTGGCACTCCTGCTGGACCGCGCGGCGGGACAACTGGGGGATGACGACGCCGTCAGACGCCTTGACAAAGCCGGTGATGCGGTAGCAGACCGGCTTGTTGACCCGGGAGATGATGGCGATGTCGCGGGTGGTGCCCTCCGATATTCCAAGCGCCGCTTCGTCGCGCGGGATGATTCCGCGCCACGCGCCCATGTCCACGATCAGGTTGTGGTCGGGGTCGCAGACGACCGCGCGGCTTTCCAGGATACGCCCCGAGGCGTGCGCCTCCTGAAGGGCGCTCAGCGAGTGGAACGCCTGCCGGTTCGCCGGGGTATCTATCAGCAGTCCTTCCGGTTTGTAGTTTGGCATTTTGTGAGCCCTCCTCTTTCAACATATCCCATTTATATGAGGGCGCGGGATGGATTAGAAGATGGATTTGCCTTGGGGATGCCGCTCGGGGAGCGGCGGAGCTCTCCTTGGGTTTTCCGCGCTGCGCCCGGCGGGGCTTATGATCGCTCTCCTTCGGAGAGCTAAGGGGAGCCGCCTTCGGCGGCGGAGATTGCCGGGACCCGCCCCGGCAGGCGGGTCCATTTCTTGCGCGCCCAAGAAATGGACGAAAGAAGGGCGCTCAAGGGGGGCTCACTTGAAGAAGGCAGGGCGCAAAGCTCGCCCCCCTTGAGAATCCCCCCTCCGCTCACGTCCAGCCTCCCGCGGAAATAAGGCAAGTGCCGACGCACACGCCGGGGGTGGGTACATGGGAGAGGACGGCTCGCATCCATCCGTCCGCAAAGGACTGTAAGGCCCATTCTGCGACCTATCATCTAGCAAATCCGCACTTCCAGAACGTGTACATTTGTCCCACTGCGGCGTATCATAAAGGCAATATACGGTACCGTAATACAAATGTACACCATCGTAATATATCAAAACTACAGAATCCCGTATATCATAGTACACGGTGATGCAGATGAAAGGCGACTTTGTAATCCATCCCCGAAAGTGGGCGGGAGAATCCTCCGTCATTTCGGCCAGATTGCCAAATGCAATTATCAACCAGCTCGACGGGATTGTGAGGCAGACTGGGCGAAGCCGTAACGAACTTATTCTGCTCTGCATCGAATACGCACTGAACGATCTGGTATGCGAAGAGGAGGCGTTGATCAAATGACCAATAATGACGATTATAAACTGGCTTACTGTTTTTTGGCCAGCAAGGTATCGGAGGTTACGGAATTTCTGCGCAGGCCGCTGGAGGGGGAGACAGCCGAACAGATCAAGAACAGCGCGGCGGCGCGGACGGTCCAGGCAGTGGTGCTGCTGGAAGAAGCGCAGCGCCGCTCCTGCGAAATCCTTTGCGCGGATAAATCCTAGCGCCTCCCGGCGGGTACGCTTGCACGTGCCTTCTTCTTGCAGTTGGC
>NZ_CABUCJ010000095.1 GCF_902490045.1 uncultured Anaerotruncus sp.
GCCCCGCCTCGAGCAGCACGACGTCGCCCGGCACAAGGCCGGCGGCGGGCACCTCGGCGAGCCTGCCGTCCCGGCGCACGAGCGCGTTGGGGCTCGAGAGCTTTTTGAGCGCCTCGAGCGCCTGCTCCGCCTTGGCCTCCTGCGTCATGCCGATGACGGCGTTTAAAAGCACGACGAGCAGGATGATCACCGCGTCGGAAATCTCCCGCAGGAAGATGGAGATCGCCGCCGCCGCGAAGAGGATGTAGATCATCGGGTCGTTGAGCTGGGAGACGAACATCGCGAATTTCGATTTCCGCTTCTTTTCTGAAAGCTCGTTGGGGCCGTGCTTTTGGAGGCGCGCCGACGCCTCGTCCGTGGTCAGGCCCTTCGCGGGGTCCACACCGAGCTCCTCGCAGGTCCGCCGGATATCCTTCTGGGTGAACAATTGCCACACTCCCTCAAAATGTTGTCAGGACTATTGTTGTCCGCAGGCCGCAAAACTATCAAAAAAAGACCTTCAGCATGCGGAATCCTGCACGCTAAAAGTCTTGTTACCTCACACGGACCCCAGGCCAGGGCTTGCGCCCGCGGTGTTGACCTGGAATTTAAAACGACTCCCTTATTAGCATGTGTTCAGTTTACCGGGGAAATTTTGTTTGGATTGGGATATTTTATGAAGAAAATGTAAATTCTGCGCTTCCTCCCATTGATGAAACCCTCCGCATTGGATATCCTAAAGAAAGAAACGCAAGGAGTGTGAACGCAATGGCAACCTTCCAGGAGCTCTACCAGACGCTGCTCGCCGCGCAGGCGCGCAGCAACCTGCCCGAAGCGATCAAATACATCCGCACCCAGCAGGACTTCGATCCCAAGCAGCTCGACTGCCTCCTGAACCCCCAGAAGCACCCGCTCGTCTGGCGGACGGGCGAGTGCGGCTGCGCGCCCGGCGAGGGCGCGTGCGAACGCGCCTGCCCCTTTGACGCCATCCATTCCGGCCCCGTCGAGGGCGGACGGGTCGCCATCGACGTGACCCGCTGCGTCGGCTGCTCCGCCTGCATCGACGCGTGCGCCGCCAAAAAGCTCGAGGCGAGCCGGGACGCCGTCGCCGCGATGGAGGCGGTGCGCCGGCACGAAGGGCCTGTCTACGCGCTTGTCGCGCCCGCCTTCATGGGCCAGTTCTCCGAGGCGGTCACGCCCGGCATGCTGCGCAGCGCCTTTTTGCAGCTCGGGTTCGACGGGATGATCGAGGTCGCCCTCTTCGCGGACATCCTCACCCTCAAAGAGGCGCTCGAGTTCGACAAAAACATCACCCGGGAGGGCGACTTCCAGCTCACGAGCTGCTGCTGCCCCCTGTGGATCGCGATGATCCGCAAAATCTACAGCGAATTGCAGTCCCACCTGCCCGCGTCCGTCTCCCCGATGATCGCCTGCGGCCGCTCGGTCAAGGCGCTGCATCCCGACGCGCTCACCATCTTTGTGGGGCCCTGCATCGCCAAAAAGGCGGAGGCGCGTGAAAAGGACCTCGCCGGCGCGGTCGACTATGTGCTGACCTTCCAGGAGGTGCGGGACATCTTCGCGGCGGCGGGCGTCGACCCGGCGAAGCTGGAGGACCGCGAGCGCGACCACTCCTCCCGCGCGGGACGCATCTACGCGCGCAGCGGCGGGGTGAGCGAGGCGGTCCGCTCGACCGTCGAGCGGCTCAACCCCCACCGCAGAATTTCGATGCGCACCCGCCACGCGGACGGCGTGCCCGGCTGCCGCGCGCTCATCGACGACCTGCTCGCGGGGAAGATCGACGCGAACTTCTTCGAGGGGATGGGCTGCCCGGGCGGCTGCGTGGGCGGCCCCAAGCGGATCATCCCGCGCGAGGAGGGGGAACGCAACGTGGACGCCTACGGCGGCGAGGCGGCCAGCCCCACGCCGATCGACAACCCCTATGTGATCGAGCTGCTCGGCCGCCTTGGATATCCCACGGTCGAGAGCCTGCTCACAGAAAACGATATCTTCTCCCGCAGATTCTGAGAGACGCCAAACGGGGGCCGCGGCAGACGCCGCAGCCCCCGTTTTCTGCATCCGGTGCTCCGTTCTTCAGGTGAAAAGGCCCTTGAGCCAGCCGAGGAAGCCCTGCTTCTCCTCGACGGGGGCGGCCGTCTCCTCGACGGGTTCGGGAATTTTGACCTCGTCGGTCTTCATGACGAACTTGACGTCGGTGTCGAGCCCCTCGGGCGCGGCGGTGAAGACGCCGTACTCCTTCGAGAGGTCGACGTAGCGGTCCTTGCGTTCGAGCAGCTCGTCGAGGTCGTCGAGCTTTTCGATCGCGTTGTCCGCAGCGCCCTTGTCCTTGAGGCGGTCGAGGGTGGCGATCATGCCGCGGGAGAGGGAGACCTTCTCCTCCCGGAGCATGCTGCGCATCGTCTCGGTGATGTCGCGGTGCTCGTCGAGATCGTCGCGCATTTTGAGCAGCGTGGTGATCGTCCCGGGCGATTCGTGCAGGCTCTCGTGGATGTCGGCGCGCTTCAAATCGCGGCGCAGCGCCTTGATGATCGGACGCGCGTCGGAAAGATCGTCGCGCAGGTCGTCGATGTTCTCCACCTCGTCGAGCAGGTTGGTCTCGTCGAGCTTTTTGAGCAGGAGCACGAGCGTCTCCATGTTGTCGGAATTCTCCTTGAGGTGCCCAAGCATCTTGTCGAGGTACTGCTGCACCTCGGTTCCCTGGAGCTGCCCCGCCATCTGCTCGAGGCCGGGGCCATATTGGTTCACGTCGTCGAGCAGCCGGAGCAGCTCGTCGGGGCCGATCGCGACGACCAGCTTTTCCATCCGCTCGACCATATCCTTCATGGCCGTCAGCTGCCGGTACTGCTCGGCGGGGACCTCGACCGTGCCGCCGCTGCGCGCGCCGCGGGCGCGCGGGGCGCTCTCGACGATCTCCCGGAGGGTGTCGTCGTCCGCCCTGTTCAAATATTCGTCGATCGCACCGGTCAGCACATAGTAGCCGGCCGTCGTCCCGGTGATCTCGGTGTAGACGTCCATGCGGTCCTCGTCCACCGGCTTCTTCGCGGCGTCGTCCGCCCTGGAGCTGTTTTCGGGCGCGGGGGCGTCCGCGTCCCCGCCGTCTTCGCCGCCCTCATCGGAGCCGTCGTCCGCGGCGCCCCCGGAGGAGCTGTCCGTGTCGGCGGGCGGGTCCTCTTTTTCCTGCGCGGGAGGCTCTTCGCCGTTCCCGGCGGCTCCTGTGTCCTCCCCGTCGGAAGATTCGACGTACCCGGCCAGCACCGCGGTCACGCCTTCCGGTTCGCTGACCACGGGCTCGCCCGCCGCCGGTTCGCTTGTCGCGGGCTCGCTTGTGACAGGCTCGCTTGTGGCGGGCTCGCTCGTCGCGGGTTCGCTTGTCGCGGGTTCGCTTGTCGCGGGTTCGCTTGTGATCGGCTCGCTCGTGGTCGGCTCGCTTGTGGCAGGTTCGCTCGTCGTCGGTTCGGTCTTCTCGCCGCTCTCCCTGCGGATCGGCCGGATGTGGTTCGGGTCGACGATCTCGCCGCTGGCGCTGGCGCGCACCAGCTCGCCGCGCAGGGACGGGTTCAGCCTGGAGGCGGAGAGGACGTCGTCCAGCTTCCCGGCGGCGTCGGGATTGTTGATGTAGCCCATGACGACCTGCCGCGCCTGCAGGCGGGTCTGCTGCGCCTCGAGCTGGACCTTCATCTGCTTGCAGATCTCCAAAAACTGCCCGAGCGCCTGGAGGCCCTCCCGGTATCCCTCGGGGTCGGCGGCCTGCGCGGTTTTGACGCCCGCGTAGACCGTCTTGAGATCGTCCAGCAGGGTCTGGAGGCCGCCCTGGTCCGCCTGCGCGATGATCTGGTCGAGCTGCGCCTTGAGCCGCTTGTTTTTCTGCAGCTCGTCGTAGTCGTCCACCAGCTCCTGCAGGCGGTTGGGACTCAGATCGTCCACAAGGTCGAAGAGGTCGGCGAGCTCGTCGTCGTCGAGCAGGGTGCCCATCGCCTTTTCGCTCAGGTCGTGGTCGATGCGGTCGTAGAGGCGGACGTTCTCGTCGGTGATGTATTTGGGCAGGATATCGAGGATATCCTTGTTGAGGTCGTAGAAATCGAAGACGTCGTCGATGATCAGCCTCGCCGCGTCGGTGCGCCCGGGGTCGGTGAGCAGCGAGCGGATGTCGCGGTCGGGGTCGACGGTTTCGAGGTCGTTCTGCAGGTCGCGCAGGTCGTGGAGGTCCTGCTCCATGTCGTCGAACTCGTCGCTCTTTTTGAGGTCGTCGAGGTCGGGCAGCTCGGGGGTGGCCGCGATCATGATCGGGCCCATCTCAAAGCCGGCGACGTCTGCGGTAACAGTGAACTCCTCGGGAAAGTCGAGGTCGTTCAGCTCCTGGACGCTGTAGCTGTCGAGCGCGAGGCTGTCGTTCAGGCCCGGCAGGCAGACCATCGCGACCACCTGGCTGCTGCCGTCGGTGACGACCGAGCCGTCGCTGACCTTGACGTTGCCGAAGGTGTCGTCCGGGAGGGCCATGCCCGCCGCCACCATGAGCGGCGTGTACATGACGGTCTTTTCGCCGCCGATCTCCACCTCATGCTTCGAGGTGTTTTTGAAGGAGAGGCGGATTTCCAGCCTGCCGGACTTCCCGGCCAGCTCCTGCGGGTCGTACTGCTTCCCGTCGAGGCTGTAGGTGATCTTCACCTCGAGCGGCAGCTCCTTGCCGGTGCGGCCGGTGTAGTAGAGGTCGGTGCCGTCGAGCTGCCAGCTCAGGCGCTCCCCCTCCTGCCGGGGGCCCTGGTCCCCCTTGATGTTTTCGATCCCCTTGAGGTCGGAGACGTCCTCGAAGGTCACGCCGGGCGTGTCGCTGTGCAGCCAGTCGGTGACCACCGTGTCATAGGGGCGGCCGGTCGGGTCGAGGTTGACGTAGACCGTCTCGCTCTTCTTGGAGCCGATGAGGTTTTCCGGCTTTTCCTTCTCCGGCTCCGCCTGCGCCGCGGCCGGCCGGGCGGGTTCCTCGGCGGACGCCGCCGCGCAGCCCGAAAGCAGCGCGGCGGCCGCCACCGAAAGGGCGAGCAGCACGCAGAGCGCGCGCAAGGAAAGGTTCTTTGGTTTCATATCGATTCCCCCTGTTTTGCATGGAGCTCTCTGAGCCGCTTTCCCAGCCGCTTTCTTGGCGGCGGGGTGATGTCGCTGCGCCAGTTGTGGGAGGTCTTCGCGATGAAGCCTTCGCAGGCGAGCAGCACCGACGGCAGGATGAAGATGCTGACCAGCGCGCTGACGACCGCGCCGCGCGCCAGCATCGAGCAGATGCTCTTGATGATTTCGATCTTGGAGATGAGCGAGACGCCGAAGGTCGCGCAGAAGAAGACCGAGGCGCTCGTGATGATCGATTTATCCGAGGCGCTCGAGGCGATCTTGATCGCCTCGACGCGCTCATGTCCGTTCTGCAGCTCCTCGCGGAAGCGGGTGGTCATCAGGATGGCGTAGTCGACCGTCGCGCCGAGCTGGATGCAGCCGATGACGATGGGCGACACGAAGGGGATGACCGTCCCCGTCAGGGCCGGGATGCCCTGGTTGATGAAGATCGACAGCTCGATGGCCGCCACGAGGATGACCGGCACGGTGAACGACTTGAAGGTCAGCCCCACGATGAGCAGGATCGCCAGGACCGAAAGCACGTTGGTCACCTGGATGTCGACCGTCGTGATGTCCATCAGGTCCTTGGTCATCGCGCCCTCGCCGGTGATCAGCGCGCCGGGGTCGTACCGCTTGGCGATTTCATTCAGCGCCTCGATCTGGGCGTTTTCCTCCTCGCGCGCCGCCTTGTAGCGGGAGTTGATCATGAGCATCTGCTTGCCGTCCTTCTTGCAGATGTCCTTGAGCTCCTGCGGGATGAAATTGTCCGGGATGCCCGGGCCGACGAATTTATTGTAGGCGAGCAGCGCCTCCACCCCGTCGACCTTCTCCATCTCCTTCTCCATCGCGTTCAGGCGGTAGGCCGGGAGATTGTCGTCGACGATCACGAAATGGGTGGTCGCCATGTCGAACTCGTCCTTGAGCTTGTTGGTCGCCACGGTCGACGGCAGGTCCTCCGGAAGCGACTGGTCGATGTTGTAATAGATCTGCGTCCTGCTCTGCAGGATGAGCGCCGGGACAAAGAGCACCAGGAAGAGCGCGACGAAGGTCTTCTTGTGGTCAATGATCCAGTCGTTGATCTTTGTCTGGTCGGGGATGAGCGACCGGTGGCTCCAGCGGTGGATCGGCTTATCGAAGACGAGGATCAGCGAGGGCAGCACGGTGAGCACCACGAGGATGCCGATGACGATGCCCTTGGCCATCACGAGCCCGAGGTCGGGGCCGAGCCCGAGGCGCATGGCGCACAGCGCCAGAAAGCCCGCCACGGTGGTCATCGACGAGCCGGACAGGGAGACGAACGCCCCCTGGATGGCGCTGGCCATCGCGTCCCGCCGGTCCTCAAACCTGCTCTTCTCCTCGTCGTACCGGTCGAAGAGGAAGATCGAGTAGTCCATGGAAACGCCCAGTTGCAGGATCGCGGCGATCGCCTTGGTGATATAGGAGACCTGCCCCAGAAAAATGTTGGTGCCGAAGTTGTAGGCCACCGCGAAGCCGATGCCCATCAAAAAGACGAAGGGCAGGACGACCGATTCCATCGTAAGCGACATGGCGACGATCGAAAAGGCGACCGCCAGCAGCGTGTAGAAGGGCATCTCCTGCTCGACGAGGTCCTTGGTGTCCTTCAGGAAGATCGACACGCCCGCCAGAAAGCACCGCTCGTCGCAGAGGGCGCGCACGTCGTCGATCGCCTGCAGCGTCTCGTTGGAGGCGCCGGGGTGCTCGAACTGGACGATGATCATCGTCGAGTCCTTCGCCTTTTCGCTGTAGAAGACGTCCTTGATCTCGTCCGGGAGGATCTCCTTGGGGACGCTGATATCGAGTATGCTGGAGATCCACATCGCGTCGCTCACGCCGGGGACCTCCTCAATCGCGTCCCGCAGCTTCTCCACGTCGCGCGCGGGCATCCCCTCGACGACCAGCATCGCGGTCGCCGCGCTGTGGAAGGTGTCCTCGAGCACCGCCTGCCCCTGCGAGGAGTCGAGCTCCCCGGGCAGGTAGGAGAGGATGTCGTAGTTGACGCGGGTGTTGACCGCGCCGTACAGGCTGGGCAGGAGCAGCAGCAGCGCGAGAAGGATGATCGTCTTTGGCGAGCGCGTGAGCGCCCGCGCAAATTTCTTGAGCAAGCCAAAACCCCCTCATTCGATGCGGGAAGCGCTCCAAACCGCGCCTCCCCTTCTTAAACCATCCCCACTATATCACCCGGCCCGCGCGATGTAATTAGACAGTTTTTTCATCTGTCTAAAAATACGACACCTCCCCGGAACTGTCGTTTTTTTTTGACAAATCCGGTTTTTGTCTATACCGCGGGCGGCATCCGGCGGATATAATAAAGTCGGAAAAATTTCTTGGGGGAGGCACGGACATGGAATTTCAGCACCGGATGCTGCGCGCGGTGGTGGCCGGGATCGTCGACAAGGCTCTGCGCGACCTTCCGCGCGACCCGAAGCGCGGCCTGCGCAACCTGGTGGACCTCGGGGACAGCTGCGCGAAGGGCCCGCAGCAGAAGCGCTTCTTCGCGCGGGCGCACGCCGCGCTGCAAAGCCCCGCCTCCCCCTATTACCAGCTCGTCGCGGACGCCGTCAGTTGGGTGGATCCGCGCGTCCTGCGCACGATGGGGGTCAACCTCGGCGCGTCGGGGCTCACCTGGGGGGTCGGGCGGCTCCGCCAGGAGGAGGCCGCGCGGGGCGGGCACCTGCCCTGGATGCTCCTGCTCGACGGGCCCGCCCGCGCGGATTCCCCCGTCCCGCGCGAGGCGAACGCCCTCGGCTGCTACATCTTCGTGCTGCGCGGCGCCGACGTGCGGGAGGCCTGCGCGCTCGCCGGACGCTATCCCGAAAGCGCCTTTTTCGCCGAGCTGCCCGCCGCGCAGATCACCCCGGAGACCGCCGCCCTGCTCGAAAAGGCCCCCAACCTCGCCGTTTCGGTCGAGGTCGCGCCCGAAACGGACGCCTCCGGGGCCTTCGGGATCCTGCACGCGGCGCGCAGGCTCTACGGCTTCGCGGCCGCCTGCACCCCCGGGACCGCCGACGACCTGACGGGCGGGGCGTTCCTCGACCGGATGCGCGCCGGGCACTGCCTCTACGGCTGCTTTCGCTGCCCCGCCGGGGAGCCCGCCCTCGAGGACAGGCTCTACCGGATGGTCTGCGGCGACCGCGGCCGCCACAAGGGGCGTCCGCTGCTGCTGATCGACCTGCGGCGCGACGCGCAGTATGTCGCCGAGGCAATCTCCCCCGGAAGCCGCGCGCTGCGCGTCAATCCCGCGCTTCCGCTCGGGCCGCAGCTCTCCCCCCGCCCCGAAAACGCGATCTGAACGGCAGACGCCCGGCATCCTTTCGGATGCCGGGCGTCTTTGGCCGATACGGCCGCCGTCCATGGGCGGCCGTTCATTCCGTCTTATACTTTTCGAGCGCGTATTGGATGCTCGCGTCGGTCATCTCCTTGACCCGCAGGATGTAGCCGTCCGGCTCCTCCTTCATGCCGTGGCGGGCCCATTTCATAATGAGCCCCACGAAGGCGAACGCGTAGAAATCGGCGATAAATTCGAGGTCCTCCTCGCTGATTGGGCTTTCGCCGAGCAGCTCCTCCGCGAGCGACCGGACCAGCCCGTGGGCAAATTCCAGCAGGTACTCCTGAAAGGAGTTCTGCCCCGGCGTGCTCAGGGCGTTGATGTAAAAGCGCTTGTTGTCCCGCATATAGCGGCAGAGGGCGCCCAGCCCGTCGGTCCAGTGGGCGCGGTCCGAAAAGCTGCTCATGAGCTTGACCGTCTCGGTATAGTAAATCCAGTTGACAAGCTCGTATTTATCCTTGAAATGGTAGTAGAAGGTCTGGCGGTTTACCCCGCAGTTGGAGGCGATATCCCCCACCGAGATCTTGGAAAGCGGCTCCCGCTCCATCAGCTCCTTGATGGACGCGGCCAGCGCCTGCTTGGTGATCATTGAATCCGCCATGCCATCCCCCTTTTCCGCCCGCCGGGACGTCTCTATTTTAATACAAATCCCGCCGGTTTGCAACCGTGGGCGCGCGGGTCCCGCCTCCCTTGCGCCCCGCCGCGAAATATGCTAAACTGATGAAAACCCGGGACCCGGGCGCGCAAAAGGAGGCGGGCGGATGAGTTTGAGCAGCGAGCCTGTCCGGCGGGAGGACGACCTCCTGCGGATGATCGATGAGGGCATCGCCGCGCTGGAGACGGACGAGGAATTTTCCAAAACCGTGCAGGCGATCGGCGAGTTTTGCAGCCGGAATGAAAAACCGGACCCGGAAAAGCCCTGACCGGGCCGCTCTGGAGGAAAAGAGGCGGGCGTTCCGT